>CANHQR010000011.1 GCA_947462815.1 Pseudobdellovibrionaceae bacterium
GATCTGGGTTTTATTTTTTGGTTTTGTGTTCGGTTTATGACGGCCGCCCGTCATCGGTATTCGGATGGAGGGATCGGACAAGATCAAGTCCACCTTGGTCCTCTCTTCGTGCTAGGCTGATGTCGATGCGTGCAATTTTTCTTTCAGATCTCCATCTGCGAGGTGCTCAGGACGAGCGGCTCAAGCTCTTGACGGAGCGTCTGGATCAAGAGATCGCTGTCGGCTCGCTCACGCATTTGTTTTTACTCGGAGACATATTTGATCTTTGGGTAGGAGCTCATCAGCACTTCATTCAGGAGTACGCCCCACTTCTGTCGAGGCTGGCCAAACTTCGCGATTTCGGTGTCGCGATTCATTACTTTGAAGGCAATCACGATTTGCATTTAGCTGGTTACTGGCGAGAACAGTTGGGTGCTCAGGTGCACGTTGAACCGCAACTGATCGACTTGGCTGGATGGCGTGTGCGGATCGAGCACGGTGACCAAATGAATCCCGAAGATCGCGGTTATCTTCGCTTGCGAGCATTCTTACGCACGCCGTTTATGGCTTGGGCGGCCTATGCTCTTCCGGGCGCGGTGACCGAAACGATCGGTCGCTCGATGAGTCGAGCGAGTCGAAAGTGGACATCGAGTGTGGTGATGTATCGCGATGAGGTGCAAATTCGGAAGATGGTCTTGGATCACACGCAGAGGGTTTGGCAGGACGAAGAGTTTGACGTGCTGATTTCCGGTCATGTGCATGTGCGAATCGATGAGCAGATCCATGTGACATCATCTGAAAAGCCATCGGGAAAGTCTGTGCGAGTGATCAACCTGGGATGTTGGCCCGGGGCTGACCGTCGGAGTCGGATCGAGGATGTCCAAGTCCTTGAGCTGAGGACCGAGATCCAGACGGCTGCAACCTCAACCGGCTGGCGTTGGGTCACTTGGTCCGGTGGCCCTCGGTAAATAGCTTATCAAATCATGTCTGAGTTGGGTCATATTTGAATCGGGTCATGTCTGATTTGGGGGGGGCTTGAGCAACTTAAGGCTTCGCCGAAATGCGAGTGAGCAAAGATCACAGTTGAACGCTCGCAGTTTTCAGTCTTTCTCCCGGTTCAGCGCATGTATTTTTGCTGCACGTTGCAACGGGGTGCTATGCAGGCCATTCGGACTCGAATCTGCTGTTTCCATACGTCTTGCCAAAAGATTTCAAGTCGAACACCGCCGCCCATGAAGTCGTCGAGCTTCAGTGACAAGCGACGATCTGAATAGGCATGGCGAACCCATCCTTCGGCCAAAGTGTACCCTGTCCGAGAATCGATCAAGGCCACCCAAGTTTCCGCCCGGCCATTCGTAAGACGTCGTGTCTCCATCCAGATCTGTGCGTTTCCGCCCGGCATTTCGTAAATGCCATCTTCCAATCGAATCGGGAAGGGGCAATCCCGACAGGCTGAAGCCGGTTCTGCCCAAAGCGTGAGGGCGAGCAAACCAGCCAAAAGCGCTAAGACCAATTTCAGAGCACGAACTTTGATTCGAGAGTGATTCGACGCCAGCGTTGACGTCGGCGAGTTGATCTTTGTTAGGGGTGCATTTGTTGTCATCGTGTTGGGTCCTCAGGCTTTGCTTCAATCAAAAGCACGCGGGCCTTGGGATTCAAGTAGTATCCTGTTTTGCCGCGCAGAATGTATTCGAGGCCTCCATCGCTCTCGAGGGCGCGACGAAGGCGTTTGATATTCACATAAATTTTGTTGTCGTGGAGCGTAGCTGAGTACCGCTGATCCCATACATGAGCGACCAGTTCCTCTTTACTCACCGTGCGACCGCGTGCGCGGATCAAGCAGAGGAGCAGGTCGCGAAGAACGTGTTGACCCTCAAACCGGACTTCGCCCCGCTTGGATTCCTGCAGAACTCCTGAAACCAAATCGACGCGCAAATCGTAGCTGCTCGGAGAAGCGGCGGTTTGCTTGAGCAACTCTTGAATTCGCGAATGATTTTCTTCGGCCAATCTGGCCACACGTGGAAACTCTTGGGCCTTAACTCCGCGGTAGGCGAGCTCTGTATAAAGCGCGGCCTCAGTCAATGAACCCATTTTTTCGTGTATGTGTCCCAGCGCGATGAGCGTCTGGAGATAGAGAACGAGATTGGGCGAAGTTTTCAACTGTTGGAAGGCCGCCCAGGCCTGCTCCAATGCTGCTGGATATTGTCCCAAATTTCTCAAAATCAAGGCATGCAAAAGGGGAACGGAAGCCGCGAGCTCCGGCACAGGCCAAAGCTGCATCAAGGTGTTGAGTTTCGCGAGCTCTTTGAGGGCGTCATCGTAGCGCTCACGTGCATACAACAAAGTTGCAGCCCCATAGAGCGGCCAAGCGAGGCTTCCGCGATCACCCGATTCTATGGCGGCTTGAATCGATTGTAGAAAGTAGCTCATCGCCTCGTCGTGCGAGTCGGGCTGATACACCGAGCAGAGACCCAACACGTAAAGAGCGCGAGCCTTGAGTTTGAGATCAAGGCCTTGCGTTGCGGCCTTGGCTGACAGGCGCTTCTCCAAGCGTTCGCGCAAGCTGTGAATCGCATCAAATTCTTCGCGCTCAGCAAGAACCCTCAGCAAATAGCTTTGGCACTCGATTTCAAGATTGCTCTGCCCCTGACGGACCGCCGTTTCGGCCAATCGCTGAAAGATCTGTTGCGCGGAAACATAGTCACCGCTTCGGTAAGCATAAATGCCAGATTGAAAACGAGCACTTTGGAGGCCAATGCCGACAAGGCCAATGTGCATCTCATCCGAGGAATCCATTCGGGCATCTCGCGACGTCCGACGCGTGTCGACCTCGGTCAGATACGCATCGAGTTCCAGAGGCGAATCAAATTGTGTAGGCGATTGAATGTTCGCCAAGGGATGAGCTTTGGCGCGCGCATCAGTTGATGAATCGTAATGTGAATTGTATTGCGAATGATCTTGTTGAGAATGATCTTTCGAATGACTTTGAGCATGAGTTTGAGCCGGAGTTTTTGAGCTCGAGATCGGCGTCGAGTTTTCAGTTCCGGAGCCTGCCATCTTCACCCTCAAGATCACTCTGCAAACACGATCCAAAAACGAGCCGCTACGCTGACAAAATCTTGATGTGAGAGCAATGAAAAACGCACACGTACGTCGTTCTGAATATGTACCGAATATTAAGTTTCAGTGGCTGTGCCGGAAGTCAGAGATTTGAGTCTTAGCTCTTGTGAATTGAATCCGAATAAAGGCCCAGGCATTCTCAGCGGCTCTCGTGGAGAGTGCTCAAGATCGAAAACGGCGGAGCCGGACGGTGACAAGTGATTCCGAGTTCTGGCTGCGAGCTCGGGTTGCGATTTAGGGTCGCAAGCACGGGATGCGAAATTTGGCCAGCCCATGCTTCTCGAGCGAGCGTTCGGGGCGCTTCAAGAGGTGGATTCGCCTTCAGGTCCACACGGGGTGAGCTTGACCCGGCCCCACTCAAATCCCACCCTATACTCAATCTCGATTTAGCGAGTTGCGTTGGGCTTCTTCAGCGCCTGCTTGCGGCCTGAGCCATTTTCGACCTTAGGGCGCTGAGCGCCTGAGGCTTTCGAGCCCATGGCTTCGAGCTTGGTTTTTTCCACAGGCTTTTGCCCAGTCGAACGTTGCGCGAGGTGATGGCTGGTATTCTCTTTGGATTTCCCGGAGGTGGATTTCATCACCGCGCGGGCGGCGTCACTCAAGAGAGTTTCAGCGTGGGCCATGGATGTGGAGTTGAGCTTCTCGCCTGAAATCAAACGAGCAATTTCCCGAATGCGAGCTTGGCCGTCCAGCTCGGTGACGCGTGTTCGAGCGATCCTTGTCGCACCGGATTGCGCGCTCGATATTGAGGGTTTTTCAGAGAGGTCTTTCGCGATGAAAAAGTGGGCCTCGCCCATCGCTGCGACTTGCGGAAGATGCGTGACGCCAATGACTTGCTGTCCAGCTGCGATCGAGCGCAAGCGTCGTCCAACTTTCTCTGCAGTTTCACCGCTGACGCCTGTATCGACCTCGTCAAAGAGATAAGTTCGAGGAAACTGTCCGACGCCGACGACCTGTTTGATCGCCAATAAGATCCGCGACAGTTCACCGCCCGATGCTGTTTTGGCGAGAGGGCGAGCTGGCTCATGCATTGAAGTCTTTGTCATAAACTCCACGGCCGATACGCCGCTCGCCAACGGCTCATCGAGTTGAACAATTTCAACGACAAACTCTAGGCCCTTCATGTTGAGCTCGGAAAGTTCTTCGTTGGTCTCGCGCGCAAACAAAGTCGCAGCTTCCAAACGTCGTCGATGTAACTCGACGGCAAGTTCCACCCGTCGTTGCTCGAGCGCACGTTCACGTTCAGCGAGGGCCTTAAGGCGCGAGTCGCTGCTTTGTAACTCGCCGATTTCATTTTGCATGTGCTCGAGAGCCGCAAGAATTTCTTCGGCTGTCGAGCCGAACTTTTTTTGCAATTGACGAAGTCGGGACAGGCGTTCTTCGGCTCGATCCAAAGCCTCGGCGTCGAGATCGAGACTCGACGCATAGTCGCGAAGCTCAGCCGCAACATCAAGAATTTGTGACAACGCTGTCTCAAGACCTGAAACGCGTTCTGGTAGCGAGGGATCGAGACCGCGAAGCTCGTGAGCTCGAGAAATCAAGCGTGAGAGTCGAGTCGAGATATTGTCGTCTTCACCCTCGATCGCGGATTCGAACATTTGTACAAATTCCGTGAGGCGAGCGGCATGTTTGATACGCTTAGAGGCAGATTCGATTTCGATTTCAGCGCCAGGGGAAAGTTCGCAAGCCAGAATTTCATCACGCTGGAAAACCAAAAAATCTAGGCGCTGAGCGCGCTCGCGCTCCGAAGCGCGGATCGTCTCCATCTCACGAATTAGATCCTGCGTCTCACGCCACAAAGACGCGTGTTCTTGGCGGAGAGCTGTTGTGCCGGCGTACTGATCCAGCAGTTCGAGATGATAGGTCCGCGACAAAAGATGCCGATTGTCGTGCTGCCCCGTCATCTCGATCAGCGGAACAGCTTGGCCTGTGACCTCAACAAGCGGTGAGACAACTTCGCGAAGTGCACTCAACGTCGAAAGCGCCCCATTGATGTAAACTCTAGCTTTACTCGAAGCGCCCACCACACGACGAACCACCATGATCGCATCGGGGCACTCAATACCCATCGATTCCAGTCGCCTGCGCACATCAGGCCGTGATTGGAGGTCAAAGCTGCCCTCCACGACAGCTTGGTCGGTGCCTGTTCTCACGGCCGATGCATCGGCCTTGTCGCCCATGAGAAGCGCCAGGCTCTTCAGTAGAATCGACTTTCCTGCCCCCGTTTCGCCGCTGAGAATATTCAAACCTGGACGAAATCCGATCTGAATATCTTCGATAATCGCAAAATCGCGCACCCGCAATTCCTGCAACATAAGTCCTCCCTCGGCCTTAAGTCGGTTGAGACCCAATGGTCTCTCGTTCAGTTCAGGCGCGTTCGCCGAACTTCAGTTTCTCTCTGAGCAGCGAAAAGAAATTGAAATCTGGATCTCGCAACGCCACATGATCGACGGCGTGCCGAGTGATGCAAACTTCATCTCGATCCGTCAGTTCACCACATCGAACCCCATCGACCGTCAGTATGGCCTTGTGATGACTCTTCTGAACTTTGAGCCGAAGCGATTGGTGATCGGGAAAGATCAAGGGCCGAGAGGTCAGTGCATGGGGGCATACCGGCGTCACGACAATCGAGCGAGCCTCAGGGTGGAGAATCGGTCCACCCGCGGCAAGGTTGTAGGCCGTGGATCCTGTCGGTGTTGCAATGACTAAGGCGTCGGCTTTGATGCTGCCCACGAGATGATTTTCGGAGTGTAGATCGATATTGATCAAATGCGTAATCGACCCTCGTTCGACGACAGCGTCGTTCAAGGCGATCTGGTGAGAGAGTCGATTTCGGCCACGTCTCACTTCGACGGAGAGCAGGGAGCGCATTTGCGGCTGAAGGCGGTCCTCCAGCGCTGCTTGGAGGCGGGGAAAGAGATCTTCAACCCTCGTGTCGGTCAGAAAGCCCAGCGAACCCATGTTCACGCCGAAAACTGGTATGCTGCGTTCGCCAATGAGTCTAACGGCTCCCAAATATGTACCGTCTCCCCCGAGCACCAGCATGAGGTCCAGTTGCGACATTTTTTTTGAATCGAGGGCGGGAATATCGCGAGAAATCTTTTGTCCGGGCGCCGCATAAACGCTGTGGCCTCGGTCCTTCAGCCATCGGGTGACTTCCGCAGCTTTCTTCACGGCCATTGGCGAGTTCGGACGATGTAGAATCCCGACGGAGCGCGGTTCGTCCTTACGGCTCGATTTCTTTAGCGTCGAAGGTAGGGCGGATTGAGCGCGAGCTAAAGATTTCGCTGAGGACTTAGCTGTCAACTTACCGCGCATATTTGGCTCCCGAGAGTCTAAACCGATAAATTTCCCACCTGCGACTTCCCACTGACTATTTCCTACCTGCGATTTCCCAACGACGAGATCTGGACCGCAGCTCGCCTGAGTGAAGCCGACGTGTCATCCACATCGACTTGAGTGGTATCGACTCGAGGCGAGTTCAGTCTTCACATCAACTCAGCTTGAGATTCAAATCAAGCCGTCACGTCGAAGTAGAGCGTCAGGGTCCGGCTCTCGGCCGCGAAACTTTTTGTAGAGCTGCATAGGTGGCTCTGTCCCACCTCGGCTGAGGATGTGATCACGAAAGGCTCGCGCCACCTCCTGATCAAAGAGGCCTTTTTCTTTGAAGTACTCAAACGCATCGGCGTCCAAAACTTCGGCCCATTTGTAGGAGTAATAACCTGCTGAGTATCCGCCCGCGAAAATGTGGGAAAATGCGGTCGAAGTGCTGGTCCCATCAATCGGTGCGAAGAGAGCACTGCCGGCAGTTGCCGAGCGTTCAAAGCTCACGACATCCTGAATGCTGTTGGGGTCAACTGTGTGCCACGCCAAATCGAGAAGTGCGAAGTTCAATTGGCGAAGTGCGAAGTAGCCAGCCTGAAATTGGGAGCTTTTGCGAATCTTTTCGATCAACTCGTCGGGCATAACCTCGCCGGTTTGATAGTGCTTCGCAAAGAGCGAGAGCGACTCCTTCTCAGTGACCCAGTTCTCCATGATTTGCGAGGGGAGTTCGACAAAGTCCCAATGTACATTCGTTCCAGCGAGAGTGACGTAGCGGCAATCGCTCAGCAATCCATGCAGAGCATGTCCGAATTCATGGAAAAGCGTTTTGACTTCGTCGAGAGTCAAGAGCGAAGGCTGTGTCGCAGTGGGTTTGGTGAAGTTGCACACAATCGCCACGTGAGGCCGCAGAACTTTGTTCGCGGCGATGTGCTGGAACAAACCTTGTTCGCGGAATGAAGTCATCCATGCGCCCGAGCGCTTGGAAGCTCGAGGAAAGAAGTCCGCGTAAAATAGGCCGATGTGTCGTCCCGTACCGCTTTCCACCACTTCGTAAGTTTTGACCTCCGGGTGATAAACAGGGATGTCGTTTCGATCGCGGAATTCAATGCGATACAAGCGGCGCGCATGTTCAAAGACGCCTGCGATGACGTTCTCCAGCTTGAAGTACGGACGAAGCTGTTCGTCATCTAAGTCGTGGAGTTTCATCTTCAGCTTTTCGCTCCAGTAGGCGTAGTCCCAGGGCATGAAGCCGTCATCTCCCGTTACGTCTTTCTTGTGAGTTCTGACGGCCGCCAGGTCGCGTTCGGCCGCCGGTTTCACTTTGAGGAGCAAGCGCGAGAGGAAGCTCGATACCTGCTCGGGAGTCTCGGCCATACGTTCTTCGAGCACAAAGTGGGCGTGCGTTTTGTAGCTCAGCAGTTGGGCGCGCTGATGGCGCAATTGCACGATCCGCTGCACGAGCGCCGGATTGGTTTCCAGCGCGCGGGCATTATAGGCCAACCACATTTTTTGACGGAGCTCGCGTCGAGACGAGTAGGCGAGAAAGGGTGAAATGCTCGGTTGATGAAGTGTAAAGACCCAACCCGACTTGCCACGCTCTTTGGCGGCTTCCGCAGCGGCGTCGATCGCCGATTCGGGTAGGCCTTCGAGTTCGGCGGTATCGGTCAAATGCATCTCAAAACTGTTCGTCGCCTTAAGAACGTTATCGCTGAACTCGGGAGAAAGTTTCGAAAGCTCCTGATCAAGAGCGCGCAGTTGCTCTTTCTTTTCGCCGGTCAGGAGGGCGCCATTGCGAGCGAAACGCTTGTAGACTTTCTCGGTGAGTTGTCGCTCTTCTCCGCTCAAGATAGATGATCCGTGGTTAACTTGATCGCGTGCGTCCCATACACTTTTCACACGTTGAAACAGTTCGGAATCGAGCAAGAGATCACTGTTGTAAGCTGCAAGCTTCGGAGAAATCTGTTTAGCGAGCTTTTGCATTTCGTCGTCGCTGAGAGCACCCAACAAATTGAAAAACACACCGCTGACTTGCTCGAGCTCCTCGGTCGCTGACTCGATGGCCAACACGGTGTTGTGAAAGTTGGGGGTCGAGCTGTCGGCCTTGATGCTTTGCAGTCGCGCTTTCGCGACTTCAATGCCGTGCTCAATTGCGGGCAAGAAATTCGAGGTTTGGATTTGTCCAAAGTCCGTCGCTTGATCGGGATGGGGGGAAACTTTAAAAAAGGCGCCGAAATGTGATGTCGTCATGCCCATCGTTTACCCGATGGAGTGCTTCAGCGCCCAGCGACTTTCGCTGGGAGTTCAGCTTCGATGCGCGAAGTCACAAGCCTTCGCCAATGAGTGTCAGAAGCAGGCCTTTGAGGACCAGAAGAAAGATCAGCGAAATCAAGGCTGCCGAGACAAGTTCGGCTCCCAGGCGAATGAGGGGAAGGTGCTTTTCGGCCTGCTCGGCGAGAGCCGTCCGAAGGTCGAAAGCGGCGGTGCGGGGCCCCGGAGAGGCTCCGTCGCCCTGGGACTGGAGCTCCAGCTGAGACGATGGTCGCAGGCTGAGAGCTGAGGGGGGGCGGCGACGGGGCGAAACGCGATCCCAGGACCTGAGCGAGTTTGAGCCTTTTTGAATGTTGGGTCTGTCGAGTTCGACATCCATCGTGCTGCGGCCTCAACGTGTGCAAATGCCGAGGCTTGCGCCCGGTCGAATCGGAGCGCAGAAAGAACCTGTGCCGCAAGAGTTCGATCCCACTTGGCAAGTCACACCGATCTGATTGTTGCACGCCAGATTTCCGCTCTGACCTACGACTCCGTGCGGGCCGATGTGAGCGCCGACGGGAGCTCCACCCCAGAAGCCACTTTGCGGGTTGGCCGTGCCGTAACCTGCGTAACCATGAAATTGAAATCCGTGCGTGGACCAAGCAAACCATGCGACGTGGTAGCGGCGAAAACCTTGGTGAGGAACGCAAGTGAGTCCCGCTTGACCGTCGCAAACGGCGACGTAGCCAGAGGGGCAGTTACAAAAGTTGGGCGGCTGGGGCGCTACGGTTTGAACCACAGTGCCCGTCGGATAGCCGTGTCGAGCATACCATCCTGAGTAGGGAATTCCTCCGTAGTAGGAAATGGGCTGAGCGTAAAAGTTGGGTAGTGTTTGTCCTTGGGCGCAAGTCGAAGACGGTTGCACGTCCGGAGGTGGCGTTGTCGCCACGTTTGACGGAGCCGGCGATCCACCGTCCTTGCTGCCGCATCCCGTGGCCAGTACGCCCAACAAGAGTGCGAGAGTCATACTGAACACCACAAATGGCCGCGAATGGGGTGTACGAGTTCGATCTGCCATCAACATTCGATGCTCTGAGGACGAGGGAGTGCCACCGCGCTTCATCGACAGACATAGTCCCGTCACGAGGCGACCGAGAAGGCTTGATCCCTGCTGCCTATGAATCAATTTACCATTCAGCTTCATGGTCTTTTTCATCATCTGGTTCATGATCTGGGTCTCCTCGGTTCTCCCCGACGATTTCGGGCTGGGAACATTGTGCGACGGCTCAGTTCAGTGCTTTCCAACGAATCTTTAACTCAGGATGCCGTTACGGGCGGGAAGTCTGCGAAATTCGTGCGCGTTCCCTAAAGTGATCTCGTTGGGTGTTGCGGCTTTAGCTTGCGATTAAGGAGCGTTCCTGAGGAAAATCGCAAGATCGACCCCAGAGCCGACTTGAAGGCATTTCAGGGTGGAGGCGTGAATGGGCATTTTGGCTCCAATCCAAATGAAGTCGTTGAGTGTTGCGGAGTCACTCCCTACGAGATGCCATGGCGTTCGCATCAGGCTTCGGATCTTTCTCCTCGTCGCGGCCTTAGTTGGCCCATACAACGCTTTGGCAAGTCCAGCTCGATCCGAGATTCGCCCTCAGGCCGGGCACAAGTCCCTGGGCCGTGGAACTCCGGTTGAGTTGCGCAAAGGGGAGGTTCACAGCGGGGGAAGAGCTCAAGCGCTTTTGCGCTGGCAAGGTGTCAGCGCCCTCGTGGATCAACAAGAATTGAAATTTGATTTTGTCGATACGCAGCTTCGGCCTCTTCGCGGAAGCTTGCCTTACTACCAAGCGAGTCTTGATCGCCAAGGACGCCGACTGTTGCTGAGCTTTCCGGGACTGGGATCCGCTGTGGATGAAAGCACATTTCGGCGAGAGGTCGCGCGTTTGAAACTGGTCGGGGTGCCCTGGCAGGCTGCGGGTATTCGCGTTGATCCCGCAGACTCCACGCTGGTGATTTGGCTTGAATTGGCTGACTCTCAAGTTCGTGGCAGGAACAACCCTCAAGAAGCGAGTTTGAAGTTGATGGAGATGGATTCGAGCTTGCGGATCGCATGGACGACAGAGAATTCTTCAGAGAGCAAGTCGACAGCCATCAAGGCCTCTTTACCTCATGATGAAGCCCCATCGCAATCCAAGGAGCGGCCGTGAATTTACCCCAACCAAGACCTGGGTCAAATGATCGGTCCGACTGCGAGCTGACTCGCGAGCGGGTCGCAACGACACGAGCTCCCGCTCAGGCGAAATCTCGCCGCGCCATAGTCCGATTAGGGATCGCCGCAGCTATGTTCTTTGGCGAGGCGGCGGATGCGAGGCGATTTGAAATGGCGCGCGAGGTGATCGCGCCGTATGTGGGGGCCACATATGGCATCTCGAATCTCAGCGACTCAGCCTATGGAAGATCGTCGGGTGCGTCGACTTTCTTTGCTGAAACTGTGAAGCAGAACACGAGTGGTGAGTTGGGCGTCACGCTCAACGTACAGGCCTTCGTTTTGAGAGTTGGCGTCGAATACATTTTTGGTCAGACCATGACGGGCGTAAAGGGAAACGACGCATCGGGTGCCCAGCTTCTTGATTTGGACTCCAAAGTATCAGCAATCGTGCCCATGGGAGCGATTGAAATTCCACTTGCTGTCGGGGTGGAGTCGCGTCTGCATCTGGGGGTCGGTGGAGGCTATGCTTTGGTCAATGTTGACAACGAGTACCGCATGACTCCTGCTGGGCTCACGGCCTATCCAGGGGTTTCAGAAACTTACTCGGAGAAGGGCAGCGGTGGGGGTATCGCCTATAAGGCCTACTTGGGCGGTGAGTTTTTGCTCACAGATACGGTCACCTTGGGGATGGATCTTGGGTATCGACATGTTCAAGCATCAAGCTTACAGGCCTCAAAATCCATGACGACTTTGTCGGGGAGCTATGCGGCCGGAGCGGATCTTTTGCTGAATAATGGTGAGCGACGATCCGTGAACTTAGGTGGCCTTTTCATCGGCACCCAGCTTCGAATCTACCTTCCGTATTGAGCTGCGCGCTTGGCGCTCAATACGTCTTCTCGACCGATGCTCCTAGTATAAAGAGTCAATGAGATCTCGATAGCGCTCATCAACGATCTTTCTCTTAACTTTGAGAGATGGTGTGAGCTCCCCACTTTCGATCGTAAAGTCTCGAGGTAGCACGGCGAAGTTCTTGATGGATTCAAAACTCGCCAACTGTGCGTTGGCCTCTGCGACAGCACGGCGAAAGAGATCCTTTACTTTCGGATGTTCGATCATCTCCTCCAGTAAATGCGTGCCAGATTTCGCCTGAAGGTTTTGTTCATTGGCCCAGCGTCGAAGGTGATCCTCAGCTACCGTGAGAAGCGCAACACAATACTTTCGCTGATCGCCATGAATGTGGGCATTCGAGATGAAGGGAGAAAGTTTGAGAAGTGATTCTAAGCGCTGAGGAGCGACGTACTTTCCTCCAGCAGTCTTTATCAAATCTTTCTTGCGGTCCGTGATCTTGAGATGTCCCGATTCCGTAAACTCGCCAATGTCTCCGGTTCTAAACCACTCTCCGTCAAAGACCTCTCGAGTGGCTTCGGGATTTTTGTAGTACTCTTTCATGACTTTTTTGCTTTTGACGAGGATCTCTCCGTCATCCGCGATTTTGATTTTGACCTCGCCAACGGGTTTACCCACCGTGCCGAAACTGTAGTCGAAGGGCGTGTTGACACAAATAGCGGCCGTGGTTTCGGTCAACCCATAGCCCTCAAGAATCAAGAGTCCGGCGGCGTGAAAGAACTCTGCAATCTCTCGGCTCAGCGGCGCTCCTCCGCTGACGGCAAAACGCAGTCTTCCTCCGAGACGATCTTGTAAGGCTTGAAAGACGAGTCGTTGGGCCACCAAGTATTGCGCCGCAGTTTGCAGAGAAACGCTCCGCTTTTCTTGCTTGCAGCGACTGACCTCGCGTCCAACGGAAAGGGCCCAGTTAAAAGCCTTGCGTCGGATCGGAGAAATGTCTGCTTGGGCTTGAATGCCAGCGTGGATTTTTTCGAAAATTCGTGGAACGCCAATCATCACCGTCGGCTTGACCTGCATCAGGTTATCTTTGATGCGCTCGATGGATTCGGCGTATGCAATTCGATGTCCGACAACAGCTTGTCCCCAAATCTCGATGCGGCCCAGAACATGAGCAAATGGCAAAAACGTGAGAGCGACGTCTTGTGAGGAAACGCCGAGCAGAGGAAAGGCCTCCACGACTTCGCTGAGGATTTGTTGATGCGCATGCACCACACCCTTCGGCCGACCCGTTGTCCCTGAAGTGTAAATGATTGTCGCGATCTGATCGACGCTCAGCTTTTGCGCCGCTTCTGTGAAGAAGTTGGGTTGACGCTGCCGAACAGCGGCGCCGCTTTGCATGAACTGCTCGAGCGAAAGCGACGGGAACGTATTGTCACCTCTCATTTTTCCGCTATCTAGGCAGACCAGTGCTTGCAACGACGACCTGGTCGTTTGGGTATCTATGTTCATTGAGTGAGCACTCTGTGAGTGTACAGATGCCTGATACTTCGACCAAGTTCCTGCGGACTCAATGACGAGAACTTTCGCTTCACTGTCTTGGAGTATGAACTGAACTTCCATGGCTGTGGAAGAAGGGTAAATCGGCACCGTAATCGCCCCGATGCCGAGAATGGCGAGATCAAAAGCCGCCCATTCAAGTCGAGTCTGAGCGAGAATCGCGACGCGATCGCCGGGCTCAACGCCGAGAGATTTTAAGCCGGCGGCAATGGATTGTACCATTTCGAGATAGTCTTTCCATTGTAGATCCATCCAGCGGCCATTGCGGCAGGTGCTGACGGCCACCTTGTTTTGAAGACGATCGGCGGTGTCAAGAAAGCGTCGGACAACTGTATCAGTCATGCGGGTCAGTGTGCCCGATTTTGGGGGGCGACTCAACACTTCGCCCAGCGTTGACGTTCGTACAAACGCGTTCGGAATCGGCGACTTGTATCTAGAAAGCTTAGGTTAGGGTAGGACGCGAGGCTTGAAGGACTGCCGAGGGATCAGCGTCACGCGACGGCTGGCATTTTCGGCGACCTGTAAGTGGACCTCATCGCCAGATTTAGTCACCGGATCGAGCACCAAGACGACAAGTTTCGTATCAGCTGGCACAGTGATGCGTCCGTTTTGCGCTTGTACGGACTCCCCGTTGATCGTCAGTTGTCCTGCGCCCATGATGGCGACTTCAAGATATCCGACGCGAATGCGACTCATAGCCGCTCGGACCGACATTCGATTCGGTTGGACCGAAAACTCTTGTGAGTGCTCAAGGTACCCTGGGGCTCTAAGGGTCAGTTTGACCTTTTTGCCTTCGGGGAGTTTGATCGTTGTCGGTGTGATCTCGCCCTTGGGTTGATCATCGATAAGAACCTCGGCTCCAGAGGGGTCGGATGTGATCGCGACCTGTGAGATCCGTTCCGGTGTCGTCGAGGTCAACTCGGTTCGATTCGGATCCGTGGGGCTCGTGGGTCGAGAATCTTGGGTGGTACTCATGTTGCTACCCGAGCCGAGAAACTTTGAGATCACGTTGTTGAACTGCTTCGGGTCATTCACATAGAAAACGCCGCCGCCAATCAAAACGCCGAGCACCAACAGAATCACCACGAGACCACCGTAGCCTGAACTCGGCTGACCGTAGCTGTTTGATGCCTTTGAACGTGTGCCATTGTAGGTGCCATTGTAAGTGCCGCCGTAGGCCGCGTTTGTGCCATAGGGACTAATGCTGCGAGTGCCGCCAACATTGGCGGTCGCCGAGCGGGAGCTCGAATAGGAGTTCGCCACATTTGCGACAGCGCCATCCATACGCAGATTTTTGGCTTCGACTTTGTCGTTCCTGGCCTCGATGATATTCACTTTGCCATTTGATTGAACATCCAAGCTTTCCGTTGCAGCGGGACCGTCTTTAAGGTTGGTGTGCTGTGTGCTGGTAACTGAGGTGCTGACAGTCGTTTTGTCCGCTGCTGCCGAACTTGCGGTCGGTGATACGGAAACGTATTGAGAAAAATCTGTCTTCGCGTAATCAAGCAATTTGCGGCTGACGTCTTCGATCTCTTTCGAGAATAGGTTTTTTAGAAACTTCGCGAAGTCGGCCTTCGAGAAGTCAGGATACTTGACGTTGAGAAACTTATGCAGATCCCGATGGAAGTCATCTGCGTTTCGGTAGCGAAGATTGCGATCTTTCGCGAGCGATTTCGCGACGATCTTCTCAAGCTCGGGTGGGACTGTGGCATTGAGCTTTCGTAAAGGCTGAATATTGCAGTCTTTGATCTTGCGAAGAATCTCGATTTCGTTTTTGCCAACGAACAATCGATCGTTGGCCAAGAGTTCCCACATGATAATGCCCAACGAAAAGATATCCGTGCGCTGGTCGACTTGCTGAGCATCGGCTTGTTCGGGAGACATATAGCCGAACTTACCTTTGAGCGTTCCGGCACGTGTTGCTTCAACTTGCGTCTCGGCCTTCGCAATCCCGAAGTCGACCACCTTCACTTCGCCTTCGAATGAGATCATGACGTTGTGAGGTGACATATCGCGATGGATGATGTTTAACGGCTTCGCCGTCTTGGGATCAATACAGCGGTGAGCGTAGTCAAGACCTGCCGCGATCTCTTTACAGATATAGACGATGTGCTCAATCGATAGAGCAACGTTGCTGGTTTTCACCTTGTTGAGGATCTGCTTGAGGTTTCGACCATTCACCAAATCCATGACGATGTAGAATTGGGCTTTTTCCTCACCGAATTCGTTGATCGTGACGATGTTCGCATGTTGTAGATTGATCGCGATGTTCGCTTCCTCCCGGAACATCTCGATGAACTCTGGCTGCTCAGAGAACTGGGACAAGATTCGCTTTACGGCGACAAACTTGCCAACACCTGACGAGCCGATGCTACGCGAAAGCCAAACCTCGGCCATTCCACCCATGGCGAGTTTCTCGAGTAGCACATATTTGCCGAAGACTTCGTAGTTCACAGAGCTCCCCGAAATGATGACGGCTCTTTCACAATTGTTTTTCGGCCAATCTCAGCGCAGGCTTGAATGAAATTGGCAGTGGGCGCGTCCGGCTGGACCAGAGGCCAGAATCGAACTCGACTTTTGTCGATGGTCGAGGGGTAGATGACGACTTGAAAGCGATCGTGGGGTGACCGCGGCGGCTCACATAAGGCCGAATGGGTGCATAGGGAATTTGCTCAACGTTGGTTTGGAGTTGCCATGAAGTGGATTGGTTTGACCGGCGGTATCGCGTCCGGCAAGTCGAGTGTTGCGGCCATTTTGCGGCAGCACGGATTTCAAGTCGTTGATGCCGATCGACTGGCACATGATGTGATACGCGCGGGACAACCTGCTTACAGCGAGATCTTGAGTCGTTTTGGCGCGCAAGCAGTCGGCCCCGATGGTGAAATCGACAGAGTCGCGCTTGGAAAAATCGTTTTCAATGATGCGGCGGCACGGGGTGATTTGGAGCGTATCATTCATCCTCGCGTTCGAGAGCTCACCCAAAGTCTCAGAGGCCAATGGCAGCAACGTGGAGAGCGAGTCGCATTCTATGAAGTTCCGCTTCTGTTTGAGAAAAACATGGATGCTGACTTTGATGCGATCTGGGTCGTGGATTTGCCGGAGATCGATCAAATTACTCGTCTGCGAGCACGTACCGGAATGAATGCGGAAGACGCGAAGAAGAGAATGGTCGCGCAAGTGTCTCGAGCCGAACGCGTGCGCCGTGCGACAGTTCTCATCGACAATTCGGGCACGCTGGAGCAGTTGAAGGAGCGGGTGGCGGGCTTGGTGGCCTCTCTCTAACTGCACTCGTTGGGTGTTGAGCCAGGTGGTCCGAAATCGTCTAAAGTTCGGAAGGAGCTCAAAGCCAGTCGAGATCCAAATGACAATGAGCGCTTTGATATCAAAGCACCGCTGACTCTTAGAACGAGGTGGTGGCACCAATGAGAATCGGGATTTGAATCCTACCCTGGCTCAAATTGATTCCTAGCTCAGACCGTAGAGACCAAGATTTGCCCCATGGCCATTGCCATTCAGCTCCAGCCGAACCTCGCAGTTGCCAATTTTGGAACTTAAGAAAAGTGACGAGTTGTTCGTTGGGTACAATTCGAATCGCGAGTCCGTATTTGTAGTAGCTTCTGAGCCTTCCACGGCCTTGATTGTCTCGCTTCGAAATGTGGAGAGCGCCTGTGCCATCGCTCATTAAATCTGCTCCTGCCTCCAGCGACACTCCATCTGTTGGATGCTGCCAGTAGTTCAAGCTGAGTTGAGTGTCCGGATCTTGGATTGCATCTGTACGGTAGGCCGGTCCAGCCATAGCCGAGAGGCTCTTGCGAAAATGATAGAAAAACTCACGAGCTGTGGCTCGATCCGCCAGTTTCTCCTCGCTTTCTTTCGGCATAGTCCAGTCGAGTTCCTTAGCTCTCTGAACTTCATCGTTTGTCGCCGACTCGGGCTCGGAATGGGCCGAGGTCGCAGCGTCTACATCTGGAGAGGTGGGAGCGGCCTGGACCTCAGACGTGCTCAATAGACCGATCAGCAGAAAGAATACAAACAGGTATATCGTCAACTGCGCTCGTTCGGTGTTGAGCTTTTGAGGTGGAAGAGGATGAGTTGGAGGCCGAATTCCCGAGGAAGGCAGAAAAGTTTGGTCATCGTAAAGATTGGTGAATATTTGGTCCTGTGTTCGACGCACGTCACAACTCCTCGTCGTAGTGTATCTCTGGAAAATCGGTCAGACTACACTTTTAGAATACGGGTCAGCCGAGGTGAGTCTCCGGAGGTTCTATGCGTGTTGGAAGTGCGATCGTTTCGATAATGGGTCTGGTTTGTGGGGGGCAGGCGATCACTGGGAGTTTGGCTCATGCATCAGTAGGAGACTTCAAGGACTTCTCTATTCACCAGCACTATATTTCGGCTCGTGCGATGGGTATGGGTGGGGCATTTGTCGCGGCGGCTGACGACGCCACGGCGTTGTTTTTCAATCCGGCGGGGTTGGCGAACTTAAAGGAGAGTCATGTCAACCTCTCCTTGGCGCAGGCTGGAGCTGACTCCAAAGTTCCAAAGCTTGTCTCGGATATTGATGCCGCATCGAAGACCAACAACATTGCCGACATGGTGAGTTTGCTCGAGGCCAACTATGGCAATCACTACTCTGTGCGAGTTGGTGCTTTGCATGCGATCTGGGCGCGGCCTCGCTGGGCGCTTGCGGTCATTCCCGTCGATTTGAATTTGGAGATGGAAATTCATCAAACGGTCGGCCCCCAACTCGCCGTTGTCGCTCATCAAGATACGACGATTGCCTTTGGACGTGGGTGGAAATTGAATGTCGCCGATGGATCGATGAGTGTAGGCGCAACAGGTAAGGCTATTTACCGTGCCTACTATAATAAATCGTTGTCGGCGATCGAACTGGCTTTCGATTCAAACCTATTAAAGAAAGAAGATGTCGGTGAGGGACTCACTTTTGACTTTGATTTAGGATGGATGTGGAAGCCGAACATTCCGAAGGCGGGCTTCTGGTCTTGGATTAAGTACGTTAAACCGACGGTTGGAGCGACGGTTCGAAATGCCGTCGACTATGGTTTCAAAACTAACATGCACGTGATTGATAGGAACTCTCGCGAGCCCGCAAAATTACAGCGACGTCTCGATGTCGGGACGATGTTTGAATTGCCGGATTGGTGGATCTGGCGCACGCGTTTTGTTGCGGACCTGCGGGATATTGGGCATGAGAACTTCACCGTTAAGAAGGGTACACATTTGGGGGTCGAGTTTTTATGGAAAGTCGCATCGTGGTGGCAAGGAGGGTGGCGCGCTGGCGTGAATCAAGGCTACTTTACCGCCGGGTTCAACGGCGACTTCGCACTATTTCGATTGGATCTCGTCACCTATGCCAACGAAGTCGGAACAAGCAGTAGTCCGAAGGCGAGCCGAGTTTATATGGCGAAGGCTTCGTTGGATTTTTGAACTGGTCTCGCTGAGTGTTGCTAAAAGGCGTCCGAAATTTGGACGCGAGTCTTGTTGCAACTCAACTAGAAATCGCCCTGTGATTGGTCGTGTTCTTGGTTGCGAAACACATCGTGACCCAGATCATCGAATGCCCCCATTGTAGGATCAGCCTTCAGCGCCCTCCCCAAGGAGAATCCTCGCGGTTTTCAGATGCCTTGGGGCAAATTTGTGACAAGTCGTCAAGCGTGCGCCCCTGGGGTGGCTATTGGCGCAATTGTGATGGTGTTCGATTGCCGAGGTTTAAGTGTCTCACTTGTCGGCGCACTTTCAGTCGCGCTACGGATTGTTTATATCGCGGTACAAGGCGAAGAGATCTCGCGCAGGTGATGGTGCGCGAGGCCTGCTCCGGAAAATCTTTGCGGAGAATTGCTGTGGATTGCCAGGCAGCATTTAGCACTGTTTTGCGTCACTTTGATCTTGCTGCGCGGTGGTGTGCCAATGAGAACCAAGTTGTCCGCAGTCAGCGTCAGATCTCAGGTCATTTCTACTTTGATGAGATGGGTACCACCGTGCAGAGTTATCTGAAGCCGGCTTGGATTGGTGTGTTGGTGAGCCATGATCGAGAGATTATCGACTTCGATCTCGCGGAGGCTCCGGCGACGGGCCGTCTGGCTGCTTGTGCCCGGCGGGCTGGGGTTCATCGCCTTAACCAGCGATCGGCGATGCGTGCTCGGATTTTCCAACGACTATCCGAGAACTCTAATTTGAAACCTGATGTCATCATGACGGATCAATGGAAGGTGTATGCCTCGCAGATTCGTCAGAATTGTCCGGGTCTTTTACATATACAATTCAAAGCCAAGCGACCCCGAAGGAATTCAAAACGAGAGCTGCGCTCCGGGGGATTTGACGAGCTATTTCCTTTCAACCATACCGCAACTAAAATGCGCCATGAAGTCTCTCGCCTCGCGCGTCAGACTTGGTGTACCTCAAAGACGATGCAAGGACTTCGAAGACACTTAGAGATTTTTAGGTTCTTTCACAATGAAGTTTACTTGCCACGATTTCGAGCGCTTCGAGCGAGAAAGTCTATTGAACAGCGCCCCAATGAGTGAAGTCTTGCCCCACTCAAGAGAAACATCGAGAGCGCTCGATGGCAATGCATGGCAGTTTTCCATCGCGGATGATGATCTTGTCACCGAAGTCGCACATGTTGAGGCTGTCGAGATTGCCGAATCCAATAATCTGAGACTCAATCAAGTAGGGTCGAGTCGACCTATCGAGCTCAAAAGCCCATTCTCAACAGTCACCGAGATCAGTTAGAGGGCCTGCAGCTGAGACAGCAACTGACTCCCGATCGTCTGCAGATTTCCGCCGGCTGAGGCGATGGAGTTCGACAAGTTTTTGCAGATCTCCGTCGTTGAGAATGACGAACCCTCGTTGCAATACGCTGTGTTTACTTGAACGGCAATATTGCCGAGGTTCTCTTTGTCCTGCGCTGAGCCCGAGCCGGCCAGCGATGTGATCGCATTTACAACTGCGTTTTGGTCAAAGCTTCCCGACGATGGATTGAGGTTCGCGAGGTTGGCGCCGCCGGCTGTCGCAACAAAAGTTGCGAGCTTGGCCATGGTGGCAAGACGCTGCATGGAGCGGACCCCGGAGGCTGTGCAATTTGTGACAGCATTGTCGCTGGTATGGATTGAGGTCGATATATTGGTGAAGACGAGATAGGTCATGACGGTGGCCATCGGATCTGTTCCCGAGGTCGGATTGTCCTTGAGCCGCTGAAAGGCATTCGCAAATCGTTGGCCAGTGAAGCCCTGTGCTATGAAATGCGATGAACAACGAACCAAGTTCGCTTTCTCCGTGTTAATCCCGTCGACCAAATTGTAACAGCGATCGGCCTCTGAGGAGTTGAACGCAGTATCGAGACAGGCTTGGGCCTCGGCGAGTTTCACGTCATCATTCTTTTCGCAGCCGAGTAAGCCGGCCGTGGCGACGAGAATTGTTCCAAAAATCTTCAAGCTTCTTGCGCTCATTTTCACCTCGCATTCTCCATTTTCAAGAGCTCAGCGCTGAACTTCAAGTCTTCCCATCTCGCGTCTCATCTTGAGGTCGAGTTTGTTGAAAATTGTCGAGCTCGAGGACACAGAATGAAGACGGGTTGGGGCGTGTGGAGTTGGGAAACATCGGGATCTCTTTGAATCACGCGACGATCGTCGAGAAATTCGGCGACCGGACTCAGGTCGGCAATGACTTGTGCCGAAATGAGACAGGTAGGAGGGGTGTCATGGACGACGCTTCGAATTCATCTTTCGGAACAAATAGATGCAGCTCGCGTGAAGGCAGTTCGTGTAACGAAAGACGTCGTGATCTTTCCAAGCTCCTTTGCCTGTCCATCTCACTCATTTTATTTGTCGCCAACGTGTTTGTGTTCGGGCATCACGCTTCGGCGCAGACCGCTCGCCCCGAGAACATGTTCAATGGTGAAATCGACGAGTTTTACACAGGTATACGGCAGATGTCGATGGGTGGAGCCTACGTCAATGTTGTCAACGATGAGACGGCGCTCCTCACGAACCCCGCGGGCCTGGGGCGATTGCGCGATCTAACCTTCACCGTGTTTGATCCGGAGCTTCACGGTGCTTTCGCCAACACGGAATCTGTGACGCTCGACAACTACTCGGGCGCTCTCGACATTCAAAAGCTCCTCGACATTCTCAATCGCACGAAGGGCAATCATTGGCATCTGAAGGGTCAAGTCTTTCCTTCTTTCATCGCACCGAATTTCGGAATTGGGCTTTTGGCGAAGTATCAATACAACGCGCGCGTTGATCCCACCGGAACCACCTACCGATTGGATTATGTCAGTGATTGGGCGGCTGCGATGGGGGCGACGCTTCGGTTCTGGGATGGCATCATCAAGTTTGGCTTTGCAGGTCGCCTCGTCAATCGCACAGAAATCCACAAGGATTTGCCGGCGAACTCGACGGGACTAGAGATTCGCTCGCAGGCCAAGGAGGGAATTGGCGCGGCCGGCGATCTTGGACTCCTCATCACAGCGCCTTGGAAGTATTTGCCGTCGATCGGAGCTGTCGTCCGCGATGTGGGAGATACGACCTACACGCTGCGTGAGGGAATGTTCTACGGCACAACGGAGCGACCTGATAAAACCGACCAACGTGTCGACGTCGGATTATCTTTTCAGCCGATCCTCGGCAATCGTGTGCGAATGCTGATTGCACTCGAGTATCGGGGCGTGACCTCGCCGATTGTCCCGGAATATGAAGATGCCATCAAGCGCTCGCATGCGGGTCTTGAACTGAACGTCGCGGACTTTTTTTTCCTCCGGGCTGGCGCCAATCAAGGCTACTGGACCGGTGGATTGGAGTTCGCGACGGAGAAATTTCAGCTCCAAGCAGGCTCCTACGGCGAAGAGATTGGTACGCCGACAGGTCGTCGCGAGGATCGGCGTTGGATGGGAAAGTTTTCTCTTCGATTTTAGCGTTTCGTTGGCTTGACTCCAAGCCGCCTCATTCCCCGCATTCAGTCCAGTCGAGGTCAAACGTTTGACTCAATGTCGATCGTGGGCTCGCGGTATCCTAGTCTCATGAGTGGACCTTTGAAAAATTGCTGGCGTTCGTCCCAAGGATTGGGCGCCCGACTGCTCGGGATCGTGATGTTGATCGCGATCTCCACGGCTTCGTGTGGTCAGAACGCTTTCTTAGAGTCGGCGAAGCGCGATTCAGATGCTGCACTGCTTTTTGAAGCACAAAAGCTCATGAACAAAAGTCAATGGACCGAAGCAATTGCCAAGCTTCAGTTGATGTCGGCGACCGCGCTGGCCAAACGAGATGCAAAGGCGGCTCTGGCTTCGGCCTATGCGGGTCGTTGTGGTTTGAACCTGATTGCGTTCGCGGACGCGGTCGCCAACGCTTCGGGAAACTTGTTCCCCGTGTTTCTCAGTGTGATGCGCAATTCGGATGCCCAGGATATTTCAGATTGTATCTCCGCAGAAACCACACTGCTTTCCATCAGTGAAGCTCCAGAGTCGAGAACGGCCAATGAGAATATGCTGATGGCTTTTGTGGGTTGGGCCAAAATTGGAGCAATCCTCGCGGTCGAAGCGGACACGAATGATGATGGCACGGCCGATGGTGGTTGGGACGCGTGCACACTATCGACCAGTCTAAAAGGCGAGATCGGTACGGGGATTACGATTTCGGTCGACTCCCTCGCGGAGACGGGCACCTCCGTAGGTGGAACGCTCTCTAGCACAATTGATTCGGTTTGCTCATCGCTGGGTGCATCGTATGACTTTTGTTCGATCACGGATGCCGATGACTTCACGGCGGACCACTTGCGAGCCATCGGTGCGTTGACGAAATCCTCGGATGATCCCGGCGTTGGAACTTGCGCGGGGGACGTGAGCGCGTGCCTATGCCCCTAACTGTCATCAGGACGATCAGATTAGTTCTGAAGCGCGATCTGAAGCGCATCATGTCGTTCGGGCTCATCTGGATTGGGCTCGGTGGAGGCCGTGCCTCGACGGCCGCTGAGTTGATGGAGTCCTACACCAGCGTTCGAGCTCTGGGCATGGGCAACGCCTTCACGGCCGTTGCGGAAGAGGGCGATGCACTCTTCTATAATCCGGCATCGCTCTGTCAGGTTTCGGGATTTCATTGGACGATGATGGACCCCTATGCCGGTGTGAATGGTCCTCAGGCTTTGGACGTTGTGAATTCCATGACGCAAAGTGGGTCGAGCTTTGTCGAGAAGTTCAACAATCTGTATGGCAAGAGTATTTGGGCTGGTGCAGGCGCGAAAACTTCATTCGTTTTGCCCTGCATGGGTATTGCGGCCTACGGACAGGGAAACGCGAGTATGTCCTTTGCGAATCCCGCTTACCCGCAAATCACCCTGGCCTACGGTGTCGACTACGGTGTTGCATTGGGCGGCGCCTTGCCTTTGATTCCGGGTTTTGTGTCGTTGGGATTGACTGCCCGTCGGGTCAATCGAACCGGAACCAATTTGCCGATTGGTGCGGCGACTTTAGCGCAGCTCGATGAAAATGCGATCACTTCAGAACTTAAACGACGTGGAACCGGGTATGCGATGGACCTGGGCTTTACGGCGACCATACCCAGTCCTGTGAAGCCGACGTTAGCGTTTACGATTCGCAATGCGGGTTTGACGACGTTCAATCACGAGGAAGGCCCTGGGGCTCCGCCGCCGGCCGAGCCTGACATGGCCATTGGTGGATCGATCTCAATTGACTCTCTGCTTGTGACGATCACGCCATCTTTCGACTACCGCTACTTGGATCGATCCGACATTCAAAATGGCAAAAAGTTGCATCTGGGTTTGGAGTTTGATCTACCGTTGATCACGTTGAGAGCTGGTTACTATCAGGGGTACTACACGGCGGGTGTGGGCTTGGACATGGGTGTGCTGGCTCTCGATGCGGCGACCTATGGCGTGGAGTTGGGAGAATACCCAGGGCAGCTCGAAGATCGACGCTACGTGGCTCAGATGACGATTCAAATCGGCTTAGACGGGGGCTTCTTCTCTTTATCGGGAGCTTCTGGCACGGCGGGCGGTGCGCGTCGTCGCCTGAAGCAGCGCCGCTAGCTCGAATCGAGGGCAGCAAAAATCTCGTGAATTTCTCGACCTCTCTCGCCGAGGAATCTAAGCTCAGCTTTGCATGTCTTACGCGAGCGAAAAGCCCGGGCTTATTATGCGTCCACTCCGATCCAGCGCGGATCGCGCTCGACGTCTTGCGCATTTTGATGGTCGCGAGGAAACTTGGTTGGTTTCGGATTTACGCTCCAAACTCGAGATTCAACGACAGCTTTTGTTGAAGGCTGATTTCGCACGGAGCGAGAGCGTTCTGCGGGCGCGGGAGTTTTGGACGATGCTGTTGCGTCGCCAGCGGCCCCGGCTTCAGATTGTATCGAAGGAGCTTTTGCTTTCGACGATTGCTGAGATCTTGCAGACCTTGACGGAGGAGAGCTTCCAGGATCGCGCAACTAAAGTCCGCCAAGAACGCTCTTTTTCGGATCAATTCATCAGTAACCAGTTTCTTCAAACTCCGGGCGCCGCGAGCACCGTCTATAGCTACATTCAACAGCTGCTGCCCGTTCTCACCTTGGATCATGAATTTGGACTGCGTGCATGGCTCGCGGGCGAGTTCGAAGAAAATCCAAAGCAGCAAAGAGCACGGCAAAGTGCTCGTACTCGGTGGGGGCGATGGTTTGAATTAGCCGAGCTTGTGTGGAAACGACTCCTCCAACTTCGGCTCGTGGCTCCCGAGTGGGCAGCGGCTGTGCTTTCTGCCGACCGCTTTGAAACACTTCGTGTTTTGGATCTCGATCCGAGTGAAGAACTTTGGCCTCGACTTGATCTGGAGCAGGTTTGGACGAAGCCACTTGTGGTCGATCTCGGCTTTGCGATGTCGCAAATTGAAGGTGATTTGCTTCTGGTTTGGGCGAAGTCGACGCGGGTCGAAATTTTGATTCCGATGCTTGATCAAGGGCGAGAGCGAGATTCTCAGGTGCCCGCTCAGGGTTCATCGATCCCAGCTCTTGAGTCGAGGTCACAACTTCACGCGTGGTCATGGCTTTTGGATAAAGCCAAGGCGAATGGTCTGGAGCCGGAAATTGTGGATGTCGACTTGATGGACGTCGCATTCGTCGAAGCCGAATCGGTCGATGTCGAATTGGGAAGCGCGACCTCACGACCTGCTCCTGAAGAGATCTGGCGAGGAAGCTTCCGCCGATTTCCCTCAGCCTCGGCTGAGGTCAAAGCGGCCGTGGCCAAAGTGAGAAATTGGCTGGATTCTGGAGTCTCACCGGCGCAAATCGCTTTAGTTCCTACCAACGTCGAAGAGTACTGGCCATGTCTGCGCGAACATGCCGCCATCGAAGGTCTACCACTTGCGAAAGCATGGATGGCGCCTGCGCATTCAAGACCCGATGTTGCGCGTTGGTTGGCGCGGCTGAGGACATGGGCGGCCACACCCGATCGCTATGACCTACAAGTCGACTTTTTTGCACAAACATCTGGTCCTCAAGGTCAATTTGAGTCACCGATTCAGTTCGCGCGCTTTCAGGAACTCTATCGACGTGTCTATGGCGCAGACGACCTCGCTTTAGACGAAAGTGTTCGGGCTCACTACGCGCAATTGGCAATGCGTGATGGCGAACCTCAGCCGCGCTGGACGCGTGACGAATTCTTGGTCCGCGCTCTGCATCGTGTACCCGAAGGCGTCGACTTGAGTGTGGCCGCACGCTTGGCCAAGTCGCTTCTGGAAGAGTGTCCGCCTCAAATCGAACTCTCGCCAACCTCTTGGACCTCCTATCTTGCCAACATGGCCGCACTCGTTGAATTGCCGATCGCGCCCGCAGAGCAAGGTGGGGTACAAATTTTGGCGCTTTCGGCGCTGGAAGGCGCGGGCTGCACACATGTGATTGTCATGGGACTTCACGATGCGTCACTGCGACAGCCTGCAGGCACGGCTTTGTTGGAGTCCGACATTCGCGGCATCGAGTCGTCCATGGGTTGGATCTTAGACGCCGAGGATCGGCGCCGGGCCGAGCGCGAGGCGCAATGGGTGCTCACGCAAAATTATGCAGATCTCGACGTCTATTTTGCCGAGACCAACTTTGATGGTGCGGCACTCACGCCATCTTGGCTTTGGCTTGTAGCGGTCCAAAATTTGCGACACACAGGAGTGGAGTGCGGCGCTCTCGAACTGCCGGGATCGACTCGTTTCGATGAAATTCAAGAGGCGCGATTGGCAGTGGCTCTCGGAGCCGAGACTTTGCCCCAATTCTCCTCTCAGGCCGACCGAAAATTCAGCTCCTCGGCGAGTTCTGCTGATGAGGGACCGTCAGAGTTCTCGCACAAGTTGACACTCCCTCTGCCGCTCGATCTCAAACTGCAAATGCTGCGTCTTCAGGAAGCTCGCGATGAAAATTTTGTGCATCAGGCTTTTGCGAAAGGCAAAGTCACAGGCTTGACCGCGTCTCGGCTGAGTGCTTTGTCGACATGCCCACGGCGTTTTGCCTTCGATGAAATTTTCGGTCCAGACGATTTCGGTGAATTGGATTTTGATCCCGATCCTCGGCGGCGCGGAAATTTGTTACATAAGGCTTTTGAGTTAGCGGGACTTCGCGGGTTTCCCGAGATGCTTCAGCAAGATGTTGAAGAGCTGTTGGATCAAGCTCGTGATCTTTTAGAAGGCCGTGGCCAAGAGGGGGCAGCAACTTTTCGTGGCCGTCAGCTGGTGCGAGACGAGACGCATTGGTCGGGATTGCGACGTCGCTTGGCACGATCCGTACTCCGCATGCTTCAGAATGAACGCGAACGACAAGAAAAAGAGCCCAAATTGCGGCCTCTTGGTTTTGAAACGAGGTTTCAGGGCGAGCTGGAGGGTATTCCCTTTCGCGGGGTCATTGATCGAATTGATGCGGACGTCACCGCACTGACAAAGCAGGGAAGAGCAAGCTCAGACGATCTTACTCTTCGCGCTGTCGTGATCGATTACAAGTCATCGACTCCTGCTGCGAGTTTCAAAGCTTGGGTACGAGATAAGCACTGGCAGCTTCTCGTCTACGTCTTGGCTCTTGAAAGCGGACTCGTCGATCTCGAGAATTTACGCCTCTCGGCGCTTGGCGACTCATCTTCGCAGGCCGGAACTCTCCAACGTGCTCATCCAACGAAGTTTCGCGCCGTCGGCGCCTACTATCATGATGGCAAAACCATGAAGCGACGAGGAGGCTTGCGGCTCGAGGATGAGGGAAGCGATTTATTTGATTTTTCACAGAACTCCCGCACCAAACAGAATCGATCGGATCTCGATCAGGCGCTCGGTGAGTTACGCTTGGAGATTTCGCGCGTGGCGGAGATTTTGCGGGAAGGTCAGTTTTTCCCTCTTCGTGAGGCGGACACAGCCTGTGACAGCTGTGGGTGGAGGACGGCATGTCGAGCGCCACATCTGAAGTCCTAAGTCTTCGGCGACGTGAATTGTTCGATTTGCCTTCGGCGAACACGGATCCGGCGATCGCGGAACGCGAGAGGGCTCGTCGTACAGATCCCCGACATCAAGCTCCCGAGCGAAACGCGCTCTGGCGCGCCGGAGCTGGTGCGGGAAAGACATTTAACCTTGTGCGGAGGGTTCTGCGCCTGACGGATGAGTTTCGCCGACGCGAGGGACGTGAGCCGCGTTTGGTGATCACTACGTTCACGCGTAAAGCCACTCAAGAGCTGCGCGAAAGGCTGGTCACGGCGGCTCTGCAAGAAGCGCCGGATCTTCTGGCCTTCGTCACATCGAGATCTCAGCTTCAACTGTCGACTCTTCACGGAGTGATGGAGCAGTTCCTGCGGCGGCACGGTTTGCCACTCGGTTTAGATCCAGCCTTTCGCCTCGGAACGGCAGAAGAGATCGAGATTCTGGCTCGTCAGGCTCTTCGTGTCTTGATGGCGAAACCGGAATTTCAAGATTCGTCGAGTCTCTGGTTTGAGAAGCGCGGCTTTCGTGCCACGTTGAAACTTCTTCGGCGTGTGTCGCAAATTGAGCTCGAAGATCCGACAGCGGGTCCTGCTTCGCCGGAGCTATTGCGACGTTTGCTCCAGGACAGTGAACAAAGCGAGATCCGTCAGCTTCACGATTGGTCGGCCTTTTTGCAGCGCTCTCATGCCGATTGGCGAGAGACGGCTGACCGAATTGAAGCCGCCTGTGCAATTTGGTCAGAGGCTCACGTATCACTTGAGCAACATCGAGTCCTGCAAAAGCGTACGGAGTTGATCGAAGGGCTCAGGCAGATCGCGGAAGCAAAGCCTCGAAACCAAGGAGCTCGCAAGCTGGAACTCCCGGAAGGCTGGGATCTCAAGATTTTTACAGAGCTTGCCGACCGTCTTTCGCAAACTCAGGCCGAGATTGAAGCTTGGGAGTCAGGGGTTCACGATCAAATTCAGCTCCGGGACTTAGCTCGTGGTTTTCAAAGCGAATTCTTCCACTTCAAACAGAGAAAAGGCTGGCTAGAAGTCGAAGACCTCGAGCTCTTGGCGCTTAGTCTTGCTCGCGAATTTCCAGACGCGGGTCGAGACTTTTCCGAAACTTGGGATTTTTGGCTGATTGATGAATATCAAGACACCTCGCCTCGTCAGGTGAAGCTCATTGAGGCGTTGGCAGGAGACCGACCGGTTTTTGTCGTCGGAGATCCCCAACAGAGTATCTACGCTTTTCGTGGAGCTCGACCGCATGTGTTTCAAGATCGAGAAACTCTGGCCCGTCGCGAAGCTCATGAATTGGAGCTCCTCGATCAAAATCGCCGATCGCATCCGGATCTCTTGAGTTTCATCAACCGGGCGGTCGCTGGCCTGAATCGTGAACCAAATCGTGAACAGAATTGTGGAAACGGTGGTATGGCCGCCCGTGGAATGGCCCCCGGATTTCAGCCGATGCGACCTCTCGAAGATTTGCGTCAGAAAGACCAAAGCTCTTTGACGCTCGGTCTGCAAAGTCTTGGACGCGCTGTGCTCTTTCGTGGTGGATGGCAAGGAAATGAGTCGGCGACAGGCCAGGTTCCTCGAAGAAAGGGGCCGAGCGCAGCGGAAGCTTTGCAGCTAGAGGCCGGCGAAATCGCTCAAGCGGTACAGCTTCGATTGAGTGATGGAGCTAAACCTCAGGACTGCGCGGTTCTAGGTCGAACCAATTCGGAGCTCTCAGCGGTGGCCCGCGAACTTCGGCGTCGGGGTATCCCGCATCAGCTGTACACTTCGGGTGCATTCGCGGAGCGTGAAGAAATTCAAGATCTGTGTGCGTTGTTGATCTTTCTGGAGAACCCGCATGACGATGCCAATTTAATTCATTTGGCTCGAACTCCTTGGTTGCCTGTTTGCGAATCTGTTCTTGCGGATGCGAGTGAGCGCAAATCATCTTTATGGTTGGCATTGCAGTCACGATCTGAATTAGCCGTATTGAGACAACTTCAAGATAATGCTGTGAGCTTGGGATGGACCGCGGCATTTCATCGAGCGCTGACAGGTACTCGCTTTTGGGAATGGTGTCGAGAGCTCGATCCCACGGGCCGCCGCGAAGCCAATGCGTTCAAGTTGATCGCTCAGCTCGCACGGGCTGAACGGCAGCCGGGTTTCTTGCCGAGCCGCTTCGTCGAAGAGGTTCTCGGTTCGGAAGGTGCGGAGTCCGAGAATGCAGATCGCGATGCGGCGGGAAGCGTTGAGCCGAATCGTGTCGCACTCATGACGGTACATGCGTCCAAGGGTTTAGAATTTGATCATGTCTTCATGGGGTTTCTCGCGAAAGCGGGAAAGTCCGAACGAGTGAATAATGAATTTTGCTATCACGAAGAGGCGGCGTCTTGGTGGGCGGGCCTACCGGACGAAGAGGAGAATCTGAGCACGGGCGTATTAGGCCGCCACTGGCGAGATGTCTTTAACACATGGCTCAACGACGAGAACAGACGCGTGTTGTACGTTGCGCTCACCCGAGCCAAATCGAGTTTGTTTCTCTCAGCTCGTGGTGAGTGGCATGACGATGCTCTCATTCGGCTCTTAGGTGCAGATCATTGGACCGACGCTGACGATCTTCGTATTCTTCAGGAGCTTCCTTCCGCGAAGGAGTGGACTTCCAATGCTCGCTCTGAGCCCCAAGTTCGTCCATCCTGGGCAAATACCCCGTCTTCGTTTCGGGCGGACGCAAAGACGGTTGAGGGTGGACGCACGCTTTTGAAAAGTGTTTCGGTCACTCTCCTTGTCGAGACTTTGTCAAACTCGCAAAGCGCGATGCGTGCTGGCAGCGATATTGTCTCAGGAGAAGTTCGTGGCTCCGAAGCGGCTGTCGAGCAGATTGCGGAAAGAGCGCGAATGGCGGCGTTGGGAACTCGTGTTCACGCTCTCCTTGAAATGCTTCAGCGTTGGTCGCGGGCCAACTTGCAGTCCGATCCTCGAGCCTGGCGAGAGATCATGAAAGAGGAAATGCGTCGATGGTTTCCAGAGCGAGAAACGGAGGTCCTTCAGGCGCTGGATTGGTTGGTCGAGGCGAGAGATTTTCCGTTTGAGGCGCTCTTGCGATTCGGTGAGGTGGAGTGGGGATTTGCTCTTCGTGTTGCCGATAGCGTCATTGAGGGGCAGATTGATCTCTGGGGGGCTCTGCCGTCGAAAGGCGATGGACCAGGATCTGAGATCTGGATCGCCGATTATAAAACGGGAAGTCTCGCGAGCCGAGAAAAGGCGCTTCGACAACTTAAGATTTACGCCTGTGCTGTCGGAGCCAGCTTGAACTTAGATGATGATCAGGCCATCCGTCTTGTGCCGATCTACTTGTTTGAACGCCAGTTGAAAGCCGAATCGGTGCGTTTGGGTGATTTAAGAGCGGAGCTCAAGGCGAGCCTTCAAGGCCTTCAGGGCAAAGGTTGAAAGTTCACCGTTTGCGTACCGAGCGGACCTGTAATGGTGAGTTGTACCACTTGCGATTCGATGGCCATGGTCGAAACGGGGAAGGTCAGCACATAGGGCGAATTCCAGCGTGTATGGTAGGGAAACAAGGATTGAAGCTCGACCACGAGGCGGCGGTCTTTCTTCACTTTGGCTTCATACCGACGCCCGCCCACATCTAAGATGGCACGCCAAATGGATTTCGCGTCCGCGAGATTGTCGTTTCGACGCTCAGGTGTAAAGAAGCTCAGGAACACCACGGTTTCGGCGCTGGCCTCTTGCGTGTTGCGCTCTCGCTCTGCAGCCAGCTTCGAAGCGTCCCACTGATAGCTCTCGCCTTGGCGCTGAATCAAGGCCTCTCGAACTCGTGAATTGAGAAGCGTGGCACGAAAGTCGAAGGTGTTGTAGAGACCAGCATAATCGAGATTTCCCGCACTCCCGGACTCGATGACTTCTTTGTGAGTCTGAGGAACTCGAAACTCAGCAGGGCCTTCGGATCCCACGCCGATGAGTCGATCTTCAGAAGTTCGAGGTGTGCTGCTGCAGCCTCCCAGAATCAGCGCTAAAGCCCAGAGAGTTGAGATCGTGAGTCGCATCGGGCCTACGCATTTTCTGCCTGCAGTCAGATTCATGTGTTCGATCCTTTTCCGCTCTGTGGGGATACACTCGCCTGAGACCTAGGAGTTTCGGACGGAGCTTGGTCTTGTTTCTTCAAGGTCGAAACAAGAAATCCATCCAAGTCTTGAAACGCTTGGTCGCGATCGAAGTCATTGTAAATTTCATGATAGGACTTCTCGTAAATTCGGAGCTCTTTCTTCAACGAGCCGAGGCACGCATAAAGAGCTTCGGAGTCGGGCCGACTCACAATTCTCTCATCACCGGCGAGTTGCATCAGGATTGGAAGTTGAATTCGTCCGGCGCCCAAGCGCACGGTCTCCATCGCTTCGAGCATGCCAAAATACATCGCCGGCGAAATCTTATCGTGACGAAGTGGATCACTGGGGTACTTACTCCAAAGTGATTCGTCGTGTGTGAGGTGCTCGTATTTAATGTCATTCGGAAGAGTGACTTGCGGAAGCCACTTGAGCAAGGCCTTCGCGGCCAATTCTTTAAGTGCAGGAACAGGCATCGAGATTCCCATTGCCGGCGAACTCAGCACGCAAGCATGGACGGGAGCCAGAGGGCCCCACTCGACCAAGAGGCGCAATGTGATCAGCGCTCCCATCGAATGCCCGATCATTACGATGGGCTTTCTCGAGTTTTTGAGCGGTCCGTGATGAGGATTTTGCAAATAGGTGATGAACTTTTCGAGATCGCGAGAGAAGCGGCCGAAATCATCGATATAGCCTCTTCGGCCCTCGCTACGTCCGTGGCCCCGCAGATCCATGGCATAGATTTCGTAGCCCATGGGGATCAGGGCCTCAGCCGTACGAGCGTAGGCGTCAGAGTGTTCAGCAATGCCATGAGTTAGGACCAAGGTCGTATGCGCGAACTTGCTCGTCCAACTCTGAAAGAACAACTCACCTCCAGCGCGAGGAATCTCCCCAACCGGGAGGTCTCCTTCAAAGTGTCCCTCTGCGCGCAGGATCTCCGTCTGACTCATTTGCTGAGTGGAGGACTCATGCTGGCGTTTGGTCGATGAATGGTCGTTGAAGTCAGACGGCGGAATCATGACTATATTCTCGTTTGCGGGCACAATCGAGGTCAAGAGCGGTTGGACGTCGCCGATATTCTGCGTAGACTGAATTCATGACGATGAATCATCGGACTTCAGCGAACCACCGATTGTCGAGACACTCGGAGATCTGGCGATCTCTTCAGCTCGGGTTGGCCGTGTGGCTGATCATCTGGTGCTCTTCCCCTGCGCTGGCGCAGGACAACGCCATTGATGGAAGCTCAGATCTGTCGCTTCATGTCGGCTACCTCCTGCCCAATCAAATTCCGGGAGTCACCGAGATCATGCCGGTTTTTGGAGCGCGCTACGCCACGCCCTTTTTGGGGACAATGGGCGAGTTCGCCTTTGGCAACACGCATGCGGAAGGGGTCGATTTCACGACCTTCTCCGCGGGTGCCCGTGTTGACCTTCCTGAGATCGATCAATTTGTCGGCTTCGTGACGGCGGGTTTCGATTTTCATTGGTACATCCCAAACGGATCGACTTCGCGTCAGACTGAAACGGGATTTCACCTCGGTACAGGCTTGATGGTGCGCGCTGTAGAGAGTCTTTGGCTGAGAAGTGACATCAAGCTGATGGCTCAGCCTGGAACGGCTCTGTACATCGGTTTTGGCGTGATGTTTCGGCCGGAATCGACGACGAGCCCTTAGTTTCGAATCGCAGGCTGATCTTTGAGAAAAGAACGCCGCGTGAATTTGATATCACGCGGCTTTTGCTTCTTCGATCGGAGATCGATTCGATATCAAATCGTGATTAAATCGATATCGATTCAGGCGCTCAGAACTGGCATTCCATTTCTTCGCGGTGCAGGCTCAGGTTCGCCGATGGAATATCGAGAGTTAGCAGGGCTGTTGCTCGGTTTCCTTGTTCGGGAATTACCATGTAAGCCAAGCCGTCGCTTCCAACCGCCGAGATCTGACCGTTGGTGAATGAGGGTATGCCATCAGCCTCTTTCATGACCACCACACGCGACGATTTAACGGATCGAAACTCCGCCACTTGTGTGCCATTGGAGCTCACCGTGAGAAAGGTCGGGTCAGCATCAAAGAAATCGATGCCCACAAGGACCTCGATTTTGCGGCCGTTGATTGTTTTCGAACAGCCAATGTCACCTGGGGTAGCGTGAGCGATGGTCGTCGTTTGCAGGCCGATGATGGCGGCCGTCGCGCCAAGAAGGATACGCAGGGCTTTCATGTGAACTCCTATAAGGTGGCTTGCGGGTCAGAACTTTACCGAAGACAGGCGACGCAAGAGGGCGGTTCGTGTTCCATCGCCGAGATCAACGAAAAAATTCCTTTCGCACGTCTTGTTTGAAACGCAGTTTTACCACAGCGCCTCCGAATTGGCTTCATTCGGAAACCCCGTGGAAGTTGATTCACAATGAAGCTGTAAAAAGTCGCCGAGTCATCGCTGGCGTTCACTTGAGTTCGAGTTATACAGCCCACCGAAGGCGATGCCGAATCAGTTGGATTTCTCCATGCTCTTGGCTTTCGTTTCAATCACCCCTGTTGCCATACAGATTCACGTTGACCGTGGCCGGGATTTTCACTCGCGACAGATCAAGCTCCACCGCTCAAGATCGTATCGAGTGCGGGTCGTGATTCATCCGCGTGAGGAAAATCGATATTGTAGTGAATGCCTCGCGATTCGCGCCGTCGCATGGCGCAGCGAACGGTGAGTTCGGCCACGGTGGCGATGTTGCGAAGCTCGATCGCATCGGGATGGCGATTGAGTTGATGGTCGCGTTCGATTTCGCCGCGGATGACGTTCAGACGGGCCTGTGCGGCCGCGAGACGGCGATTGGAACGAACAATGCCGACATAGTTCCACATGAGACGGCGGATCTCGTCCCACATATGTGCGATGGCGATGCGCTCGTCATCTTCTTGGCGACTGCCCGACAGCGACCAATCGCTCTCGAACTCCAAAGCGGGACCGAGTTCGCTAAACCAACGGCGAGCCGTTTGGGCGGCGCGATCGGCGAACACGACGGCCTCCAGGAGAGAGTTTGAAGCGAGTCGATTGGCTCCATGCAGGCCCGTGCAAGCCGACTCGCCGGCGCACAAAAGCCCGGGAAGATCTGTTCGAGCGTCCGCATCGGTGATCACGCCGCCGCAGAGATAGTGGGCGGCCGGTACAATCGGAATCGGCTGGCAGGTCATGTCGATGCCGAAGCTCAAGCAAGTTTTGTAGATCACCGGAAAGCGTTCCCGTAAAAACTCGGGCCGCTGGTGTGTGATGTCGAGGAACATGCATTCCGCGCCCGTCTTTTTCATCTCGGCATCGATACTGCGGGCTACAATATCACGAGGTGCGAGGGCCCCGAGCGGGTGGTAGCGCTTGGCGAAGGCCTCGCCTTGAGCGTTGACGAGCTCTGCTCCTTCACCGCGAAGAGCCTCGGTGATCAAGAAGTTCCGTGCTTGGGGATGATAGAGGCAGGTCGGGTGAAACTGCATGAATTCGAGGTTCGCCACGCGAGCTCCAGCGCGCCAAGCCATCGCGATGCCGTCGCCTGTCGCGCCTGACCAATTCGAAGTGTAGAGATACACTTTGCCCGCGCCTCCCGTCGCCAGCAAGGTGACGCGTGCGAAGACATCGAAGCTTTTCATTCGACCGCGATCAAACACGTGGGCGCCGATGACGCGGGAGCGCTCGACTCGAAATGCACCAGCGGATCGAGGTCGACGAGTGCTCGCCATCGAATCATCTTCCAAGATCAAATCTACAGCGAAATGCTGTTCACGAATTTCAATGTTGGGATGTTGTCGAACCGCCAGCATCAAGCGCTCATGAATATCTTGGCCGGTGTGATCTTGAACATGCAAAATCCGACGATGCGAGTGTCCGCCTTCGCGAGTCAGCGCCGCGGATTTGAGCGAAGTCGCGGGCGAGATCGCTGCAGAGTAGGCTTGTCCGTCGGCTGTGCGAGCATCGAAGGGAACTCCCCAGCGGACCAATTCTTCGACTCGAGCCGGTGCTTCTTCGACCACGCGGCGAACGATGTCCTCGCGACAGAGGCCTGCGCCCGCAACGAGAGTGTCTCGAACGTGACTTTCAAAGCTATCGTCGTCGCCGACCACCGCGGCGATTCCGCCTTGGGCCATGGCGGTGTTGGTGGCGGGGGCTTCGCTCTTGGACAAAATCAAGACGCGTCCGAGGTCGGCGACCTTGAGAGCATAGGCGAGCCCCGCAAGACCCGATCCGATGACGAGAAAGTCGCAAGACTGAGAACGCTCTGGCATGGGCGGATTCGTAGAGGAAAATGCGCTTGATGTCACGATTCGTCAGCAGGAAGAGGAAGCGTCGCGAGAACTTCAGGAGATCTTGAAGGCTCGACTGAGGTCTGGACTCGACAGACGTCTTGCTCGCCGCGTCTGAAGTCGGCAGACTTTCAGTCTGGGGGACTTCCTATGACTGTGCAAGGACAAGAGCCAAGGAATGCGACGAGTGAAATTCCGACGACGGGCCTCAATCGCCGATCGTCACCGGCGTCCTCACCTCGAGCGCCCAAGTCGAAGGGACCAAGCCCCGTGGTGCTCACCACGATCATTGTGGTGGTCTCTGTTGTCGTCGCCGTCCTAGGAATCATTTGGAAAACTCGTGAGGTGATCGAGAAAGATCGCTCGGCCTTCTTGGCGGACTCGACCGCGAAACAGGTGTCTCCTCTTCGAAGAGTCGTTCAGCAGAGACTCGCTCAAGATCGCGCCCGCCTCGCGCAGTTTGCGACGGCGCGAAGTAGCCTTGGGCCAGGACGAGCTCGCGCGTTTGGCGACTTTGCAATGATCGCCATGTTGCAACCCAGCGCGGGCGGCACATGGACACCGCTTTGGATCGAGAAAGGTCCGCTGTATTCCCAGTTTCAAGGTCAGATTGCCGATCAGCAGGAACTGACTTTGCTCAAGAGTTTGCCCGCCGGAAAGATTCGTGAGGGTGAAACCTACTGGCAGAGATTCTCCGACAGCAAGGGACTGCCGATTTGGGCTGTGGCGATTGGTGTCGAAACGCAGGTGGTGAGTTCCGGGTCTGGAATCACGGAGGCCCTGCCGGAGGGAACAGACTATGCCACTCGCACTTCAAATGCGGCAGCCAAGTCCGGTGGAGCGAGTGAGTCCAATGAGCGCGCCGTGGTGGTAGGACTCTTCGGTCGTAACCCTCTGCTGACAGCGACTGAGGATTTTGTGGGATCGACATCGACCGCTTGGGTGGTGGACGACAAGGGCTATGCCGCCACGCACTCGAACAAAGCGCAAGTTGGCGCTCTGCTCGCAAAAGACGCGATGGTGCAGAAAATTGTCGATGAGCAAATGGCCTCCGGTGCGACTCGTTATGTGTCCAGCGAAGGTCAGCCGTTGTTTGGTGCGTTCGAGAAAGTGGATCGCAGCAATTTGTTTGTGGTGATGACAACAGATGAGCGCGCTGTGCTGTCCTCGGGAGCCAGCTTCGCGAAGACGGCAGCGACAACCGGTGGTTTGGCTGTCGTTGTCGGTGTGCTCTTGGTCATGGCGTGGTCGGGTCAGCTTCAGCGTCACGTGCCGGCTCTGGAAGCACGCAGTTCGAGTTCCATGGGAAATCAAAGCGTCGGTTCGGGGCGCTTGGAATTGTCTGCAGCCCAGGAGGCGATCGGCGGTGCGAGCACAGGGTTTCATCGTGCACCCCGATCTCAGCAAGATCTGGGGGCGTCAGCGACCTCGGGCCTCGACGAGTCGCCCGAACCTGTGGACGAAGGGAGTGGCTTAGACTTTGAGATGACTCACGGAACCTATGAAGGTTCCGTCTTGGGAGCGAGTGAAGTGCGCTCCAATTTGGCTCATCTGAAAGGCGACTCCGAGGCTCGCGTGATCCGTGAACGTGCTGCCGCCATCGCGTCATTCGCCAAGGGAATGGAACTGACTGTTCGCGAGCCGATGCTCGCGGCCTTGGCGCATGTGCAACTGGCTGTTGAAAAAATTCAATCCTCCAGTTCGCCGGATGAGATTTCTGAACATGTTCACTCGATCGAGAAGGATTTGCGTCGAGCCAAGGATGCCATCGATGAAATCGAGTCTCTATCGAAAGAGAAGTTTGTACCCAGTGAAGGAGCGTTGGCGGATGTCGCCCAAATTCTTCGACAGGTTTCTGATCAGTCGATGGCATGGGCCGAAAGTGAAGGCGTGCAATTGAAATTGGAAACCAACCGAGTGCCGATTCTTCGCGCTGAACCGGGCGCACTTCGGCGTGCGCTGGAAGAGCTCTTGTCGAACTCGCGCCGGTCCTTGCGAGGCCGAAGCATTAAACAGATTCAGCTTTCGCTGACCGACACGGAAGATGCGGTCTACGTTCAGGTTTCCGATACGGGTGTGGGTATGGATCGCGATCGTGCGGCCCAGGCCTTTGAGCCTTTCTATAAAGGTTTCGATGATCTCGAGGCGCGTGGTCTGGGACTGGCGCGAGTGAAGGCCATTGTCGAGGGACATGGAGGCCGCGTTGAAATTTCCAGCCAGCCCGGAGAAGGCACCACCGTCACTTTGAAATTGCCCGTGTCGCCGGTTGAACGAGCGGCGTTCCGCGCCACGCAAAGTCAGGCGCTGGCGAGCTCGGTCGCTTCAGCTTTCGCTTCGCCAAAAGCGAAGTCCGCAACCTCAGCCGAAGGGTCTGCTGCTTCGTCGATTGCGGCGCGCCCTCAAGTCGAGCATTCCTTTCCTCGGGTTGAGGAAAGCACCGATCGTCCCTTCTCTGCAGAAGACCTGCTCACTCCTTCGCCTGTGTCGGGTGCGGATTTGGATACGGACTCTGGCACTGGTGTTGCGGTGAAACTCGCCGGACATTCCCCGCTTCCGCCCGAACAAGCCGCGGCATTACCTAAGGCGCCTCGCTTTGACCGCGATCACGAGTTGTCTTTCTCGATGACCGCCTCGGACATCAAACGCTTGGAAGCCGTTGAGGCCGAAATGCAAGCTCGAGAATCACAACCCAAAGAATCTCAATCCACTGAAGCATCGTCGGAACAGCCGAAGACGTCGGTGACAGCTGAGCTCCGGCAAGCGAGTGCCCGTGCAACCTCTACGGAGTCGATCGACGTCGCCGTGCGTCCTGTGGCGACCTCGAAGATCAAATTGAATGTGCCTCCAGGGAGGCAGTCGTTGACCGCCTCGGATGACGAGTCGGGTGACGGCCTTGGTCCGCAGAAGAAGTCGTGAGCTGATAAGGCGGGTGTTTCTCGATGAATTTGAATCAACAAGATCAGCCCATGGTCTACGTGCCTCGCGAAAAGCGCGCGTCTTTTAGCATCGCGCTGTTGGGCTCGTCCGTTGGACCAGGCCCGGAGCTTGCGGAATTGCTGAAGGCGGTAGGCTTTTCTGAAGCTCGATTTATTCCCCCTGATCCGGAAGAACGATTATCGCTGGAGCAGGCGCCCCCGCATGTTTTGCTTTTGCAGCTTTTAAGCGAGGACCAATTGGCCGAAGAAGTGAGTTGGATTCGTTCGCTGAGTCATGAGACTCAGATCATCCTCTGCGTCGAACTTCAGGGTATCGACTCCGATCTCACTCAACGTCAGGTCCTGACATGGACACAAAAGTACAACGTAGGCGACGTGCTCTGGCTCCCTATGCGGCGTGAAGCTTCGGACAGTACACAAACGAGAATTCACTTTGATGAGAACACGCAAGCGATTCGTTCACTTCGTCAGCAGCACGCGGAGTTGGCTGTAGATCGCGCCTGTCGACGACTCTTGCTACAATTTGAATTGGAGTATTGGCGAGACCGTGCCCAGCAAAGTTCAGCGAGTTCCTCGGTCGGGTCGGTCGCGTCTGTCTCGGTACCAGAAACTTTGGCCCAACCAACTGAACAGCGTGAGGTCCAGACCTTTTCCCCTGAAGTCGTACAAGACCTTCTCGCCGAAGCCCAGCAGAGCTTGCAGTCGCTCAGTCAACAGCGCGAATTTGAGCCGCTCATTCAAGACCTGGGACATCGACTCATCCGACACGCTCAACTCGTGCGCGAGAGTGTCATTCAGCAACTCGATCCGCAGACCTCGCAAATCCCCGATGCCCTGTCGCGAACGGATGGTTTTGCCTATCTGAAATGGCTACCCGTGCAGATGGCGTTCAGTCTCGTCAGCTACCGAACGTCCAAGCAGAACCTTCCGACCGCTATGCCGTCTAATCTCGGCTTAGCCCTGGGGCGACGTTGGATGGATTTGTTGCCTGTGCAGACACAAGAGAGGGCGAGTCCCGCCGATCTCGCGTCGGCGCTTGCGTCGTGGCAGCCACTTCGCGAGTTTCTACGCGACGTCTTAAAAATTCCTCGCGCTGAACTGGTATTGCACGGGCGGGTGGAGCAGCCCTTGGGCGTGATCGTGCTGAGCCCCTTGGTGTCCGAAGATCCACAGATTGAAGCTCTTTTGGAAAATCGAATTCGGCCTTGGAAGAAAGTCTTCCAAACCAGCCGTGAGCTCATTATTCAAAGCTTTGATTTGGCTTGGACACGCCAAGAGGCCGTGCGCGATCGCCACGCGACGGCTCGCGTGGATCGCGTGTCAGGACTTCTCAACGACACAGCCTTGCAAGAAGCTTTGGCACTCGAGATCGCCCGGGCTCGACGCCTCCATCACAGCCTCACGGTCGTGATGTTGAAACTGGACACTCCCGCCATCGACGAGGTTGCACCGCGTGTGATGGCGACTGCATTCAAGCGAATCTTGCGGAACACCGACGTTGTGGCGCGAATGACTGGCGGACGCTTTGTGGTTTTGCTCACTCACACCGAAGCACGGACGGGCGCCAAAGTCGTGGATCGATTGATTCGAATCTGTGAGAAGATCGAGATCCCGGGCCGCGTTGGAAATCTGAAGTTGCGTGCAGGCGTGATCGAGTTTCCGTCGCACACATCTCAATACGAAGAGCTTTTGAACTTGGCGGAAGATTTGATTCCCTCCTTCGCCTCGGAGGAGCGGGTGGCTGTCGCGCTTCGGCCGATGGGCTATGTTCCTGAGTATTTGCCTCTTGAGGCCGTGACGAAAGTTGGAGCCATCAAATGATCGACCTCCATGTCTCTCGGCATCGGCCGACGGTGGCAGTTATCGATTTGGCGGCGCTTTCCGACAATTTCCACGATCTCTATCGGGCGGCTCAGGTCGCAGCTCAAGGCTCGCGTGCGTTCTTCTTTTGTCCGATGGTCAAAGCCAATGCATATGGACATGGGGACTTGCAGGTGGTCTCCCGGCTTAGAGGTCTGGGAGCATCGTGGGTGGGGGTCGGCTTGATCGAAGAGGCTCTGCATCTTCGCAGCTCAGGAGATTCGGGCCGAATTTTGAATTTCGGTCCCTTCGACCAAGAGGGCGCACGAGCGCTCTTACAAGAAGAGGTGACGCCGGTCGTGAGTTCACGAGCCGATCTGCAACATCTGATCGCCGCAATTCGAGTGCTCGCCTCGTCGGATCCCCAGTGGGCTAAGCCTCGTGGTGTCGAGTTTCATCTCAAGATCGAAACAGGCATGAATCGCCTCGGTATCGAATATGGCGAGCTCGATGAGATCGTCAAAGCTCTTCAGCAAGCGCCGGAGCTTCGACTCAAAGGGCTTATGACTCACTTCGCTTCGGGCGAGGATGCGACGGACCTCGGCGGGCGAACAGAATGGCAGATGCGTGAGTTTGAACGCTGTCATCAAAAGCTCACGCGAGACCTTGACGCTGATATCCGCGATCAAATGCTTCTCCATGTTGGAAACTCGGGCGCCCTTTTGGCTTTTTCGACACAGCCACGTCAGCTGGCTGTGGGCTTTCGTCCGGGTCTCGCGCTTTATGGAGGGCTGGAGAAAGACGTCGGCGGTCTTCGTCTTCGACCCGTGTTGAGCCTCAAAAGTCGAATTGCTCAAACTCGTTGGATCGATCCCGGCGAGAGAGTGAGTTACGGCGGGACCTGGACAGCGCTACGGCGCAGCCTCTTAGGGGTTGTTCCCTGCGGCTATGCCGACGGAGTGCGCAGGGGTTTGAGCGGAAAGATGTCGGTTCTCGTCAAAGGTCGTCGCGTGTCCGTTACCGGAGTGATCTGCATGGACTATTTCATGTGCGACTTGACCGAAGTCCAGGACGTGAAGGTGGGCGATGAGGTCACCTTGTTGGGAAGGCAGGGTCATGAAGAGATTCGAGCTGAGAATTGGGCGCGTGAGCTGGGCACCATCAGCTACGAAGTGCTGACAGGAATCTCGGAGCGCGTGCCGCGGCTTTATGTCGACGCCTCGGTCGGGAACAATTAAGCTCGATCAAAGAGGTGAGTTCGTGAGTTATGCCGAGCACCGTGAGCGCGTGAATCAGGCCTTCGATGCGGTCGGGCGCTACCTGATGAATCAGGCGCGAGAATTCGTTCGCGAGGTCGGTGAGCTTTCGCGCTTTGGCTATGAGGGTCTGCGAGTTTTCTTCCATCGACCATGGCGTGGCACGGAACTCATTTCGCACATGGAATTCATCGGCAACAAGTCCGTCACCATCATCTTGATGAGCGGTCTTTTCACGGGCATGGCCCTGGCCTACCAGATCTATCTCGGGTTTCGGTTAGTGAATGCGGTTTCCTTGGTAGGTCCTACGGTGGGACTGGGAATTACACGCGAGCTCGGGCCAGTGCTGACGGGCTTGATTGTGTCGGCCCGAGCGGGCGGCGCGATGGCCGCCCGTCTCGGCACCATGCGCGTGACCGAGCAAATCGATGCCCTTGAAGTGATGGGTGTGAACCCCATTCAATATCTCGTCAGTCCGCGGCTCATCGCTGCGATTCTGGTCATGCCGCTTCTGACCGGCGTCTTCGACTTCATTGCCATGTTTGGCTGCTGGTTGATCTGTATTCAACTCCTCGACATGGATGAGGCCGCTTTTTTTGACCGAACGTACCTGTGGCTCGAGCCCTATCACATCAACGAAGGCCTATTCAAAGCGGCGGTGTTCGGTTTGTTCTTTGCGGTGATTTGTACTCATCGAGGTTATAACACAAAAGGTGGCGCCGAAGGTGTTGGCAATGCGACGAATCGTGGCGTCGTGCTCTCGATGGTCATGATCATTGTGCTGGACTTCTTCCTGACCAACATTATCAATGTCTTCTACCAAATGACCGGAGACTACCGATGGAAGTGAACTCGACCTCTTCCATCTCCATCCGTAACATCAAAAAGACTTTCGACGGCAAGGACTTCGTCTTGAACGATCTCTCTCTGGAGATCCCGCGCGGTAAGATCACCGTGATCATTGGATACTCAGGTACGGGAAAGTCGGTTCTCCTCAAGCATATCTTGGGTTTGCTGAAGCCGACGTCGGGATCGATTCGCGTATTGGGGCAGGAACTCACCGAGCTTGATGTGGATCAGCTCACGCAGCTTCGCAATCGCTTTGGCATGTTGTTTCAGTATGCGGCGCTTTTTGACGATATGACGGCGATGGAAAACGTCATGTTTCCTCTGAAAGAACATCGTCGTGAATTGAATAAGGTCCAGATGCAGGAGATCGCACGGGCCCGTCTGACCGAAGCTGGACTTTCGGAGAAGCACTTTCACAAATTGCCAGCGGAAATGTCGGGCGGGATGCGAAAGCGGGTCGGTCTAGCTCGCGCTTTGGCCCTTGATCCAGAAATTTTGGTTTATGATGAGCCGACGACGGGCCTCGATCCTGTTCTCACGGAAATGGTGGATAACCTCATTGTTTCCACACATAATTTGAGACAAGGAACGACTTCAATCGTGGTGAGTCACGATTTGTACGCGGCGTTTCGGATCGGGGACTACGTGGCGATGCTCGACAGCGGCCGAGTGCTCTTGCACGGCACGCCACAAGAGTTCCTCGATTCCGACATCGATCTGGTCAAGCGCTTCGTCGCCAAAGGCGTTCGCAAGGAGTTAGAACCGAAAGCTTCGGCGGCCAAGCCGACTTCGGTGGAGTGATATGGGGATCTTTACGGCGCCGGAGTTTAAAGTCGGTTTGCTCGTCATCGTTGTTTCAGCGGTGATCGCCGGCATGTCCGTCAAGGTCTCAAACGACCCTTCGGGTTTGGGTGCATCGAAAACGGCCTACTTCTATCTCGATGATGCCAGCGGACTCGTGAAGAACTCAGCTGTGCGCATGGCGGGGATTCCCGTCGGCATGATCAAAGATATTCAACTCGAGAATGGGCAAGCCCGACTCGAGGTCGTCCTCAAAGGCGACACGCCGATTTCCAAATCCGCGCGCGTCGAGATTCGCCCCAACGGCATCCTAGGCGACAAATTCGTCGAGATCATCGGCGGAGACCAGCGGGATCCACCACTTCGTAGTGGCGAGCAAATTTTGGTAGTCGACGATCGAGCCTCAGTCGATCGACTCATCGGCGAGGTCTCCAAGATCACGAAGTCACTCTCGCAAGTTGCTGAGAACATCAAAGCCGCTACCGAGGGCGATAAAGAAAAGCCCCTGGGGCGGATCATCGATAACATCGAACAAATTACCGGTGATTTGGCTGAGCTCTCAAGCTCTCGCAAAGATGAAATGGGCGAGATCGTCGACAATCTCCGAGAAACCACCGCGACGATCAACGAATTGGTCAATGATCAAAGCGAAGATGGCTTCCGTGCGGCCTGGAAAGACGCATTGAAAAGCCTGCGAAAGATCGAAGGCACCCTCCAAAACGTCGAAGATATTACCGGTAAGATCAATCGAGGCGAGGGAACAATTGGTAAACTCGTCAATGACGAGCAGACGGTGGAAGAGCTCAACACGGCGATCTCGGGCATCAATAATTTCCTCGATGCGGGCAATAAGCTGCAGACCGCTTTCGATTATCATTCGACTTATTTGACCGGAAACCGCGAGGCTAAGTCTTTTCTCTCGCTTCGACTCCAGCCTGGATTGGATCGCTACTATGAACTTGGCCTGGTCGATGACCCCCAGGGAACACGGGAGCGCACTTTAACGACCACAGAGGTCAATGGCGTCCAGACGGTCACGCGTGAGGATCGGCGTTTCGAAGATCGAATCCGTTTCAATGCCCTCTTTGCCAAGAATTTCTGGGACTTTACGATCAAGGGCGGGATCATCGAGAACTCGGGCGGATTTGGCGCCGATTTTTATCTGATGCGCCGTAAACTCCGACTGTCCGTCGAAGCTTTCGAATTCAACAACGTCAACATTCGCGCCAGCGCCAAGTACGACTTTTGGTCCGGATTGTACGTGACGGCTGGCGGCGAAGATCTTGTATCAAAATCAGGTCGCGCTTCCGGCTTCGTCGGCGCGGGACTCTTCCTGACCAACGACGACTTGAAGTTGCTCATGACCAGACTGCCATTCTGAGGTAGGTTGGGGCGAAGCCGAAGGAGGCGATCGCCATGGCCTTTCGCAACGCCCTAGTCAGCGTATCAAATAAATCCGGTCTCATCGAATTCCTCAAACCGCTCGTTGCACAAGGCCTGCGTGTCGTATCGACAGGCGGCACCTTGCGCACGCTTCGCGACGCCGGCATACCGGCTGTGGACGTGGCGGAGCAAACTGGATTTCCCGAAGTGATGGATGGTCGAGTCAAGACCTTGCATCCGCGCGTGCACATGCCGCTTTTGGCAAGAGCCAGTCACAGCGAAGATTTCGATCTATTGAAGCGCGAAGGTCTTGAACCTTTCGACTTGGTCATCGTGAATCTCTATCCGTTTGAAGAGGCTCGGGCGCGAGGCGCTCAAGGCGATGAACTCATCGAGTACATTGATATCGGTGGTCCCAGCTTGTTAAGAGCGGCTGCGAAGAATCATTCGCGAGTCACCGTGGTCTGCGATCCGGCGGATTACACGTGGATCGCGGAACGAGGCGAAACTTCCCTTGAAGATCGGTGTCGGTTGGCCGCCAAAGTCTATTCGCACACCTCGCGCTACGATGATCTGATCGCCCGAACTTTGTCTGCCGATGTGGAGAGCTGGAATGGTTTGGCCGGTCGACTCGTCACCGAACTTCGTTACGGTGAGAACCCTCATCAAGCGGCGCGCTGGTATCGAGATCCCTTGGCATCGAGTGGATTACATGAAGCCGAGATTCTTCACGGCAAAGCCTTGAGCTACAATAATCTCCTCGATCTTGATTCGGCCGTCGCGGCTGTAGCTGAGTTTCGTCGACCCGCTGCCGTGGCCGTCAAGCATAACAATCCTTGTGGCGTCGGTGTGAGCGATGAGAACAGCGAGGCCATTGTTCGAGCTGTCCAACGCGCACTCACCGCAGATCCCGTCAGCGTTTTTGGCGGTATCGTGGCGATCAATCGCCAAGTCGATTTGGCTTCGGCAGAAGCTCTGGCCGGGATTTTTTTGGAATGCATCGTCGCTCCCGATTTTTCGCCCGAGGCCCTCGAGCGACTCCAAAAGAAAAAAGATCTTCGTCTGTTGAAGTGGCCCAAGCTTGCGGAGCACAAGGCGACGACGCAGTTTCGAACGGTTGCAGGTGGCTATTTGGTTCAAACGGCAGATCGAACCTCAGATTGGTCGAATCATTGGAAAGTTGAGGGCGAGCATCCGAGCAGTGAAATCAAAACGGATCTCCTCTTGGCTTGGAAAGTATGCGCCCACTTGCGAAGTAATGCGATTGCCTTGGCTTCTGGTGGACAGACCGTGGGCTTAGGCATGGGGCAGGTCAATCGTGTTGACGCAGTTGAACAGGCTCTGGCTCGCGCCCGCAAACATCATCCGGATTTGCGACGTCCTGTGGTTCTTGCCAGCGATGCTTTCTTTCCGTTTCCGGATTCCATCGAGCTTGCGTCTGAAGCGGGAGTTCGGTGGATTATTCAGCCCGGTGGCAGCATTCGCGACAATGAAGTTCTGGCGCGTGCGCGTGCCTTAGGCGTTAACATGGTGCTGACGGGTACCCGACACTTTCGCCATTGAACTTGGGCCAACGTCGAGGTCGCTGAGCAAGTGCCTTGAGTGTGGCCCATGCTCGTCATCCTATGCGACGACCTCGAGATCACCACCTGTGACGTGAACGAGTGCGAGGAACCAGACCCTACCGACTTCCTTCGCGGATTTTGATGCCGAGCTGCCCACGGCGCATTACAATTTTGGAGTGTGTCTCGCGGTGCGGTCGGCGACGTTGGTCGGCGCGGCGGGCGGCACACGGAGAGCATCAAAGCATCAGAGTTTCGCCAGCTTGAATACGGAGTGTTCGTGTCAGACTCTCTCAGTTCGTCATCTACGGCATCGACATCTTCTGGAGAGAAGCTTTGGCTTGTGAAGTCGGGCGATCGCATTACTGGACCGTTTGGAACGGCGGAGCTGATCCGCAAATTGAAGCTTAAGGAAGTCATTATCATCGATGAAATCATCGAACCGAACTCGCGATGGAAGCATATTCGCGATGTTCTCGAGTTTGCCGGAGTCGTCGAAGAAATCCGACACGGCCTGATGGCCAACAAAGAAGACACAGAGGTCGGTACCAAAAGCTTGGTGGATGATGAGAAAACACCAGTGACTTTGGTGCCGCGTAATTCCAGTGTGCCGTTGGAGCGACGAACAAATGTTCCCGAGCGATCGACCCCTTCCACAGCGACCCCTGAGGCACGTCCCGATACGACCTCGACGGCTGCAGCTGCGGCCAAAGTTTCGGATGATCGTGTCCTCCGTAGTACTCAGCCTTTGCCGCAGGCCCCGGCTTCTAAAGTCTTGAGCCAGACCCTGATCTGGGCTTCTGTCGCTGTTGCCGCCGCATTGGCTGGCGTCATGATGGTCAAATCCATTCAGAAGTCAGATCGCAAGATTGAACCTCAAGATCTGACCAAAGTGACAGCGGAGGCTGAGTTTGCACTGAAGACCGGAGATGCGGCCCGCGCCTCCAATCTGTATGCCCGACTTGCCGAGTCGAGCGATGCGCCACCGGAAATTCGGCTCCGCGATGCGATTCTCACCTTGCGTTTGGATCGGCAGACTTTAGCGGCGAAGCGAAAGTTCGAGGCTTTATTGGTCGGCGGAACTCAAGATCCACAGATTCTGACTCGCGCTCGCGTTGGACTCGCTCTGGCGAGCCAACAAAGCGACGACTCACAAGATGCGTTGGCGCGCCTTGAAAAGTTGAGCGCGGAAACCACCGCGACTCCTCTTGTATTGTTCAACTTGGCCGCCATCACTTCGGAGCAAGCCGCGTCGGCAGCGCTTCCGTATCTTCGTGGCCTCGACTCACACCCTCAGCTAGGTGAAGCCTCCATGTTGTTGCGAGCGATTGTGCTCATGGAAACTTCGGAGCCGAAATCTGTCCTGACGCTGATGAATGGCGTTGATGGGCGACGGCTTGGTCCCTACCGATTTGAGTTGCTGACTTTGGCCGCGATCGCTGAGGCCTCGGGCGATGCACGACGGCGTGCCACCACTTATCTGAACGAAGCCTGGAGCGCTGATCCACTGCAGGGCTTGGACTTCTATCAAGATCCATTGATTTACACTGAGGCTTTGCGTTGGGAGCGGACTCTGAAAGCGGTGATGAGTTGGGTGGCCAAGAGCAAAAATTCTGAGGTCAAAGCCTTGGGAGCCATCGTGATGAGTTTAGCTGAGAAGAGTGTTGAAGCTGAAGCTCTGTTGAAAGAACTCTTGGCCACTCGACCTCAAGATGCACATTTGCTCACCGCTCAGGCGTTTTTACTCTACCGTTTGGGGCGAGTCGATGAGGCCCGCGGCGCCTTGCGATTTTTGAATGAGCCAGAAGCCGAGAAGCCACAGCTTGCGGAAATCTTGCGCGCCCGCATTTGCGCGTCGGCCGAGAGCATCGACACTTCGGCAGATCTCTGCTCGAACGTCCCATGGGACAAGCTGGCCAACTCCAAGAATGCGACGGTGTTTGTGCAGACCGAGTGGGTGAAAAGAACATTGAGATTTGACTCCTCGGACCCGGCCGCTTTGCGTGAGGCGCAGGCACGTCTTGAGCAGCTGAAACTCAATTTTCCAGAGTCCTCGCTGGTGTTGAAGTTGACGGCTGAGCTGAGCGAAACTTCGACGTCGAGGTAAAGAATGCGCGCGGATCGTTGGCGATTCCGACCCCAGATCTCCAAGCTCGTGTCCCTGGCCGCGCCCTCGAAGACCGTTTTTTTCGGAACGTTTTTTCTATGTGTGGCGACGGGTTGGTCGGCCTGTGATCGGCCGGCACCTTGGACGCAGCATGCGTTTACCTCGCGCACATCACCGGCTGATCCGACCGATGTACCTATGCCCTCAGCGCTTTGGTATCGTTTGACGGGTGTTCCCGTGCCGGCGTCACCACGCCCTGATGCTACCGGAGCCACTCCAACCGACGTCGCGGAATCAACGTCGTCACATGCCCCCTCAGAAGCCGCACAGGAAGGTTCGGATCATCAAAAAGATCCACATCACGAAGCCGGAACTCAAGAGACTGAGGGCGAGTCCATTCCGTTGGCGGCCAAAGTGGGGATTGAGACCGAGCTGAAACCGATGGCTATTTATTTGATTGAAGAAGTGCGAGGCACTCTCGGAGGAAAGCACCACCGAATTGAGTTTGGTCCAGGCGGCGGTGCGATCGACCTACGTGACTTCGTGACTCAAGATCGAGGCGCTTTTCGTCTCGTGTTTGAATTTGATCCGCGCACGCGGACCAAAGAGGAGATCAAGAGCGAAGCCGACTTCGAACGCAAAGTGCTGTTTTATTCCAATGGCAAGCGACGTCGATCCCAGCAGGGTAGCTCTGTGGAATGGGTAGGTGATGGTTGCGATCATTGGCTGGACGTGACCCAGGCCGCACTGCAAGCGGCGAGGGGCGAAGGCCTGTTGTTTGCGGTGGCCGACGCTCGCCACGTCAGTGCGTTAGCTGGAACGTTCTTTTTTAGCGTCAAATCGCCGAAGACCCCCAATTTGGTACAATTGGCACGCGTGACCTTTTACGATTCGAGCCGTCGCGCACTTCTATGTCGTATTTGAGGGGTCGTATTTGAGGGGCCAAAGTTCAGGTGTCCTGGGGCGAGCGCTCCGTCGAGCGTCGAGCCGCGCCGGTCGCGGCCGGGACAACTCCAGAGGGCTCGATCTCATGATGAATTTGTTTGTGAATTCGGATCCGCCAACACGGGGGAGTGTGACATCTTCTCCGACTGATCGTAAGTTGACGACTCAATGACCTGCGCATGAAATCCTCGAGGCCGCATGATCGACTTTCTCAACGCCTATAAACGCTACGATCCCGCTGCGAAGTCCCGGTGGGAAATCGCCTTGCTTTATCCTGGGCCGAAGGCCGTCGCTTTTCATCGCTTGGCACATGCTCTCTACAAGATGGAATTGTTTTTCCTCGCCCGTCTTGTGGCCGAAGTCTCGAGGCTTTTGACCGGTATCGAGATTCATCCGGGTGCACGCTTAGGGCGTCGCCTCGTGATCGATCACGGCATGGGCGTTGTGATTGGTGAGACGGCCGAAGTCGGCGACGATTGCATCATCTTTCACGGGACAACTTTGGGAGGCGTTCGGTTTGAGCCGACCAAGCGGCACCCCACAGTGGGGAATCGCGTTCTCATTGGAGCGGGTGCTAAAGTGCTGGGGCCGATCACCTTGGGAGATGGATGCCGAATCGGGGCGAACGTCGTGGTCATGCGCGATGTCGCTCCGGGTGAGAAAATCACCCTGGAGTCAGCGGCGCATGTAAAGCCCTGATCGAGGCCGGTCAGAGCCCTCGGCGACGTCCCCCCAGAGAAGTCTCGAAGACGCCACGGAGACGCGGAACGGCAAGTCTCGGTAAAAAAGTGACCCTCCCTCGTTCATCGGGAAGCCTGATTTGGCTTCACCCGCAATTTGTATCCATCGGGTGCGGCATGTCGCCACCCAGTTGCAACCCGCTCGAGGCCCCGCCTGAGGCCTAATAATTGCTCACCTCAACCGAGCTCACCCCAAAAATAGCGTTACTCAAAAAATGTTGAGGTGTGAGCTCGGATCGGAATGGCCCTCTCTCTTCGGTTCCTGACGCTGCTTTTGTGGCAGGTCTGTTGGGTCGGAGTTCTCGCGACTTCGAAGGCGCTTCTTGGAAGCTCCTTCATGGAGGCTCAATGATAGCGCGATTGAAATCGCATCGGCGACTTGAACAACGGCTGAGCGACTGTTCCGCTGTTGTGTGGAAGTCGGGTCGCCGGTTGATAGCGGCCGCATCTCTCGTTGTCATGTCGGCCAGCTCGGCCTCCGGTGCGGGATCACGCGATGGTCTCGTTTTGCGCCACCTCGAAAAGAACACTATAGAAAATGCGGTTGGGATCTATCTCACACCGAAGGGAGAAAGGTACTTCGCCGAAAATCTTGAGCGTGTTCTCGACAACACAGGATTTTCAATTCGTGAGGCTTACTTCCCGGTGTTGAATTGGCGAGCGGAGGCTCCTATCAGCCTCGAACACATGGCGACCGGCAACCCTGAAATGCAAGCGACCATGACGCGAATTCGTCAGCTCCTCAGTGAATGGTTTCGTGGACTCAATGTTCAAGACCCTCAGCCGGAGGTCACAGTTCGAGGGGCCGGCTATCGTCTGAAGTTTTCGAAGCTCGCTCTGGTTGCCGATCGTCAGCTGCAGGGAATTTTGCGGCGCCAGGGTGGGGCGGTTCTCGCTCTTGAGGCTGAAATTCATGAGCTTGAGGCGGGCGCGGAGGTTGTCGCGATTCGCGATCCCCAACGTAACCCTTATCTCGGAACCTTGGGCGCCAAAGAACCCAATCTGAAAATGCGCCGTAATTCACCACCGGTGAAACTGCGTCTGCCCTTCTACGTGAACGTCGCTGCCAATCGCAGCTTGCAGGTGGAGTCTTTACCGATGTTTTCGACCTTCGCGAGCGCCGATTTTGACCTTCGCTACGCGGATTTGTTGGCGCCCCGAATTACCTTACAAATTGATGAACAGCTCTTTGAGATGAGTCGCGAAACCTTAATTCGCAATTTCGAGCAACACAAAACCAAGATTGTCGATCAACTCAAGATCATGCTCGATAAAATCGTGAAGACGTCTTTGCCAGAATCAATCAACGAAAAGTTGACCCAGCTGGTTCCTCAGCACCTCGAGCAAGTCAGTCCCCTTTCGCCTCCTGGTAAAGACGAATGCTCGAGTGACGCGGACTTTCTTTGGGGTCTCATGTTGCGTCGAGTATCCCTCACGCCCGATGTTCTGGCGTTGGAGCTTGCGGCGTATATTGAAGATCCCTCGCGTCGGTCGCCACGACCAGAGGCTTCAGCCATGGCTCGAGGAGCGGCGAATCTCGCGGGTACAGATCCCAAAACCTACGATTTGGCGATGACGATCAATCGCGGTTTGATCAATCGAATCCTGCAGCTTTCGCACGGACGTGGTTACTTTGATCGATTAGATCTGGGAGACGGGGAGACCATCAAGCTTTGGAAGGCGCCGACGGTTGATCTCGATCCTTCGGCAGGCAACTCACCTCGCGAGTTCGCACAGTTGCGAGCCAGCATCGGTGTAGAGAGTGAAGTTTCCGGTTTCATGGAGTCTTTGGCCACTTCGGGCCCTGTGCGAGTGACCTTTGATATTTATGGTCGCATTTATCCCAACCCGACCGGTGGAAAGGGTTTGCGAGTCCGAGCTGACCGAATTGATGTGGCTTCCGTGCGAGTCGAGCGGTCCTCGCTCTCTTGGATCGGTGCCATCTTCAGTGGTTCGGTCGAGTCGGCGGCTCGCAAAAAGGTCCAAGCAGCTGCCGCACAACTTGCGGCGAAGCCGGCCGAGATCCCTGCGGACATCGATTTACCGCCCGAGTTCTTCGGTCAGCGCTTGCAGCCGAAGGGCCTGCGCGTGGATCGGAACGGTCACTTGACGATGCTTTTGGATTTTGGACCGATCACTTATAATTCAGTGCGCCCGCTCTCGGCGGCTGTCGGCAATCAAGAGGAGGCACGTCGCTTGGCTGCATTGGCCCGACGTTGTGCAAGTCGATGAAACGTACAAATGCTCTTTGGATCCATGTTTCCATTCTTCGTTTTGCGTGTCGCTCGGCTTCTCTTGCTGGCAATCGACAGGCCTTGCTGAAATTCAGTGTCGTGGCAGCCCTTGTGTTGGGGAGCCTCCTCGCCAGCATATCTGTGTTGCCGAGTTCCGCTTCTGCACAGAACTCCTCGGCACCCCCCACGCGCACAGAGAAAATTCGCGCCTTGCAAGTTGAAAACTTGAATGCGTACCAAGGAAAGTTCCTCACGGTTTTGTATGCCATCGGTTCGAAGCCTGTGCTGAGCACGGATAACCGTCAGACGGAACTGACGGAGATTCGCGCCGTACACAGCGTGCCGATTCAAAACGGCCGAGCCATGATTCCGAGCGTGAGTTTGCCCATCGTGGGTTTCCGTCCCGCCTACAACTTCGTGATGTTTGTGGTGCACGAGCAGCGCGACTTTGTTTGGACCAATACCACCAGTCTACCTCGCGATCCGCGTGGCCTTGTGGCCAATGAGTCGAACACCTTGTCTCTTCGAGTCGCGGCTCTCACAAAGTCACAGCTGGAGCGCATCGCGGTCGAGCAGCCGAACTCGGCGGCGTTGCTATTGTCGTTTTGATGAGGTGCGGAAGTGGGATGCGCCCACCTCCAAGTTCGGATAGGCCATCCAACTCATAGGCGAGGACTTGTCGACCGCTGGGCTAAGCCTTGCCAGACCTCTCGCTTCAGCGTAGGCCTATGACGTGAACTCATCGTCAGGCGATAACTCGGCTTCATCAGGCAACTCAACTTCAGGCAAAGCATTGTCAGGCTCGTCGGGCGAGTCCAAGGGAGCTCGACCAAGTCTCAAGGCGCGCTTGTCTTCGCCACTCACGGCGATCTTCATGATCGTGGCTGTGGATGTTTTGGGTTTCACCATCATTCTCCCGCTGCTGCCTTTCTATGCTGAGCAATTTGGCGCCTCGCCCTTTGTTGTGGGTGTTTTGGCGACGAGTTTTGCTTTTTGCCAATTTCTGAGTGGTCCTTGGCTCGGTCGTCTGTCGGACCGCTTCGGTCGAAAGCCTGTGTTGATGGTTTCACAAACCGGAACGTTGATTGGTTTTCTGGTTTTGGCTGTCGCCAATAGTCTGCCGCTCGTCTTTCTATCGCGAATCATCGATGGAGTGACCGCAGGAAATTTGAGTATCGCTCAGGCGGCCATTGCGGATGTCACCGCACCCGAGAAGCGCGCGCGGGCCTTTGGCATTATCGGTATCGCGTTTGGGTTAGGTTTCTTGATTGGCCCGGGCATCGCAGGCCTTCTTTCGAAAATCGATCTGCATGCGCCGGCATATTTCGCGGCGGGCTTGTCGGCGCTGTCGATCTTCCTGACCTGGCGATTTCTTCCCGCGCCGCCGACGCGGGCGAACTCCGAACTTTTGGCAAAGGGATTGGGTTCCTTGCGCCATGCTTTTTCCCGCCCAGCTTTGCGATTGCTGTTGGCGGAGTTCTTCGTCTTCGGATTGCAGTTCGCAGGTTTCACATCGGGCTTCGCGCTATTTGCGAGTCGCCGCTTCACATGGGATGGTCATCCCGTCGGCCCGGCCGAAGTGAGCTGGCTTTTCACCTACATGGGGTTTTTGGGACTGATTCTACAAGGCTTTTTGCTCGGTCCCTTGGTCAAACGCTTTGGTGAAGCTCGTTTAGTTTGGGCGGGCTTTGCGACCTCGGTGGTGAGCTATACCATGCTCGCCTTTGTCACGGACCTGCCTGGATTGCTCATCGCCATGACCATCGGCGCGTTTGGCTCCGGCGTTTTGCGACCGGCGCTCACCGCTCTGGTTTCACAAGCCGCAGATCCTCACGAACAGGGAACCGTCTTAGGTGCGACCCAGTCTTTGGTTTCTTTAGGTCAAATTCTTGCGCCTCTGATTTCAGGTTGGATCATCGGCCTCGGCGATTCTTCCCCGGGTTTGTTGGCTTGGTGGGGTGGTTGGATGGCGATTTTGTCGTTGATCGGTGTGTTGATGCGCTCAACGGCCTTGGGCCCGGCCCCCCACGAAAAGCCTTCGAGTTCGCCCCCGGCGAATTCGCGCTGAAAGCTTTTGAATTCTCGTATTTTTTTGATTTGTGGTCTGAGCTTTTGGTCGAATTTCCGGGATGCAGCGGATGTGCCGGATACAGCGGGTGGAGTAAGATCATAAATTCAGCCTTGCGCTCGGCTTCGGGTCGCTTCATCCAAGAGGCCAGAAGCTCTGTGAGTTTGGCTTGTAAAACAAGTTCGTCCGAACAGGTGAAGTTTGTACCCAGCGTGGCCACTCGTTGAGGAGCACGCTCGGCCAATTCCTCCAGCAGACGTTGGAGGCGATAGGGTGTATCCATCAAAACTTGTGCACGCGAGTCCCGAACGACTTCTGTGAGCTTTTCTTGTCGAGCTTCGCGTTCAGCTGGCGGAAAGCCGACAAAGTTGAACTCTCGAAGCTCGATGCCCGAAAGGGCGAGTAAACACATGAGGCTCGAGGCCCCCGGAATCGACGTCACACGACCGCCGAGGGCGCGCCATTCGCCCACGAGTTTTCCACCGGGATCGCAAAAACCCGGCGTTCCGCAGTCGCTCACCAAGGCGATTCGCGATGCAGCAGGGAGCGCACGCATGCGTTCGAGGAGCTCCGTCCAATCCGTGTCGCGCGTATGCTCATTGAGCACAGCGAGTTCAGAGTCCTGTTTTCGCTCGCGCCCCAGGCGTTTTAAGAGTGTCGTGAGCTCGCGCCACTCTTCGCCGATGACGAGTTCGGCCTCTCGCAGAAGTTGAGCGGCTCGTGGTGACAAGTCATCCGCCTGGCCGATCGGAGTGGCCACGACATAAAGTTCAGCGAGGGGGCGATTTTGGGCGTTTGTCATCTTGCGGCCAAACTGGACGAAGCTCCGCCGGATGGTCAAGCTCAGTCCTATGACCATGCAAGATAGTCGGGCCAAACTGATTCGGCCAGGAAATTGGAAGACTTTGGAAAGCCAATATCTTTTACGAGCAGGCTTGCTTTCCCTTCGCGAGGATCGGTGTGCGCTGCCGGATGGACGAGTCCACCCGCGCTACTTCACTCTCGAGTTTCCCGATTGGGTGAATGTGGTGCCCATCACCCAAGAGGGTCGCATGGTGCTGGTGGATCAGTATCGACATTCAGCGGGCGAGGCCCACCTCGAGATTCCGGGGGGCTCCGTCGAACCAGGTGAAGAGCCCATGCGAGCCGCGCTTCGAGAACTGATGGAAGAGACAGGCTTTGTTCCGGAAAATCTGGTGCTCGCGGGACGACATCGACCCAATCCCGCGATGCAGAATAACAGCATGTGGACCTACGTCGCCTTCGGCTGTCGACGTCAAGGCGAGCCGACACCCGATCCTTTCGAAGATCTGCGCGTGCATCAACTGGCTGTCCCAGATGTTTATGAACGACTTCGCGCTGGAGAAATTTCTCACAGCATCGTTGTGGCCTCTTTGTTCTATGCGATGCCCATGCTCGGCATTCGCTGAGCATGGTCCTGTGGGCATGCGGATCTTAGGAGTTTCGGCGCCAAGGGCCGTCGAAGTCTTCGATGCGAATCCAATGCGCGGCGGGTTCGATGGTCCCGCTATGACAAGTGTCGATCCACACCAAATCGATCTGCGGCAAGCTTTGCTCCACGCGCTGCAAATTGACGGGTTCATTTTCAAACAACACCAGTCGCTGATGGTGAGGTGCGCGCGCTATGAGGATTTCAGCTTTGAACTCGGCATCATCAAGATGGGCTGTGGACTTCAAAATGAGGTCGGTCCGCTCCATCGAATGAGGAAATCCATGATGCACAAGACTCTTGATCGTGCCTTCACCCATTCGCGGCACATCACGACCGGTGAGATACATAATTTGGGCGCCTCGCGCATGCAGGTGCTTCACGAATTCCACAGCCCCGCGCAGCGGTCGATCATGTTCGAGATAGTGATTTGAGAAAAAGCCCTTCGCCCACGCGCTCTGCACTTGGCTCACAAACTCCTTGTGTGTCGTGGTGTCGAGGCCGAGGCGAGCGAGGGGTTCCTTGAGGCCCCAATCCTGGCGTCGAATCTCGACGTTCTGCAAAAGTGCACAGGCCTCTGGAAAGCTTTGTTGATTTTGGGGGTGGGCTGCGAAATCCGTCAGGATGGCTCGGACGCGCTGACTCAAATCGAAAAGTGTGGAGTCGAGGTCAAAGACCATCAAAACTTCGCCGGGCTGGGCCAATTCTGTGGCCAGAACGAGGTCATGAAGGGGATTGGCAGAGCGCGTGGAAGACATGGACTGAAAATGGCGTCTTCAGCTGGAAATGTCGAGGCTTCCCCCGGCAATCTGAACTGAATCCCGACGCACAATGCGGAGTGTTAATGCGCCCAAGGCCGGTTGGCCTTTGCTATGACCCCGTGTCGCAAGACTTCAGAATTTTGAATCCGGTCGAGGGGCCGAGAGGGGTTAGGACATGAGTCACTTCCTGATGGAATTGATGGTCGTTCGAAACGTGATGTCGAAATGCAAAACTCAGCTCGCTGGTGTGGCGGTGATCGCGATGTGCTTGAGCTTGTCGGCCTGCACCTTCAAGAAGGCTGAAATTGGCAGCGAACAAAATCCGATCAAGTTGTTCTTCGTACCCTCGGTGGATGCCAACGTCATCGGCTCATCCTCGAAAGTGATGAAAGAGTGGCTCGAGAAGAACACGCCCTATAAATACCAAATCAACGTCCCCCAGTCATACATTGCCGTGATCGAAGCGTTCGGCTCAGGTGGTGCAGATGTCGCGGCCCTCAACACCTCGGGATACATCAAGGCGCATGAGAAGTACGGTGCCGAAGCCCATCTGATCGTGATCCGCCACGGTAAAAAGACCTATCAGTCGCAATTCATCGCGAAGAAGGGTCGCTTTAAGGACCTCAAAGACCTCAATGGAAAAAAGATCGCGTTTGTCGATCCTGCATCGATGTCGGGCTACCTTTTGCCGCTCAAAATGTTGATCGATGCCGGCGTCAAGATCGACGGCGACCCGGTCTTTGCGATGAAGCACGATTCAGTCGTGTCGATGGTCTACCAGGGCCAGGCCGACGCGGGCGCGACTTTCTACTCGCCGCCCAATTCCGAAGAAGGCATTCAGGATGCGCGTCGCCTTGTGAAGACGCAGTACCCGGATGTTGAAGAGCGCATTGAGATTGTGAAGTTGACCGACGAGATCCCAAACGATCCGATCGTTTTCCGTAAGAACTTGCCAGAGGATGTAAAGGCGAAGTTGAAGCAAGCCTTCCTCGATATGGTGAAGTCGCCAGAAGGCAAAGAGGCCTTCAAGTCGGTCTACGGCGTCACGGAGATCGAGCCGGCGACAGATCGAGATTATGATTCGGTTCGCGAGATGTTGGCGAAAATTGGCAAGTCGCCGGACGAGCTACTCAAAGAAAGCAAAAAATAATCGCGGGCCGAAACGGTCGGGCCGATGACCGGCTGAAATCGTGGTTCATTGAGCCGAGTTGGAAACGCTGTTGACGTGGTCAATCGTCGGTCAACCGTCGGACAATCCAGAGAGGACTTCTCATGAGCGCTAGCGCAAAGGACTCACAAAGCCGAAGTGCCGTATCGGCGGGATCCCACATCCTGCAGGTGCGCAATCTGCAGAAGACCTATCCCAACGGGACGCGGGCCCTGCGTGGCGTGAGCTTTGATGTCAAACGCGGCGAATTTCTTGTTGTGATTGGCTTGTCGGGGTCGGGCAAATCGACCATGCTCCGCTGTTTGAATCGCTTGCACCACCCGACGGGTGGCGAAGTCCTGTATACGGATCGGCAAGGTCAGCAGTTGGATCTGGCGAAGTGTGAAGGCGAACAGATCTTAGAAGTGCGCCGTCGGATTGGCATGATCTTCCAGCACTTCAACTTGATTCCTCGGCACAGCGTTCTCGAGAACGTGTTGTACGGTTCGCTCGGCCGGACCTCATCCCTCAAGAGTATCTTGGGTATGTACTCGGCTGAGGACAAAGCCAAGGCGATGAATTTTTTGAATCTTGTTGGAATCGGCGAAAAGGCGCACTTTCGTGCGGCTCAATTGAGCGGAGGTCAGCAACAGCGCGTGGCCATAGCTCGAGCGCTGACGCAGTCGCCCGACATTCTTCTCGCGGACGAGCCGGTGGCCTCTCTCGATCCCGCGACTTGTCACGTGGTGATGGATTACCTGAAAAGGGTCAACCAGGAGTTGGGCCTCACCATCATTTGTAACCTGCACTTCTTGTCCTTGGTTCGCCAGTACGCCACGCGCGTGATCGCGTTGAAAGGTGGGGAACTCGTCTATGAGGGTTCGCCTGCAGATATCGATGAAGCTTGGTTTTCGAGAATCTATGGCGAAGGCGCCAAAGAAGTGCATATCAATTAGAGGGCAGTTCCCAGTCGAGGGTAGTTCCCGGTGAGTTGAGTAGGCCCTAAGCGTCCTCCGGGATGCGTTTGAAGGCGGGTGCGATGGCAAGTGCAGAAGTCTTGGTGAGCAGCGGTGGAGCGAAGTTTCGTCAAACTGTGTTTGATGCCGTTGTGTTTTCATACTTGGCGATTTTTTCAGTCGTCGCAGTGGTACGCCCCTCCGAAGAACAGCTCTTAAACCTCGGTGAAAACGCATCGCTGTTTGGCGCTTTTGCTGTGATCGGCGCGATCCTGTCGGTGATCCTGCAGCACAAGAACATCAAAACTCTGGGTTGGATGATCTATGCCCCCCCTCACTTGAAACAGCGAAGTCAGGATGAGCTGGTCGCACCGATGCACAAGAGCCTCTGGGGTATACAGCTGATTTTGGCAGTCGTGGTCACGACTCTCGTCGGTTTTGTCATGACGAAAATCGATGTCTTGCAGCTTTTGGAAGCAGAGCGCTTCTGGCATGCGATGCGACTGTTTGCAGAGTTGGCTTCACCCAACCTCGAAATTCTTCCCAAAGCCGTCATGAAGATCATCGAGACGATTTATATCGCCTTCATGGCCACGGCGATCGCGGTACCCGTCGCCTTTGTGCTGAGCTTTTTAATGGCCCGTAACATTATGGGCAATAGTCGGGCTGGTTTTGGAGTTTACTTTGCTCTGCGGACGATCTTCAACGTTTCACGCTCCATTGAGCCCGTGTTGTGGGCGATCATCTTTTCGATTTGGGCGACTTTCGGTCCCTTTGCGGGAATGTTAGCTCTCACCGTGCACTCCATTGCGTCGCTCGCGAAGCAGTACTCGGAGTATGTGGAGAGCGTTGAAGATGGGCCCATTGAAGGTATTGAGTCCACGGGTGCGGGACGATTGCAGACGGTGTGGTTCGCTGTTGTTCCTCAAGTCGTACTTCCGTATATCAGCTACACGGTCTATCGATGGGATACCAATGTTCGTATGGCGACCATTTTGGGTTTTGTGGGTGGTGGTGGAATCGGCACCATGCTGATGGAGTACCAGGGTCAAGCGAAGTGGCCTGAAGTGGGGTGCATCATCTTGGTCATCGCTACGGTTGTATGGATCATGGATACTTTTTCGGCTCACGTTCGCGCAGCGATTAAGTGATTCGAGAAAAGCCAACTCGGGCTTGAGTTGACAGCTTTCAGTCGGGCTCCCGATTGAGGCCGGCCGTCGTCGATAGCGGCGATTGAGTCAGGTGTTCGACGACAAAATCCCGAAGCGAGTCGGGAATGTCGGCACTGACGATTTTGAACTCGTCGATGATTTTTTGCAGATCGGGCGTGAGACTGGCGATCATGAGCGGCGAATTGTTCTTGCGAACATCCGCATCACCTTCGTCGACGAGATAGGCGCGCAGATTCTGCCCATCCCAGAAAAGCGAGACGCTTTTAAGGCGCTCGCGATGATCCAAACGAAACCAAAGCACGCGCAGCGAGTGGCCGGGTGGCGTCGCGTCTCCGTGGACTCCATAAATACTGAGATCAAATCGACGGTTACGAAACCAGCGATCGAACTGTGGACCCGTATTCGGTTTGCCGTGGATCACTTCGTACATCAGGTCTGACTTTTCCATGCGGCCTCTTCTCGGCTAACGTCGAGGTCAACTCAAGGTCGATTTCTCGGGACCTCATCGGAGAAGATCGCGGGGCGATTCAACATGAGTCGGCAAGTGTTCGACACTTTGGACGGGAATTCTGCGAACTCACGAACACTCTGAAATCGATGTCGCCGTTTTCTTCGCTCTTAGAAATCTCAGACAAATTGTCGAACCGGTGGTCACGCCTGTGGAAGTGACATGAATGCGTTTTGGTCGTCTCAAAATTGCACGAACTCGCAATTCGTCGAGGTGCTGAGATGGCTTTGTCGACTTATCTGCATAATCCGTCCCATGAGCAAATTCCCTAAGAGTTATTCACGTCTTAAGTGAGTTCATCTGGAGGCCGATGCGAACTTTGGTGTGTTGAGAGTGATGATGACTTCACCGAGTTCGTCGAGAAATCACCTGAACAAGGGTTCGGGACGCTGAGGGATGAAGATGCAAGATAAAACCATCGAATTCCATGTTGCGAAAGGCGAGACCTGCTTAGGTCTGTTTCCGCTGAAGGAAATCCTCAAGAAAGTCGAAAGCGGAGAGCTTTCGCCAACAGACTATGTTTTCGACGAAGTTCACAAAGATTGGGTTGCGATCGCAGCCCATCAGGCCTTTTCAGCTCACCAAGAAGTCTTCCAGCGCTTGTTGGAACAGCAAAAGAATCAGCGCCGAGCTTCCAATCCACAACTTGCAGCAGGCCAAATTCAAGAGCCCCCGTCGCTGGGAAATGGGCGGGAGGCTTGGTTTGTTCTCAAAGGCGATCATCGCTTTGGGCCCTTTGATCTTTTAGAGATCGTTCGCATGCTCCAAATGCCAGCCTCCGCTTCGCCGGCTGGCGTGGTTAGCGCGGCGTCAGGGGTGCGTGATCAGGTGGTTCCGAAAGCACCTGCGCAAACACTCAATGACTGGGACTATGTATGGACCAAACGCCTCAAGGGCTGGACGCGAATTTCACGCCTGAAAGAGTTCGCCCCCGACATGATCGAAGACTTACGTCAGCGTCTCGTCAATGAACTCGGACAACAAGTTGATGAGATCTTCTTTCGGCGTCGATACGCGCGGGCACGACACGAAGCTTCGATTTTGGTGCACAACCATAAGCAGCTGCTCAAGGGTAAGTCCATGGAGATGGGTGCTGGAGGTTTGTCTCTCGTTTTGGAAGCGGGAGAGCTGGAAGTTGGACAAACCGTTCATCTGCATATGAAACCAAGTCGTGAGACACCAGCCTTCAATACGCAATGTGAAATTGTATCGCAGCGACCGATGAGTCGCGGAGACTTGAAGTCGACCGTTGTCTATGGACTGAGATTTTTGGATGTCGATGAAAAACTTCGTGATGAGATCGATGTCTGGGCCAATAGAAAATCCCACGCGGGTTTCGAAGAGGGGGCCGCATGAAATGCCAAAGACAAGAAACTTCGAGGAAGTTTTCAGGCCGAGGCCTGAGCTGCGCTCTATCAAATTTCGTCACCCTTTTCGCCAGCCTGATGGTGGGCTGCGGCGGACAGAAGTTTGCCGTAGAAGAAGAGAACTCATCTTTCGGTCAGGTCGCCACGTGGAACACCGAGGTGGATGTGCTCTGGGTGGTGGATACATCCTCGTCCATGGCGAAACATCAAGACCGTCTCGCTTCGCAGGTGGGTCTCTTTATTGATGGTTTGAATCGAACCGGTTTAGATTATCGCATTGCCGTTACCTCAATGGACATGAGTGGCAGTGGTTTGCGGGGTCGATTCTTTGCGCAGGCGGGAACACCAAAAATTTTGACTGCGACGACGCCCAATCTCGTCAATGTTCTCGCGGGACGTTTACGTCTGGGGGAATCTGGATCTCCGGTCGAACGCGGTCGAGAAGCCATGCAGGCTGCCCTAAGCTCACCTTTGGCGACTTCGGATAACGCTGGTTTTTTGCGACCCAACGCGCTTTTGAATGTCATTTATTTGAGCGACGAAGAAGATCAATCGCCGTCCGTGGATTACACAACTTGGTTGGATTCCATTAAGCCGCCACTTCCCTTGGGAGGACGAAATTGGTTGGCCCACTTCATGGGAGTTATGCCCAGTGACCCTAATTGTTTCACGTCCGAATGGGGATTCTCCTCGGTTGGATATGGATACTTGAATCTTGTCGATGCGTCAGGCGGCTCCAAAGAGTCGATTTGCGACGGCAACCTTCAGCGCGCTCTGACCAACGTTCGCGCGCGAATTCTGGAGGTCATTACGGAGTTCCCACTCGATCGAAAGCCCAACATTTCCTCCATCAAGGTCTATGTTGACGGTCAGTTGGTCGCTCAAGATGCGAATAACGGTTGGACGTATCGCGAGAGCACCAACTCTGTGCGGTTCCATGGCTCGGCGATCCCGGGTGTCGGTGCCCGTATTCAGGTGCAGTTTGATCCGGAGGGCTTGAAGTGATGCGAACGAACGCTCAACAGCAAAATCATTGGGACTTGACCAGGGCGATGCTGCTCTTCAGTGCGATCTTGATCGGAGGACTTTCAGCTTCTCAGGCGATCGCAGCTCAGAACGATCGAAATGAGTTGGTCGATCAGCTGAAGTTCAAAGCGGGCGACGAGTCAGGCAACGAAATGAAGGCTCTCAAGACTGAGCTTCTGGTGATGCGCTCGGAAAAAAAGGCTCTTGAGCAGCTCCAGAGTCTGCGCAAACGCCATAAGGGCACGCGCATGGAGGGCGAGATTCTCTATCGCCTCGCGGAAATTCATATGCGTCGAGCACGGACTTCGAGATTTTTCGAGGTGCATCGCGATTCGCAGCAAATCATTAAGGTTGCACCGACATTGGTCAAAGAGGCGAGCGAAGTTCGTCAAATCAAACAGGCTCTCAGCGTCTATAGCGAACTCGAGACGAAGTTTCCGCGCTTTCGAGCTCTTGATATTGTGATTTTTAATTCGGCCTATGCTCATCAGCAAATTGGTCAACACGATCTCGCTAAGAAACATCTGCAGCGCTTATTGAGTCAGCATCCTCAGTCGCCTTTGGTCCCCGATGCCTTGCTGAGTCTTGGTGAGCTCCACTATCAGGACCGTCAATTCCAAGCGGCACTCACGACGTTCTTGAAAATCAAAGCCTATCCGGAAGCTCGGGCATATCCCTACGGACTCTATAAGGCCGCATGGTCCCGCTATAATTTGCAGGACGAGGACGGTGCGATTCGACTCCTTGAGGAGACGATTGCCTTTGGCCATTTGAAGGCCAAAGAAGACGCGGTGATTGGCGGACAGAAGCTCGACTTGCGGAAAGAGGCGCTGAGCGACTTGGCTCTCTTTTACTCGGAGACTCGCACGGCAAAGGGTGCCGTGGCCTACTTTGCCCAACAGGCAGGGGATTTGGATCCAGCTCCCTACATTCTGCGCCTTGTTGAAATCTACAAGCGGCATTCTAAGTATGATGAAACCGACGTTGTCCTCCGGGATGTTTTGCAACGCCTGCCGAGGTCCGAGCAGATCGCGGCCGTACACGAAGAGCTGATCTGGAATGCCGAGCGGCAGAAGCGCCGAGACGTTGCGACAACCCAGCTCACTGAGCTCGAAAAGCATTGTGAATCTCTCAAAAACGAGTCGAGCCAGGATGCTCTATCGAAGTCCTTGCAGCCGGCGTGTGTGGAGAAACTGAGCGCAACCGCAAAAAAGCTGGGTGCTAAGTTTCATGCACTTTGGAAACGAGAGAAGACGGATGCGTTAGCCGACCAGAGCATGACGGCCTACCGAGTCTATTTGCAATTGCACCTTATGGCCTCCTCGGCATCGGATCGACCGGTTTTCGATCGAGATGTCGCGCAAGTTCAGTTCGCCTATGCAGACCTATTGTTTGCACGGACTCGGTACCGAGAGGCGAGCGAAGCCTACGCGGTCGTGTCGGCGGCGGCGCTTAAGAGTTCGGCCGGCAGGGCTAGTAAGTCCCCGAAGGTCATCGATCTCATGAAAGCCGATCCTAAACTTGTTGTGGACGCTGCATATGGTGCAGCTCTGAGCTTAGAACGCGCTGTAGGTGAGGGTAAATGGTCGGACGAGGATGAAGTGCGCTTTGAGAAGCTCAGCGGCGACTATGTCAAACTCGCGTCCGCTGGTCCGCATGTTTTGGATCTCCGCTTCAAGCGAGCTTTCATCGCCTATGAGAAGGAAAAGTACGATCTTGCGGCTCGCGATTTCTATCAGATCGGTTGGGTTCAAAAACACGAGACCCTGCTTCCCAAGGTGCAGAAAGCCCAAGATCTGTATCTGGACATTCTCAATATCAAGAAAGATTGGGCAGGTTTGAAGTCGGCTGCGCAGAGCCTGCTCGAATCGGGTCGTGCTGGCGGACGCGAAGAGAGCTTGGCCAAAGTTCGTCGCGAAGCTTGGTTTGCCGAAATCGGTGAACTCGCCGACAAAGCGACCAAGTTTGAGGCCTCGCGGGGTCAGAATCCTCATACGAGAAAAGCCGTGGAGGCTTTCCAATTGTTTGCCAGAGAAAATAGAGGCTCCGAATTGGGTGCTCGAGCTTGGTGGAATGCGAGCCAGTTATTGATTCAAGATGGACAGGCTTGGGCAAGCGCTAACATGTGTCGCGAAATGGCCTCCCTGTTCCCTGGCCAAGCGCAAGTGAAGCCCTGCCTTGAGCAGGCCGTACGCACTTACGAAGCAGGAGTGCGTCTCGATCTGGCCGCTCAGGTGGCGTTGGATTTGTCGCAAGTGGACGCGTCGAACCGGTCTCGCTGGCAGAATTTGGCCATCGACTTCCAAGCTCTATCAGGGGCCGCCGAGCTGAAGCGCAAATCCGCCGAAACCCTCGCGCAGAAGGCTGCGGAGACTCGTGAGCCCGAGGCGCAAGCTGCAGCCTATGAACGGGTGTGGGCGCTCGCGCTCGAGATCAAAGACAACAGGCTGATGGAAAAGCTACGATCCGAAATCGAGAGTCGGCAGATTGAGCCATTGGCCAGCCGATTCACTGTTGAGGAGGCCGAACGACTTTGGAACTCCGGAGACGCCTCGAAGGCTTTCAATCTTGCTAAGAAGGTCGTTGGACGTGAATCCGCGCTCAAATCTCAAGGGCGCCTTGAGCTTCCGGCCCGAGCGAGGTTGGTGCAAGCGCGAGTCCTCGAGGACGAGTATCGAAGTCAAAGTGTGAAGGCCCGAGTGGAGCGCTTGGGGATCGTACTGGCGATCAAGACCGAGAAGCTCGAGAAGGCCCAAAAGGCTTACCAGTCAGCAGCTCGATTCGGCGATCCAGACGTGTCGTCAGAGGCTCTGGCTCGCTTGGCCGAAATCTATGTCGATTTCGCCCGAACAGTGAAGGGGATCCAATTGCCTGCAGACGTTCCCGAAGCGGATCGCAAGGTTTTCCAAGCTGAGATTGAGCAAATTGCCTTACCAATGGAAGAAAAAGGCATCGAAGCTCTCGCGCAAGCCATTGAATCAGCGAAAAAGGCGAAACGCTTTGATGGCCTTTCGGCACGACTTCAGGCACGGCTTGATGAACTCAATTTGAAACCGAAATCGGAATCACCCTCTCGGACTGGCGAAGTTCCAACGCTTTCGCCACTTCTCCCTCAATGGGAGGATCCCAAGAGTGTTCGCGGCATTCGAAACGGAACAATAGAGCAGGGAGGTCGATCATGAGAGGATCGAAACCGAATCTCATGTGGATCGGCACACTCGGTGCGCTTGGGATACTCGCAGGTTGTGCAACTTCACCGGGGCCGAAGTCGGGTGCCAACAGTGCTGTCAGTGCGGCGGAGAATGCCAAACGAGCACGTCCATTCCTTGAGGGGGCAAGAGCTGCTTTAGCCGTCGAGAACTCGGCAATTTGTCGTGTGCCGGGAGATCCGGTTGCCAAAACGGGACTCGTTTCAAAAAGTGGGAAGTCGAACGGCTCAGTCCCTTCGGCCGTTGAGTCTTGGAAGACTTGGGTTTTAGCTGGTGGAGCGTGCGTTCGCGAGCAAAAGTGGGCTGAGGTGTTGCGAATTGGCGAATGGCTTTCGCAAAACGAAATGGAAGCGCCTTGGGGGCCCTACTTTCTTTCACTTCACGCCCAGTCACGGGGTGAATCGCTCCGAGCGCATTGGCTTCTCGATCTTGCAGAGAAAAAAGCCGGCGGTGAACTGTCGATTGTTCAGTACGAACGAGCACGCCAGAGTTTGCTGAGTGGCGAAACTCGCGCCGCCGTGGCGCATATGAAATCCGCTGTCGCAAGGGATTCTGAGCTGGCTCCCGGCCACCTTTGGCTGGCGCAAGTTCACGAGCGAGAGCAAATGTGGGATGAGGCCGCTGCTCACTATTCGACGTACCTATCTTTGCGACCCAAGTCGGCCGCGGCGCACTTTGCCTTTGCGGAAGTGCAGCTCCAGAGACAAAAGTCACAAGAAGCCGTCGAGCCTCTCTTGCGAGCTATTCACTTAGATCCATCGAGCCTTAAGGCCCGACTTCAGCTCGCTCTAGTCTACGATCAGTTGCTCAAAGATCCGGAGGCGAGTCTTAAGGTCTTGAAGGAGGCACGAAGTGTAGCCGTGAGCTCCTCATCGCGATCCTCGGCGGGAAAACTTAAGAGCGAGCGCAATCGGGACTCCTTTCCTGGGGATGATACGCATCTTGAGATTCAACAAATTGATCAACGCATCCGTGCGTTAGAGGAACAGGTCAAGGCTCGACAGCCAGCTCAAGCTCAGAGCCCTCGGCCGAGCGCGAGTCAGGCTGTTCCGCCGACGCCATTTCATTCAGAAGCTCTTTCAGATCCCATGCAGACCGCGAAGGGTGGAGGTTGAATATGAAAAGCGCACGGCTTCGAACCAGCATAGGCAGTGCGATCGTCTTGGTCGCAACACTGATCTATAGTTCGACGGTTTTTGCGAAGAAGGTGCAGTATCGAAAGGTCCAAGATGTGAACTTTGATGCCGCCGAAGTTGACGGGCAAGTCCGTAACCCAGATGGAGCCTATGTTGTGCAAAAACGAGTCACTGACTTTGTTCCGCTCTATAAAGTTCGGCGCAATTTTGACGAAAATATCAAGGAGTCGGTGAATTACGTGAAGTGATTCATCTTTGAACCAAATTGAGATTCGCGCCGCTATGGGGGATGTAAGTCGAGGCGTGAAAGAGGTTGGAGTGTATGGTGTCATCCCCCATGTTCCGCATCGTTCGAAATTCTTTGCGCGTTCTCGCGACACTGAGCTTGGTGTCGACTTCAATCGGCATCGCCGATTCAGCTCAGGCCCAGGCCAGCGCGTCCGATAAAAAGGCACCAGCAGTTCAGCCTGGTGGTGGTGACAAAGTTGACGTGACTGATCTGGAACAAAAATATTGGGCGGCCAAGGACACGGACTTCTCCGTTGTTCAGAATCGAATGTTCTCGAAGGCCAACCGATTTGCTGTATCAGCTCTCTATGGCAACTTATTGAATGATTCTTGGAGCGATGGTCCGAGTATGAGCGGCTCCTTGACCTACTACTTCTCTGAGCGTTGGGGCTTAGAAGCGCAGTTGATGAATGTGAACACGCGCAACAACAAGGCGCTTGAAAACCTTCAGGCTCAATCAGGAACCGCAAATCATGGCAAAGTGAAAGGCTATCAGGGGCTCTCGCTGAATTGGGTTCCGTTTTATGCCAAAATGAGCGTACTCAATTCGAACATCATCTATTTCGATATGGCATTTTCGCCTGGCTTTGGCGTCACAACCTACGATCAACAAACCGAGTCGGGAAATCGTGCGAAGACGGCGCCGACTGTGTCTTTGGATCTTACACAAACCTTTTTTCTCAATAAGCATTTCGCCCTTCGGTTGGATTATCGAAACCGTTGGTATCAAGAGGAAATCATTCGCTATCGGTCTCCGTTCTCCTCGGTCAGCAATGATACGACAAATTCGTCATTTCTGATGTTTGGTGCAACCTTGTTTTGGTGATTCGAAGTCTGTGATATGGAGCGAGTTCAGGTGAGAAAGGTGGAGGAAGTGAGCATGCGAAATAGGGTGAATAAGATCTCCAAGTTCGCGCTCTGTGGAGCTGTCATGCTTGTGGTCTCCGCGGCGGAGCCGGCACAAGCTAAGCCTTTGGATCCGAATAAGGACTACGACACGGCTCGGCTTGAGGCGTCCGGACAGTCCCCTCGTGCATCGACATGGTTCAAGTCGCGTTGGGCCGCCACAAAAGTTAAGGTTCGAGAATGGGTCAGCCAGTTGAAGGGAGAACCTGAGTCGAAGGCTCGTACGGATGAAGCGCGTGTGCCGGCGGCTGTTGCAACGTCGCCGCAAGCCCCGGTGGCCGTCCCGGCGGCATCTGAACGCGGGACGACGATCGGCTCGACACCGGCGACTTCGACTCAGGTCAAAGATGAGTGGTTCGTGCCAGGACTGAAGAAGTCTGAGACCGGTGTTCCCCAGTTTGATTTAAAAGTGGCCCAAGGAGTTGTCCCACGACTTCGGTTGGCGAGAGAGTCTCGACTTGAATCGTCGCGCTTCGCGCTCGATGACTCGTCCGAGAAATTGCTTCGGGAGCGAACGTTTGCGCCCATCGTTTCGCCTGCACGCATGACGGAGCTCGAGTTCAAATCTCTCATCATGGCTCGCAGCCTAGCTCCAAAAAACGTAGGGCCGCTCGCGAGCTTGACGATTCAGCGCGGTCCGATCGACACCCAGGGGGTAGATCGTATTGTGCTGAATCTTAAGCCAGAGACAGAATTCAGACTGGGCGAGTTTAAGGCACTGACGCCCGAAGAGTATCGCTTCTTGAGTGGTCTCTTGCTCTTTCAACAAGGCAATCAATGCGCAGCTGCGCTCGGCCTCTTTCACTCGATTTCTCATGATCCGAAGTGGCGTGCTGAATCGGATTATTATTTCGCTCTCTGCTCGAAGAGCCTCAAGTTAATGACGGATTTCTCGGATCGGGCGTTGCGTCTCCTGCAGACTGAGCTCAAGTCAGGCGAAACCCACTATTCGAAGCTCATCCTGAAAGAGTTGGATGCGCAAACGCCGATGATCACTTCGAATGAATGGAGCCAGGCCCTCGAGAGCGTTCTGAAAAAGTCGGACGTCGCATCCTCAATTTCGCCGGCGCACTTTGGAGCGTTGGCGGGTTTGGTCGCGGAAGGTGCGGCGGCCGCGGAACGATTTAAGACGGCCGTGGAGTGGGCTCAGAAGGTACCCAAGGAAAGTCCTCGTTATTTGCAGGCAAAATTCGTCGAAGCCCTTGGCCGCTATAACCTAGGTCAAAAGGCTGAGGCGTTGGCGATGCAAGAGGAGTTGATTCAACATCCTCGGGCTGAAAGTGAGGCGCGTGAGTTCCAAAGCTTGATCGCTTTGAATTTTGGCCGCATGGCCTTTCAGGAGGGCCAATTCAAGCGTGCGCATCTCGCCTTTCTTAAGGTGAACAAAGAGCATCCGCTCTGGCTGCAGGGCCTGAGTGAAATGGGCTGGGCTCAGTTGATGGGATCTGATCTTGAGGGCGCGATCGGCAACATGCACTCGATTCAGTCGCCCTTTTTCGCAGCGGCCTACAAGCCCGAATCCTATGTGATTCGTACGATCGCTTATTTGCAACTCTGTCAGTACGGTGATGCCTATCGGGCGCTGACGACACTCGAAAAAGAGTACCGACCGATTCTCGATAAGGTCGACGTCTACAACAAGGGCGTGAAGCTATTCAAAGACGGTCGCTACGGAACCCTGAAGCGTTACTTGGCTCAGCCGCGCGAGACTCAAGACATTGATGGTCTTCCCACGCAGGTCATTCGCGAGCTCGCTCGCCAGCGCGACTTTCTTAACCTTCAAAAGTCGATGAATCGTCAAGTCGATGAACGAGGCATTTACGATGTCTTGGGTGGTGACGTCGAGCGAAGCTTGAAGCAGGCGCAAACCGATGTGACGCGACTACGTGCTCGTGTCGATGAGATTCGAGGACGTTTGGCGTCCATCAAGAAGAAGCCCTCGTTGGAAGTTCATCGCTTGGAGTGGACCGCGCAGTTGGAAAACGAGCTTGCGCGGCTCAATGATGCGTTCTTCTCTGTCGATCTCTTTACGGAAGCCAAAAAAGCATCGGCCGTTTATCAGCGCGAGTTCATCGCTGCGGCGGATGCCCGTCGCGATCAAATTCGAGATCGAATTGAGTTTGTTCTGGACAATCGGCTCAAGAAAATTCGCGCTGATCTTTTCCGATTTCTCGATAACAACGAACTGCTTCGCTATGAGGTCTTCGCGGCCAGTGGGGAAAATATTCGTTACCAAGTTGCGGGCGGAGAGAAGTCCACGCGAATTCCAGCCAATGTTCTACCGAAGTCGAAATCCCTTCAATGGGATTTCGATGGCGAGTATTGGGAAGATGAGATCGGACACTACCGATCAGGTTTGAAGAACAACTGTCCGGCGACACGCCAACAAGCTAGTAACTGAGGAGAGAAGTATGAAATCTCTGAAACATAATCGCTCACTTCGCCCGGCGCACTTGCTCTTAGCCGCGACTTGCAGCTTAGCTTGCGTGGCGGAAGCAAAGACCGAAGTGAAAGCTAAGATCGAACAGTTGCAAAACAATGTGAAGGCGAGCCAATCGAACTTGGAGCAATACCAATCCAATCTGAAGATTGTGAATCAAAACTTGGCCGAGACGGATCGGGCGATCAAAGCCCTTGATGCGCAAAAGCGGGCCTTGGCAAGCTCCAGCACGACCTCGGGAAAAGACAAGGTGAGTGTGGAGGAGAGACGCAAGCAAGTTATGGGGGCTCTTCAGGCTGAACGAGACGCACTGGCCACGGAAGACCGTCAGATCGAAGAGCTCAAGGCGGCTTTGCAACGCCTCGAAGATCAGCGTGTCCACCGCCGCGAGGTGATTGCGGCTCATGAGCAGCGGCTCCAGCTGGTCGATCAGGATCAAGAAGCATGGGCGGAGCGCGATCAGTCAATCGCTCAGCTGTCGACGTCAATCGATTCGAAGAGAGCTGAGGCCGTGTCTGAACGTCAGCGTTTGCAAGCCAAAAAGGCAGACTACGAAAGTGAAGTCGAAAAGTGGAAACAGCAGATCCGCTTTAACGAGCGGGCGCATCGGAATTTTTCGAAGTTGAAGTAGTCGCGACATGACTGTGGGCTTGCGGCAGGACCTCGTCCGGCGAGCCCCAAAGCACGAGTCGTCCTTGTGAAAGGGCGAGGGCCAAATCCGCGTCCGCGAGAGTCGATAGACGATGAGCGATGACAATCGCGGTGCGGCCTTGCCGTGCACGACGAGCTGCGGCCTGCAGGATCAGCTCAGTCTCGGAGTCGACGTTGGCCGTGGCCTCATCGAGGACCAAGATCTCAGGGTCGAATGCGAGAATGCGGGCAAAGGCCACCAGCTGCCTCTCGCCGAGTGAGAGATTGGCACCCTTTTCTTCAACATGGGTCTCAAGCCCGCCCGGACGCATCTCTATAAGCCGACTGAGGCCGGCTTCTCTTGCGGCCCATTCAATGCGCTCGCGAGTGACTTGCGGGTCGCCCAAGCCGATGTTTTCGGCGAGGCTGCCCCGGAACAAAAAAACATCTTGTTGAACCACACCCACGACACGTCGAACCTCTTCGCGAGGTAATTTTGCAAGATCGATGTCATCGAGGAAGATTCTTCCGCTACAGGGATCGCGAAAGCGTTGAAGCAAAGATATCAAAGTCGATTTGCCGCTGCCGGTTCGGCCGATCACCGCGAGGGTTTTTCCGGCGGGAACTGTGAAGCTCACATCGTTAAGAGCCAGCGGTAATTCATCGCGATATCGAAAGCTCACGTGTTCAAAGCGCAGTTCACCTCGAAGCGGATGAGAAAGATGCTCAGTCTGATCGGGCGCGGCCTCCGGTGTTTCTTCGACCAGAGCGAAGAGTCGCTCACCGGAAGACACCGAATTCTGAAAGATCTGATAGCGTTCCAAAATATTCCGCAGAGGGTCGCCAAAATCTTTGACGTGAAGAATGAAGGCCACCATCGCGCCAGTTGTGATTGCCCCGGCTCCCGTCAGTTCGCCCCCAATCCACAGCGCCACACCCACGGTAACGGCGGTAAACAAACCGACACTGGGGTAGAACAAAGCGTAGAGACGAACCGATCTGAGCATGTCTTGGCGGTATTCAGCGGATAACTCTTCAAACTTCTGCCGCTGGGGTTCGGCTTGATCGAAGAGTTGGATCACACGCATGCCCGTCACACTCTCGGCAACATAAGCATTGATGAGCGAAACTTTGCGTTTGGCTTCGCGCTGCGCGCGTAGAATCTTTTCGCTGAGAAGAAACGCGGCGTAGGACATTGGCGGTGCGACGAACAAGGTGAAGAAGGTCATCTTAGGAGAGATGGCCAGCATGGCGACGATGATGGTCAGCATCGTGACGATGTTGGAGATCACACTCAAGAGGCCTTGTTGAAAGAGCTCAGTTAGGCTGACAGGATCGCTGGTAAGGCGAGTGACAATCTTGCCACTCGCCACACGATCAAAATAGGAGGCCGGTAGGCTCTGAACGTGACGGACGAGGTGCTCACGAAGGCGATGTAGAACTCGATTGCCTACGCGAGCAAACCAGGAGTTGATTGCCACGAGTGTGCCGAGTTGGGCGAGCTCCAGCGCCAGATAGATCGCGGCCGCGGTCATGATGACGCCTTGATTTTTGGCAAGGATGCCGTGATCGATCGTATAGCCGAAAAGCATGACAATGCCGCGGCCCATGAAGGCGTGTAGGGCCACAAAAATCAATATTCCGACCACACGAACCCACTCACCAGAAAAGTAGGGAAGTAGGCGACGCAAAAGACCGATCACTCCCAGCCCGCCTTTGAGCTGATCCGACGAGTCTTGTTGATCGATCGAGGTCGCGTTGCTTGCTCCTGAACTCATGTGACCTTCTCCGCTTCCAAACGCTCGACTCGCATCATGTCTCTGGTCACTTCCGTTGAAGTTGGAGCACTTGAAAGTTCTTGCCCAGGGTCGAGTGAAGCTTCGGATTGAATCTCAACCATGCGTTGATAAGTGGGGCTCAAACGCAACAGCTCATCGTGCGTGCCGATGGCCTCCACCTGGCCTTCGTTCAAAACTAAAATTCGATCCGTCAGTCGAAGAGCTTCAAGGCGATGCGAAACAACGATCGCGGTTCGCAAAAGCCCGTCGCCCGAGCGGAGCGTCTCTAAAATCTGTCGCTCCGTTCGCACATCCACGGCTGAGAGACTGTCATCGAGAATCAGGAGTTCGGCGTCAACTTTTTGGCTTCGTTGCATAGCTCTTGCGAGCGTGAGTCTCTGCCTTTGGCCACCCGACAGATTCACGCCCCTTTCGCCGAGTAGGGATTCAGCCCCGGCAGGCAAGCGCTGAATTTCGTCGTGAAGATCGACAGCACGGGTCACGCTTTGGATATCATCTTCAGCGTGGCGCGCACCGAAATTGAGATTCTGACGAATGCTGCGACTGAGCAAAAATGCCTCCTGAGGAACAAAAGCCATGGCTCGGCGAAGCGATTTGAGGGTGAAGTTCTCAATGGGTTCGCCGTTGATCAAAAGGCTTCCCGCAGGCGCGCGGCGCACGCGCCCAATCAATTGGATCAAAGTGCTTTTGCCCGAGCCCACGGGCCCGACTAGGCCCAATGTCTCACCGGCGCGCAGCTCAAAATTCACATTTCGAAGGGCCGGTCGATCCGCACCCGGGTATGTGAAGCTGAGATTGCGCACACTGAGCTGCTGCAAAGAGGGGAGTTCTTGCGCGCCCTGATCCGCCACTTCGGGCTCGGTGGCCAGAACCTGCGCGATTCGAGAGAAACTCGCTCGGCCTTGTTGAATAAGAGAAAGGCCGACACCAATGGCCGCCATCGGCCAGACCATGCGGCGGATGTATTCGTGAAAGGCAACGAAAGTTCCGAGTGTCACAAGTCCACTCACGACATCTTGCGCGCCCCAGAAGAGCAAAATCGCCGAACCGACGGCTACGCTCACGCCGAGTGCGGGCTCAAACATCGCATCCAACAGCGCAACTCGATTGCAGGCAAAAGCATAAGTCCTGGAGTATTTAGCGAATCCCGTCAGGCGATGCGACTCCTGCGCGTAGCCTTTGATCACGCGGATCCCACTCACCAATTCTTGTGTGTAGCCACTCATCTCGGCGAGGCGATCCTGTTGATTTCGTCCTGCTTTCGCCAGCAAGTCTTCCATCACACGAATGACGAAGGGGACAATTGGAAACAACACGAGGGTCTTCCACGTCCATTCGGGAGACATCGACAGCATCAGAGGCAAGATCATGACGAGGAGAAAGGCCGCATCGAGTAATGTGAGCAGGGCAGGTCCAACCGCCATGCGGAACTGATTCACGTCATTGATCATCAAGCTCATCAGTTCGCCTGTCGGATTCTTTTCGAAGAACGAAGGACCCAACTCCGTCAGCTTGCGGTAAAGTCGATTGCGCAGGTCTTCCGCGACGCGATGGTGGAATCGCCCAAACCACATCCGCCATTGGTAGCGAAAGGTGACGGCACCGACCATGAAGGCGAGATAGAGAAAAATTCCTTCGTTCAGCAGCTCGCGATTGTTTTCCGTCAGGCCATCGACGGCCTTCTTCATGGCCATTGGTGTGAGGACATCAAAGAAATTTGTGAACAGAAGTGCGAGCATGCCGAGACAAAAAGGTTTCCATAGCAGAAGGACGTAATGCCGGATCGGTGATTGGAGGGAGGTGTTCTTGAGGGAAGGACTCGACATCACATGACTTTCTTTTCGATCTCAACGCTCGATCTTCAATTTTGATCCGTCGTTGAGAGCTTTCTGTAAGAGCTTTCGGGGAGAGGCATAAATCAGTTCTCTCTCGTAGATTGCTCGGGTTGTAGCTTGCTCGGCCAGAATTTTCCGCCAGATTTTTGGTGCGATTTTTCTGTCCGATGTTTTTGCCCGAATGATGGATAGGTCTTACTCGGGAAGCGCTTGAGGCGCTTGGGAAGACGTTCGCACACCCCCCCGAGATCGGTCAAACAGGGGGCTGATCGGGGTGAGTCCCTGTGAACTCCAGGCTCGGTTGTGAAAAGGGCAGGGCTCCCCAAGCTGTTTCGGGCAGCGAGCTCTGGAGTGTGGTAGGACTCGGGCGAAGCTTCTCGAAGGCCCTCCATTGCCGCAGAGCTCTGGCGCACTTGGCTTGGTATTCCGAGGGCGACAGGCTCTCCTCCCAGCTCGGTCGAGACAGCGCCAATTGCAAAGTTCGACGTAAACCCAGCAGCTCCTCGGGCCGTCCCCGCTTGTCGATCGCACACAGGGCCGTTTCCAGCGCTCGGTCCTTGAGTGCCCGCGGCAAAAGCTCAATCATCAAATAGGAGTTGGCGAGGCTCTCAATCATGAGTTTGGCATCCAGCTCCACGCGCTCTCGTATTGCGAAATCCATCATGGGTTCCAGATGATACAAATTGAGCAAATTCAGCGTCAGATCCAGAGTGACTTGTCGGGAGCGCCCCTGCCTCCACGCCTGCAGTTCGCGAAAATTCTCGTCAAAGACTTCCTGGCGAAAGCCGGTTCGGAGATATTCGCCGATCTCGCCCAGCCCATCGACCGAGACAAATATATGCACACGGCGGAAGGCCATCAGGCTCTCGAGCCAATTCCACCCGCCAACTCGCAATCGGCTCAAATTGGTGTTATAGGTCAGGGAGATCGCCGAGGCTTTCGGCGAATGAGCCAAGTTTCGCATCACCTTCGTGTGGACGGGGTCCAGCAGAGGCTCACCACCGGCCCAATAGATTTTCCGCAAGTCTCCCAGCTCAACGGCTCGCAGGAGTTCGTGTTCTCGATATTGATCCATCAAGGATTCGGCCTGCTGGCGCTCATGGTTTCCCAGACCGGCCCAAGGACCAAGAGCCTCGGCGATTTCAGGCTGTGCCGCATGCTCAGCCTGAAGGGCGGAGGAGGATCGCGGCGTGCAAATTCGGCAGCGAAAGTTACAAACCGCGCTTCGGTAATCGAAGTCGATCGGTCGCAGCGTCGTACTTCCGTTTTCCTCGGTTTGGGCGACGATCTGTGGAACCCAGTCGCGAAACTCGAGTAAAGCCAAATCTCGCTCGCTGCGTTGGCGATTCTTTTCATCACTTCGACAGTTGCGGCAACGCGCGAGATCTTCGCCGCGAAGCATGCGCCGGCGGACATCGCGCATCTCTTCACTATTCCAATATTCGTCCAGAGGCTTTGAACACTCTGCGAAACTCGTGGGCAAGCGTGCGATATCAATACAGCAAAGTCGGCGTGCGCCCTGTGCGTCGACATGGGCATGGAGCCAAGGCTTGGGACAAAAACTGGGTGTCAATCGGAGGCGGCGTAAATGTCTCTCTGACCATTGATTTTGTCGCCACTGAATGAGTCGACGAATGATGCGACGAATGCCTTGAGCCGCCGCGGTTCTGAGATTATCGAACAGACGATTGAGCATTTCTCTAAGACTGCCTGAATCCGAGTTTCAGCACAATCAGGACTCGGCTCAAAAAGAAAAGGCTGACACCCTTGCAGCAGTGCCAGCCCGATTATCGAGAGCGGTCGTCCTTGTCTCGCCCTCGTTGGATCAAATCGCAGTTCGGTGCAGCTCATGGCTCGAGCTGCGGGTTGCTTCAGGTTGTCCGTCCTTAGCGCATCAGGGCGTCGACATTGAGCTTGCCACCCGTTACCGACTTCCCATTCAAAGTCGAAATCGGTTTCACGGATTTCAAGATCGCAGCTTTGACTTCACGCCAAGTGGCCTGCGGATGATCGGCCCAGTAGAGCGCGGCCGCGCCTGAAACATGCGGCGCCGCCATCGAGGTTCCATCCCAAGTGGCCTTGATGCCCAGCATATCGATGACTGTGTCGCTGTATTTTCCACCGACAGTTGTCGAGAACACCGCCACGCCAGGAGCGCCGAGATCCACGGATTTTTTGCCCCAGTTGGAGAAGCTGCCGAGTGCATCGGCTTTGTCGAGCGCGGCGACCGAAATAATGTTTTCGTGCTCATAGCTCGCCGGGTAGGCGGGTTTGGCGTCGGTGTCGTTATCGTAACCGACCCCTTGGTGGCCGTTGCCGGCCGCGGCGATGAACAGTTGTCCTGCATTCATGGCTTCGGTGATGGCGTCGCGCAGCGCCTGGTTGCCTACCGTATCAGACGGATCTTCGCCTTCAGAACCCCACGAGTTCGAAGAGATCTTCACGCCCATTTTGGTCGCATACTGAATGGCTTTGATCGCGGCGTCCGTTGAGCCTTCGCCCTTTTCGCTCAAGAATCGAAGCGCCATAATCTGAGTTTTCGGTGCCACTCCGGCAACGCCGATCGCATTTTCGCCTCGAGCTGCCACATTCCCTGCGCAATGTGTGCCGTGTCCAGGGTTTCCACCGCCAAACAAAAGTTGGATGGGATCGACGCTCAAATCGTAGGGCTTGTTGTCATTGGTGACAAAGTCCCAGCCGACAACATCGTCGATGTATCCGTTTCCGTCATCGTCGACTCCATTGCTCGCGCGATCTTGGCCTTTGGTATCTCGGCCTGTTTCGCCGGGGTTCCGCCACATGTTTTCGGCGAGATCTTCGTGCGTATAGTCGACACCCGAATCGAGCACCGCCACAACCATTCCCTCGCCGCGACGTCCGCTCCATCCGTTCTTCACATTGTTATCCACCATGCCCCATTGTTTGGGGAACTCGGGATCCGCGCCACGCGTGGAGCTCGGCGGATTCGGAATGGCGGGGTTGTCGGCAGGCGCCTGGGGCCTCAGGCCGCCGGCGTAACCGGGCACGCTGTAGCCGCGTGACATCAGCTCGCGGGCAAGTCGTTCGCGCTGACCGGAATCGCGAATTTGATAGTCTTGAAGGTGGCGAATACGGTAGTTCGGCTGAACCAACATGACGCCAGGTTGCGTAGCAAGACGCGACTTTAAATTGAGAGCCTTGCTCTCGCTTTTCACTTTGAGCCACTCGCCACCGGCGAGCTCGCCGAGGCTTTCCATCCGAGTTCCCAGGCTTTGCAGGCGCTCGCGCACCTGAGCGTTGAGGCCGCCCGCCGATTTGCTCGGCACGATTTTGATCAACCATTCTTGCCGGCTGGTTTCGCTGGGCGATGACAATTCCGTTGCCCTCGCCGTGAACCCGGCACTTGTGACCAGAAGACTTGTGCCGATCAGGGCCAAGCCGCTGGCCAACGATCGGCGATCAGCCGACCTTTTGCCCTGAGGCCAAAATGCACGCCCAAACGAAAGACTGATCGGACGACGAATAGGATTGAATACATACATGTGAGACACTTCCCCTCCTTAGAAATTGTTGACGATCCGATTCTGCAGCGGATCTCGCAAATTCATTCATCTTGGACTTCAATCGTTTTGAGGCGGTTCGAAGTCCTTCCCTCGGGGCTTGATCAGGGGGAGAGCGATCGGGAAGAGTTGAGAAGCGATGTGCATTCCCATCGCGACGTCCTCAATTTTCCCGGCTTCTCTCGGTCCGACTCGAGCCCTGTGAAGATTTGCGAGATCGTCCAAGCGAAGGTCTTCCTCGTGTGAGGTCCCTCGTGTGGCCAATACAGAGGCCAAGATCCATTTGGCCCACGCTTCCATGCGATGTTTGAGATTTTAGAAGGAGGGGCGGTGGCTCTGACTAGAAATTTATTTCTTCGCCGGTTCAAAGCTCGCCTTATGCCACGACGAGGAGCGGACTAGACCACTTCAAAATGTGGACAACTGCAAAATGTCACAGTTCGGTCGCTGATCAC
>CANHQR010000012.1 GCA_947462815.1 Pseudobdellovibrionaceae bacterium
CTGCCTTAAAGATGGCCTCATTGTGGAGCGGGGCCAGCACAGCGAATTGTTGGCGAAAGATGGAGAGTATGCGCGCATGTGGAGATTGCAGGCCGAATATCGCGAAGCCCAGGAAAGATTGAACCTGGCTGCGCAGGCCGTACGCACCACAACCTGAGTTACTTTTTTCAAAGCCTCATTCATAGGGACAAAATGCGACCAAAGAACTTGGTGTTGGCTTTGCAATGCCTCATGCTTGCCAACCGCGAAGCCCAAGCTTCGAAGTTCGTTCAAACGACGAAGCGTCCCGCCGCCACCCATGAAAGAGGAAAGCATTATGTTCCATAGGAGTCTTCCCACACAGAGTCACCTCCTCAAGAAACACTCAACCCACTCCGAACTCTTCGGCACCGGGCTCGTGAGTCTGATGAGTCTCATGAGTTTATTAGCAAGTTTGGCCGCTCAGGCTGCTCCTGTGATGACAAGCAAGGACTGGACACTTGATCTCGAGCCGGGCGCCACACCTCAAAGCCAGGTTTGTCGAGCCTACGTGAAGAGTCAGATCGTACAACCCGGTGCCCCTCAAAGTCCGATCAATCTCCAACTGGAGTTGGTGATGCTGGGGTCATTGAACGGCGGCGTGGCACCCCTCGAAATTCGAGTTCGCCCCATCGATTCGACAGACTTGTTGAGCGGCGTGGTGAGCCTCGATCGCGCCAAGACGCAGAACTATCGCTTCTCCCGGGTCGCCGATGCAGCCCTTCAGCAAGATGTACTGTGGCATGTTCCGAAAAACTCAGAAAGCTTTGTCAATTACCTGAAACGCGAAATGCGCGTCGACATGCTGCTGAAAGACACTCAAGGTCAAGACCGCCCGGTGATTTTTTCTCTGCGTGGCTCGAGTGCCGCAATCACCGAGCTTCAGAAGCGTTGTTCGCCAGCAGGACTCGTTGCAGCGAATTTTGAACGCGAGTTTATTGGCGCCAGAGCTGATTTTGATCCGTCTCGCCTCACTCCCGCTCTGACGGCTGACTTGCGTAAAGCCTATGCGGAAGCCTACCGCGCGCATCTTTCTCAACTTCAGGCTGGAGATCAGCTTAAAGCGCTCAATGCCCGATACATGCGCGAACTCAACGAACTGACTGGACTTCGTCGCAATCTCGACCGTCTCACCACACAAGAAATGCAGCGACTCACTCGTGCTCGGGACGCTGCTGAGCTCGCGATCCGCACAGCCGATCAGGAACTCATCGGTCTTCGATCACAAGTCGGACAAGAAGAGACGCAACTGGCCCAACACAATGCGAACTACGAAGCCGCCTACAATATCTTAAAGCCCCACACGGCTGAACACCGCCGGTTGAGCCAAGATGTTTCCTCGGCGCACGAACAGATGCGGATTTCCGAGGAGCGCTTGCGGCAAATTGACTCGGAATTGGCCGAGGCGGAAGCCCGTTATCAACAAGCCGATCGCGAGCTCCAAGCTTTGCGTTCAGACTTAAGCCGTGCTGAGGACTCGGTCCGCCTCGCACGTCGTGAACTCAGTCAGGCACAAAGTGATTTGAGCGCCTTCGATGTTCAGGGGGAAACTCAACGCCGTATTCGATCGGACTCGCGCCTTGACGACATCGAACGACAACTTCGCGGCATGGGCCAACGTATTCAGGCACAGCGCCAGGCTGTTGATCGCGCTGAGCAAGAGCGCAATGAAGCAAATCAAGCTTTGGGTCAGTGTCGCCAGACGGCTGGCGCCGATTGCTCCGCACAGCAGACGGCTTTGACCGATGCCCAAAGACGGTTTCATGAGGCACGGCAAGCTTTGGAACAGCTGGAGCGCAATCAAGATCAGCTCCAAGCTGAGCGGCAAAATCGAGTGGAACAGATCCGTCGCGATGTCGACCAACAGCGACAGCAACTCTTGGCTAGGGAGCAAGAGGCTCGTCGTCGAGTGGATCAAGCGGAAGAGCAGGTCAGCCGAATCGAGTCGCGCGCTCGCGATCTCGCTCAGTTCGAAATGCCTCGTTTGCAATCACAGATTTCAACGCTGCGTTCGGAAAGACCGACTGTGGAATCGCAAGTCCGACGCTCTCGACAAGACCTCAACGCCGCTCAAACTGCGCTTCAGCAGTTCAAGCTCGCTGTTGACTACGATCGCAAAGCAGCTGCGGTCGATGAGCAAGCTCGACTTGTGAATGCCAGCAAGGCTCGCCTCGCGCAGATCGATCAAGGTATTCGTAGCCGCGAGCAACTGATTCGGCAGAAACAAGCTGAGCTCACGCAGATTTCGAGCGACACACAAAAGGTCATCGAAACCATACGCCTCAAGGAAGCTCGGTCCTTGGAAGTTCAACAGGCTTTACAGCCTTACGAGGCTGAAAAGCAGCGCCTGGAGGCCCAGCAGCAAGCTGAACTTGCCCAATTCAATACAGCTCGCGACCAGTTCGCTCTCATTTTGAACTGATCCAAGAGCTGAACCTCGAACCCATGTCCCAGGATCTTGAGGCCTGCTGCTTGAGTGCAGGCCTCGATTACTGCTAGTAAGGCAGTATGGCGCGGCTCAAAGTTCAAACTCTCGGAATCACTTCTTATCGAGACGGCCTCACTGCACAAGCAGAGGCCGTTTCTGCGTTAGAGGCCGAAGCCGAAACTTCTTTGACGTCCATTGCCCTGGTGACCGAGCACCTCCCCTGCATCACTTTGGGCCGCCGTGGTCTCGCCGAAGTCGATGTGCTTTGGAGCTCGGAAAGACTTCGCGAATCAGGTTTTGAGATCGTCCAAACGGAACGTGGAGGCCAGGCGACTCTTCACTCTCCGGGCCAACTCGTCATCTATCCGATCACACGTGTGCCTCATCGCGGTGTGCGCCGTTTTGTGGAGGCGGTTCAAAACGCGACGCAAACGGCTCTCAGGACATTGGGCGTAGATTCTCAGCTGGGCGATGAGCCCGGACTGTATGCCGACGGGGCTAAACTGGTCGCTTTTGGGTTCCAGGTCGCATCGGGTACAAGTCGGCATGGGTTGGCGATCAACGTGAGTAATGACTTATCGCTCTTTGAATCGATCCGAGTCTGCGGTCAATCTGGCGTGCGATTGACCAGTCTCGAACATCAAATCGGTCTGACGGACATGGAGCTGGTCGCGGCCACTTGGGCCCGGGAGTGGGAAAAGGCTTTGCCGAATCTTTAAGCTAAACTGAATGCCCGATCTGTGAATTGTTTGGTAACTTGACGCGCGAAGCGAAGGCCATTACCTTCCTCGAACCAAGTTCAGCTTTGGGGTCGGTTGGCGCAGTTGGTAGCGCGTTTCCTTGACATGGAAGAGGTCGCAGGTTCGAGTCCTGCACCGACCACCAATTTCAATAGCCAGTAAGTCAACTCGGCGCTTCACCTCGTCTGTCTTAACTTCGACTTCCTTAAACTTGATTCGAGGATTTGGACGAAGCCCTGTCGATCAAGGCATACTACTTTTGTGGATCCTATTTCTCAGTTCACAATAGGTGCTTGCGCTGCGCTTGCCGTCTCTTCACGAGTGCTTTCGACGAGCGCTCAACCGACACTCTCGGCTCCGTTGGAACAAAGATCTCGAAGACGATGGATCATCGCGCTGGGGGGCTTAGCAGGAGCGGCGCCGGATCTCGATGTGCTGATTCGATCGAGCCAAGACCCTCTGCTCAGTCTTGAGTTCCATCGGCACTTCACTCACGCTTTAGCGTTCATACCCTTGGGGGCGGGACTCTTGGCCCTCCTCTTGTGGTCCTTGTTTCGCAGCCCTCTCCAGAGACTTGGATTTCGACTGATGCACGTCCTGATCTTTTCCTGTGTGGGTTGGGCGACACATGCGCCACTTGACGCCTGCACGTCCTATGGGACTCAGCTGCTCTGGCCATTCAGTTCAACGCGCGTGGCATGGAACCTCGTCGGCGTGATCGATCCCCTGCCCACGCTGGCCTGGCTCCTCGCCGTACTTGTGGCTTTGATCAGCCTTCGTCCGGGCGTTGAACGTTGGGCCAAAGTCAGCCTGGTGCTGAGTCTCGTCTATCTCGTGCTGACCGGCGTGCAACGCGAACGCGCTGAAACCTTACAAGCGGAATTGATCAACAGACGGCATGGACATGCAAGAGTGAATCAAACTCCGACCACACCCAAACTCCGCGCTAGCGTGAAGCCCACTTTGCTGCAGACCATCCTTTGGAAGTCCGTCTACGAGTTCAATGGAAGAATCTATACAGATGCGTTGTGGATGGGCGCCAAACCCAAAGTTTATGCGGGCCAATGTATTGAAAAATACCAAATCTCAGCGCCAGCCGACTCCGTGCTAGAAAGCGATCTGCGGAGATTCGCCTGGTTCTCTGACGATTGGCTGGGGATCGTCGCTCATGGCGGCGAAACTTCCGAGAGGGTCTCCGTCGGTGACGTGCGATATTCCATGCTGCCCCATCAAATCGAGCCGCTTTGGGGAATTGAGTTTGATATCCGTCAGCCAGATCGACACGTTCAAACTTGGGCCTCTCGACGTCGTGACGAGGCCACCCTCAACGAGTACTTCAAGATGATTCGCGGAGAGACCATGTTGGCCGATGCGACCATCGCACGATCGGTCGCCGAGTTTTCAGAGACTTCGATCCATTCGGTCTGTCTTCAATAAAGTTCCACAAGGTCATTTTCTCGAAATCCTGAGCCCGAGTGGACGATGGCGACGGCGCCATCTTTACCGAAATAGGAAATGATCTCAATCGTACCTTTTAGGCGTCCCGGCACTCGACCGATAAAGGCGCCAGTTTCGGGATCATAGACGTCTTCGCCATCTTCCGAGACACGCAAGACATCACCGATTTGCAATCCCGAGATTCGGCCTGCATTCAGGAAAATACGGTCACCCTTCACCATCGCCACTCGACCTTCCCAACTCAGCTTCTCAAGACTCTGCGCGATTCTGGGAATGACTCCCGCAAAGGCTCGGGACAAGGTCGCCTCGAGCAAAACCGGATCATTTTCGAGCGAACGATCTTGCGAGCTCCGAGTGGCGACTCGCGTGGTGGATTCCTCCGCCTCGGTTTCACGAGTCTCATCGAGAATCACGCTCCCGTTGCGAGCGTTCACCATTCGCATCCGGATCTTCGCAATCATTTTGGCGCGTACCTGACGCATGAGACCCACTTCGTCACCCAGTTGCCGAGTCTTGATCTCGACGATCGTGGTTTCGAGAATACCCGAAACGCCCATGGCCGAAGCGACTTTCGCCATTCCTTCAAGATCAAAGTGATCACCTTTGATGAAGGCATTAATGTCTTTTGGAAAATCAGAGTTCGCGATGACGACAAAGTCGTCCGTTCGGCGCAATTGTCGCAAGAAACTCTCTCGCGCAGAGGCCGCGACCCTCTCGCTCACGGGTCCACTCAAATTGATGACGGGCAAAACCATCAAACGTTTGCGAAGTGGCGCATCCTTGTTCGCCCGAGCGTCAAACGGAACGTCTTTGAGTATGGGTGAGGCCGCTGCGGCTTGGCTTTGACCCTTCGTCGGACTTCGCCGATCAAACAGACTGCAAGAAACAGTTGTGGCCGACAAAGCCAAAAGAGAGACCAAGAAGCCGAAAGAACGCAATGGGCGGCGCTGACACATCGAATTCATAAGATCATGATAGCAAGAAGACCCGCCAAATTGGACAGGGATCTGTGCGGCTTGCCGGGACTCTAGATCTGCCGCTAGGACACACGTCACCTTGTTAGGACCTTCGCCCAGGGCATGCATCACTGCATCGACTTAAGTTCAATGAAGAGGGGCGCCGAACTCCCATCGCCTGAACCTTGTGATTCGCTCGAAATCTTCTTCTGGTAGCCAGGAAGTTCCATGGCCTTAATCTTTTCGACAAACTGAGCCGGCGTCGAACTCCAGTCGATTTCAAAATCGACTCGCTCTTGTTCGAGACTGCGCTCACGAATCGCTTTGATTTCTCGGTGAGCTCTCTGGAGCAATTGGCGAATCTCGACCAACTGCTGAGGCGAGAACTGACCGCGAATCGCCAGACGAAGTGGTGTTGTGGTGAGAGTTCCGCGCGACCAAGCTTCAAAAACTTGGGTTGCGAGATCCTTGGAAAGCTCTTCCGATTCTTTCTGCAGAACCTTTTTGACAACCACTTCGGTAGGGCCGATCTCGGTTTCATAGGTTCGGGAGACCTCAGCGACGCTACGCCCTCGCACAACAGGATCCACCACCATTTTGATTTGCACCGTCCACGCCCCCGTGACTTCTTTGGACTCTCGAACACGCAAATCTCCGCGAAGTACCATTGAAGCTCCCGTCAGTTGCCCGAATTCCTGAACATCCTGTTGAGAGGCGCGCTCCACTTTAAACGCCATCGGCAAGATCGAACTCATCGTTCCTTCAGGCTGCACCATGAGATGAAACCCTTGGCGCATGAGTTCCCGGTGCAAGGTCATTTGCAAATCACGATGCCAATCCAACAAAGTCTGTCGCTGAGGATCGCCGCCGTCCCCATTCCACCAACGATAACTGAGAGTTTTGCTTCGGTCTGTCACAGCCAACATGGGAAAAATGGAAACCGGTGTTTGTCCGTCGCTGAGAAGCCCCAAATCCATGATGAGTTTTCGCAAACTCAAGGTGGAGACCTTCAACTCAACCTGTGCCTTAAAGCCGCCATCAGGTGTGCGAATCAATTCTCCAGGGACTACAAAAGGAATAAATCGAGCGGCTTCTTTGACAATCTTTGATTCCACCAGGGCTCGATTTTTTGTGTATCGAGTCTCACCAATCATTTCGATCGTCAGATCACGCGCCGTCCCCGCCAAAGCTTTCAACTGAATTTCGCGCGAAGCCTCGGCCGAAGAAGCCGCTTTGCTCGTCGGCTCGCTTGTCACGGTCATCAATTCATCCGCTTGGACGGATGTTGCAATTCCCATAGAAAGGCCGACCTGAACAACATAAAGTAGGAGAGGAAAGAGGCGACAGAAGGCTGGCATGTTTTAAATCCCCATAGGTCGATACAGGCTTCAGTTTGAAAGCCTCGGGGATATCTCGCAAGTCCTAGGCGACGACTGACGCGACGCTCGCCCAAGGGGACCGAGTCAGGGGCTTTTCCCGATTTGTACAAAGTCCGTTCGTCCAAAGAGTGCGTGGACATCATCAAAAAACGCCTTATTGGGCCGCACACCTTGTGGGTCTTGAACCTCGAGGGTCACCGCTTTGTTGAACTCCTCAAGACGTACCTCAAATTGAATGCCCGTCGACCCCGGGTATTTCCTGAGCAATTTCTGTAGCTGATCCATATGATTCACCATGCTGGAGTCTAATTTGAATGTCATCGCTTTGGACTTCGCTAAGACTTCATCCAGAGTGGCCACTCGATCCACAAGAATCTTACAACTGACTAGTGCCTCTTGATCCGATTCGGCGCCCTCAGCGCTCGTCTCCTCACGAGGTACATCGGATTTGACTTCGAGTTTGCCGCCGACGAGCAGAGGCTGTTCGCTCTTTAGCGCCATCTCACCTTGGCGATACGCTTCAGGGAAAATCACCAGCTCAACTTGTCCGGTCAAATCTTCAAGCTGCGCGAAAGCCATGCGCGCGCCCTTTTTATTGATCAACTCACGAAACTGCGTCACCAGCCCCGCGACGACGACGCGTTTTCCGGGCGGCTCATGACGAAGCTCAAAGATATTCGAAGTCACCCACGTTCGGTAGAGCGCATCCAAACCCTGCAGAGGATGATCACTGAGATAAAATCCCAAGACTTCCTTCTCGTATTGGAGGCGTTCCGATCTTGACCATGTCGGTGCGTCGGGAACAATGATCTCTTCGCTCGAGCCTGAATGATCTTCGTCACCGCTTAAATCAAAGAGCGAGCTTTGCCCCACTTCGCGAGACTTTCGCACGTTCTCCGCCCGTTTGAAAAACAGCTCTAGGCCGGCCATCATCTGCGCTTGATGTAGCCCAAAGCCTTCGAAAGCCCCTGCTTTGATGAGCGCCTCGAGGACTTTTTTGTTCAGCTTCTTAATCTCGACGGTTGCAAAAAACTGATCCAGAGATTTAAACTCCCCGCCCAGTTTTTCGCGAGCTTCAACAATCGCCTGCACGGCGCCTTCGCCGACACCCTTAATCGCACCCAGAGAGTAATAAATCGTGTCGCCTCGAACTGTGAACTTAAACGAGCTATGATTGACGTGCGGAGGCTCGACGCGAATCTTGTGAGCTTGAGCGTCCTTGACATACCGAACCACGTTGTCGGTGTTCGACATTTCGGTCGACAAGAGTGCCGCGTAAAACTCGACAGGATAGTATCTTTTGATCCATGCCGTCTGGGCGCTGACAACGCAATAAGCAGCTGCGTGCGACTTGTTGAAGCCGTAATTGGCAAATTTCTCCATCAATTCAAAGAGCTGTCCACTCTTTGTACGATCGAATCCATTTCGCTCAGCGCCCTCAAGAAAGCGCGCCTTCTGCTTCGCCATCTCTTCGGCTATCTTCTTACCCATCGCTCTTCGCAACATATCGGCTTCGCCAAGCGAGTAGCTCGCGATCCTCGATGCGATGGCCATGACCTGTTCTTGGTAGACGATGATGCCGTAGGTCTCTTTCAAAATAGGTTCGAGTTCAGGAAACAAGTACTCGACCGCCTCTTCCCCGTGCATCTTCCGCGTGTAGTCCGGGATCATATCCATTGGACCTGGTCGATAGAGAGCGTTGATCGCGGTGATGTCCTCAAAGCACCGAGGCTTAATCGACTTCACCGCATTGGTGATGCCCTCACCTTCGAACTGAAATACGCCCAGCAAGTCACCGCGCGACATCAAATCATAGATGCCCTTATCGTGGATCGGAATCTCCTGAGGACGGAGGTCGCGTCCGCGATTCTCGCGAATTAAATCCAAGGCGTTCTTGATATGTGTGAGCGTCTTGAGGCCGAGGAAGTCGAACTTAATCAGACCGATCTTCTCGGCCCACTTCATATCAAACTGCACGACACGTTCGTCGTCAGCACCTCGACAAAGAGGCGCATATGTCACAAGGGGCGCATCGCCGATCACAACCCCAGCGGCGTGAATACCCGCATTCCGAACCAGGCCTTCAATCTTCAAGGCGAGCTCGATGAGGTTTGCGATCTGAGGGTTCTGCTCCATCTGCTCGCGTAAACGCGGCTCAGCCTCAAGGGCTTCGGTGATGCTGATTCCCAACTTCTCTGGAACAAGCTTCGTGACGGCATCGACATCAGCGAAGCTCATGCCGAGCACTCGGCCGACGTCTTTGATGGCAGCCCGAGTTTGTAGTTTACCATAGGTGATAATCTGCGAAACGTTGGCCTCACCATAGCGTTCCGTCACGTACTGAATGACTTCCTGGCGACGATCTTGGCAGAAGTCGATATCGAAGTCGGGCATCGAAATCCGTTCAGGGTTCAAAAAGCGCTCGAAGAGCAAAGAGTACGGAATGGGATCGAGATCCGTGATTCGCAGACAATAAGCAACCAAAGATCCGGCGCCCGATCCGCGCCCGGGACCTACGGGAATACCCTGCGACTTCGCCCAATTGATGAAGTCTTGGACGATCAAAAAGTAGCTGGTGAAGCCCATCTTATCGATCACACCCAATTCATATTCGAGTCGATCCGTATAGGCTGAGCGATTACCGGAGGTGATGGGATGTTCGCTTTGCGCCGACTCTCGCGCACGCTCCTCAAGTCCTTCGAAAACTTTCTGGCGTATCAAGTCCTGCGGAGTCTTACCGTCGTCAGAGGTGAAGTAGGGCAAGTGATAGATGGCCTTGCCCGTATCATCCTTCAGTTTGAATTTCACATCGCACTTTTCAGCGATTTCCAGCGTGCGATCACAAGCATCGGGGAGATCATGAAAGAGCGCCCGCATTTCGTCTGAAGATTTAAAATAGAACTGGTCGCTCCCCAAACGAAAGCGCGACTCATCGTGCAGGGTTTTGTTAGACCCAATGCAAATCAAAACCTCTTGAGCGATCTGGTCGCTTTGATCCAAATAGTGAACATTATTGGTCGCAACCAGCGGAACACCCGTAATCCGCGAAGCTTCTTGAAGGAAAGGCCCGAAATCGGCCCATTCCGGCGTTCCTGTCCGGGAAATCTCCAAATACAAGTTTTCGCCGTAGATTTCATGAAGCTCGCGAATGCAAGCGAGGGCGGCATCAGGTCCGTTATGCCGAAATGCGTGAGCGACCTCGCCTTGGCTTCCTCCGGTTAAAGCGATTAAGTTTTCCGAATATCGCTTCAACACATCGCGATCAATCCGAGGCTTGTAGTAAAAACCCTCGTGAAATCCGATCGTCGATATTTCACAGAGACCCTGATAACCTTTGAAGTCTTTTGCCAGCAGAACGATCCGACGATTGGGCATTTGCGCGGCTTCTCGGTCTTCACCCTTTACAAATCGAGTCTTGGGCGCGACATAAGCATCCAGCCCGAGTATGGGCCGAATCCCAAAGTCTTTCGCCGTGAAGTAGAACTCTGCCGCTCCATAAAGATTGCCGTTATCTGTCAAAGCGACGGCCGGCATTCCCAGCTTCTGTGTGCGCTCACAGAGCTTCTTGATTCGAATGCTGGCTTCGAGCATCGAATACTGGGAATGAACGTGGAGGTGAACGAAAGACATGCTCTAGATTCTTAGCGCAAAGCCTTGCCTAGGTGATGGAAAATCTGCCGATCCTACATCAACTGTTCACAAATTGAGCAGAGATTCACCATGACGTCGCCTGGGCGACCTGGCATCAAAACCAAAAGCGCTGCGCCGCATTAACCTCTGCGTCACACTACATAAGGAGCCCAGATAGCGAGTCAGAGAATACGAAAGTCCCGCATCGTCGCATGGTCCTCGTGCTCGAGGTTGTGGCAATGAAACAAGAAATCCCCACTGTGCGAATTGAATCGTTTGATGAGGCGCACGCGATCGCCGGGCAAGAGCAACACTGTATCTTTCCAACCTGAATCGAAGGCGCCGGAGAATGAGCCCGACGCGCGACTCAAAACTTGAAAGCTCGAACCCAAGTGTTTTGGGCCATTCACTCCCATTCGATCGTGCCGGGAGGCTTCGAGGTGACATCGTAAACCACACGGTTGATCCCCTTCACCTGATTGGTGATCCGGTTTGAGACTTCGCGCAAGAACGCAAAATCAAAGGGGTACCAGTCAGCGGTCATGCCATCGGTCGACGTCACAGCTCGCAACGCCAACACCCGGTCGTAAGTGCGACCATCACCCATCACGCCCACAGTGTGCACAGGCAACAGGACACAAAAGGCCTGCCAAGTTTTGTCGTACAGGCCCTTCTCTCGAAGCGCGGAAATGTAAACATGATCGGCCGCACGAATGAGATCCAACTTCTCTTTCGTGACTTCTCCAATACATCGAATCGCGAGACCCGGGCCCGGAAACGGATGACGCCAAAGTACATCACGCGGCAAATCCAACTCGAGGCCGATCGCGCGAACTTCATCTTTGAAAAGTTCGCGAAGCGGCTCGACCAATCGCATTTTCATTTTCTCTGGCAAGCCCCCCACGTTGTGGTGAGATTTGATGGTGACCGAGGCTCCCCGTGGACTGACCGACTCAATGACGTCCGGATACAAGGTTCCTTGGGCCAACCATTCATAATGCACGCCCGATCGGCCTGCAGCTTCTTGAAACACTTCAATGAAGACGCGCCCAATCGCCTTGCGTTTCGCTTCCGGATCCTCGAGGCCCCGCAAGGCATCTAAAAACTGAGCTTCCGCATCAACGCCCGTCACATTGAGGCCGATCCGCTGGTATTGGGAGAGGACTTGATTGTACTCTTCGTGGCGCAAAAGACCGTTGTTCACGAACACGCAGTGAACACGATCCGCGCCGAGCGCCTCGGTGAGCAGCGTGGCCACGACTGTGGAGTCAACTCCACCCGACAAACCACACAGCACGTGATCAGTTTCACCAACTCGGGCACGAACCCCGTCGAGCAAGTGCTGAACGATTGAACCTGAGTTCCAGGTCGGCTGAGCGCCGCAAAGTTGAAAAACAAAATCGCGAAGAATTTCAATTCCGGCTTGGGTGTGATGCACCTCCGGATGGAATTGCACAGCCCAAGCTCGATCGCCCTTTAAAGCAGCCGCGTGCCCGGTCTCCGACTTCGCAACAATTCGAAATCCAGGAGGCGGAACCTTCACGACATCGCCGTGACTCATCCACACGCGCTGACGAAGTGGCACACGTGCAGAGAGCGGATCTTCCCAATCCACGCCACAGTCACCGTACTCACGATGATGCGCGGACTCGACAACTCCGCCCAAGTTCTTGGCGATCAATTGCATGCCGTAGCAAATTCCTAAAAGTGGCGCGATTTCTCGAAGCTCCGCCACATCAGCTTGCGGACTGTCGGCTTCATGGACCGAAGACGGTCCGCCACTGAGGATGATTCCTCGCGGTCGACGCGCTCGAATCTCTTCAAGCGGTGTATCAAAAGGCAAGAGCTCCGAAAAAACCTGTAGCTCTCGCAAGCGTCGCGCGATCAACTGCGTAAGCTGACTGCCGAAGTCGAGAACGACGAATCCACCTTCCACTCGCTGATTCCAACCCGAATTGATCGTGCTCATGGCTACTCCAGTCGATAGTTCGGCGCTTCTTTGGTGATGCTGACGTCGTGCACATGTGATTCTTTGAGCCCTGCCGTCGAAATCTGCACAAAGCGCGCGCGCTCCTGCAGGTCTGCGATACTCGCCGCACCCATGTAACCCATGCCGCTTTTCACCCCACCCAAAAGCTGATGTAAAAGCACAGAGGCTGAGCCCTTGTAAGGAACTCGACCTTCGATGCCTTCGGGCACGAGTTTGTCGAAGTCATGGACATCGCCTTGGAAATAGCGATCCTTTGAACCCTTGGCCATAGCGCCCAACGAACCCATCCCTCGATAAACTTTGTAGGTGCGTCCCTGGTAGAGCAAGCTCTCTCCTGGCGACTCATCACAGCCCGCCAAGAGATTGCCAATCATCACCGATGAGGCCCCCAGCGCCAGAGCTTTGGTGATATCTCCCGAGAACTTCACGCCGCCATCCGCGATGATGCTGGCTTTCAGCTTTTTCGCCGCGGCCGAGCACTCCATGACCGCCGAGATCTGCGGCATCCCGACGCCCGCGACCACGCGAGTTGTGCAGATGGAGCCCGGACCGATGCCAACCTTGACCACATCGGCACCCTTTCTCACCAGCGCCTCAGTCGCTTCGGCCGTCACCACGTTACCGGCCGCAATGATCACATCCGGGAACTGCTTTCGCGCCCAACCCACCATATCCAAGACATTCTTCGAGTGTCCGTGAGCAGTATCGATGACGAGGACGTCAACGCCTGCGGCCACGAGAGCTTGCGATCGCTCTCGCGAAGTCACATCCACACCAACCGCAGCTCCGACACACAAACGTCCATGCTGATCTTTAGTGGCCGTGGGATATTCTTTGGCCTTCTCAATGTCTTTGATGGTGATGAGACCTTTGAGACGGCCTTGCTGATCGACGATCGGAAGCTTCTCGATTCGATGGCGCTGCAAGATCGCTTTCGCCTTTTCGAGAGTGGTGCCCACTTCCGCTGTCACGAGCTGATCCTTCTTGGTCATCACATTCTCGATTGGCTGATCGACATTGGTCTCAAAACGTAGATCGCGGTTGGTGAGAATACCCACGAGCATTCCATCGATCGAGATAGGCACGCCAGAAATTGAATAGCGACGCATCATTTCCAGCGCATCGCTCACCTTTTTTGTCGGCGGCAACGTGATCGGATCGCGAATCATTCCCGATTCGTATTTCTTAACACGCTCCACCTCGAGGGCCTGCTCGTCGATCGAAAGGTTCTTATGAATGATGCCGAGGCCACCGTTTTGAGCCATCACTCTCGCCATCTTGTTTTCTGTGACTGTATCCATCGCTGCCGAAATGATCGGCGAATGCAGCCAAAGATCGCGAGCAAAATGTGACTTGGTGGTTACTTGGCTCGGAATCACTTCCGAGTATTGCGGAACCAAGAGAATGTCATCAAAGGTCAGCGCGAATTGAATATCAGAATTCGGTCTCATGGCCGTGCTCCGTAGCTTGTGGGATTCAAGTACCAGTCTTTGTAACGCAGATAATTGTCCGCGGATTGATTCAGAAAGGCGAGCTCTTCGGGCGTCAATTTGCGCTTAGCCTTGGCGGGTCGACCAAGAATCAACCAACCCTCTTCCTCGAAGTTAAAACCTTCGGTCACTAAGGAGCCCGCACCGACGATACTGCGCGCTGGGATCCGCGCGCCGTCCATGATCGTTGAGCCCATGCCGATGAGGCATAAATCGCCAATTTGACAGCCGTGGAGCATGACCATATGGCCAATCGTCACGCGACGACCAATTGTCGCAAAGGCCTTTTTGTAGGTTCCGTGAATGACACTTCCGTCTTGAATATTGGTCTCATCACCAATGACGATGGGACCGACATCGCCACGAAGAACGCTCGAAAACCAAATCGAACAGTCTTTGCCGACTTTCACATCGCCGATCAGAGCGGCCGATGGCGCGACAAAAGTCCCAGAACCAATTTCAGGCGTATAGCCAAGAAGCGGGAGAAAGATCGGGGGCATGATGGTAGACTTCATGCCTTGGGAATCACATCATGTAGCGCGTCTTTTTGCCAAGCATTTCGCTATCATCGTCATTTTCTTCATCATCAGAGTTCAATTCAGGAAAAGCCTGCACAATTTCACCGGGACTCATGCCTTCCTGAAGCGTTTCAATCTCTTGGTTGAGGACCCGGCAGTCCCGCATGAAGTCTTTCATGCTGAAAAAACGCGCTCGAAGTGCCAAGCAGAAGCTCATCGCTTCGTCGACCCGGAGACGCAAGCCCTCTCGGAGCCATGTCGCTACGAGCGGCGACGTGCAGGAGAACTCGATCTTGCAATACTGATGGTGCCCCACCCTCTCAGCGATAAAGCACCGAACCTCGGAGACCCCTAAGCGCTCACACAGAGCGATCAGCCCGACATGGGGCGATCCCTCACCGCCCTGAGAGAGCTGATTCAGACTAACGCCCGCATCTAAGCCCCCCATCCAAACAGGCAGCACCTCGGTTTGATCTGTAGTCTTCAAAAGCAAGACCGGACGAATAGAACCGGGCGCAAGCACAACGCCTGTTGGGAACAATTCCATCCAAGAATCCTGAGGCAAGGTCGCGTGAGGCCCTGGATGGGCCAAGGGGCCACCGCGACGGCGCGATGGCTTGGCCTTCGATTTGGCCGTGGACTTGGGAGGACGAGCTTGATTTTGAGCGTCTGAACCTGTGTCGCCGCTCACGCCATAACCTCGTGCGGACTCAGCACGACCTCTCCCCGCAGCACATTCGGAAAGGCTTTAAGAATTCGAACCGGAAGTGTCTGACCGATGATCGTGGGTTCAGCATCGACAAAGACAATTTTGTTTTTCGTGGTTCGGCCCTGAATCTGGCCCTTGAGATCCGTCTCACGCTCGAACAGCACCTCGAACACCTGCCCGTCGTCATGTCGGGCTAAATCAAATGCAATTTCGCGTTGAAGCTTCAGCAAAATATCGAGACGGCGCTGCTTTTCCTCGGGCGGCAACTGATCCGGCCATCGCGCCGCTTTTGTGAATGGCCGAGGGCTATAATTGAACGCGTAGATATTGTCGTAGCGAACCTCTTCGACCAGAGTTCGGGTGTCTTCAAACTGCGCTTCGGTTTCCCCAGGAAAACCGACGATGAGATCCGTCGACAACACCACGCCCGGAATACCCTCGCGAATCATTCGCACCTTCTCGAGGTACTCTTCACGCGTATAACCACGATTCATCCGCGCCAAGACTTCCGAGTTCCCGCTTTGCGCCGGTAAATGGATGTAGTCGCAAATTTTCGAGCGATAACGAGCCGAAACATCCACCAGCTCTTGATTGAAGTCTTTGGGATGCGAAGTGGTGTAGCGAATTCGCTGAATGTCAGTATCTTCCGCAATCGCCTTCAAGAGATGGGCGAAGTTCTCCCCACCCTCACTTTTGTAGGAATTGACGTTTTGTCCAAGCAAAGTCACTTCCTTGACTCCGCGAGCCGCCAAAGCCCGGATGTCTTTGATCAACTCTCCGAGATCCCGCGATCGCTCGCGTCCACGCGTATAGGGCACCACACAAAAGGTACAGAAATTGTCGCAACCCTTCATGATGTTCACAAAAACCGACACACCCGGATTTCGAACCATGGTCTCAACACTGTAAGGTCGATCGTGTTCAAAGCGCGCAGAGACCTGCTTTTCCCCGCTCAAATAGGCTCTTGCGACCAATTCAGGAAGTTGGTCAATGGCATCTGTCCCGAAGACGAAATCCAAAAGCGGGATATCTTTAAGCAGCTTGTCCTTTTCCTGTTGAGCGACACAACCGCCAACGCCGATTTTGAGTGAGGCGTTTTTCTCCTTCAATTCGCGATATCGACCCACTTCCGAGTGAATCTTGTGGACGGGCTTCTCGCGAACCGAGCAGGAGTTCAAAATGATGAGATCGGCCCTGTCAGGAGACTCGACGGGTACAAAATTCACCATCTCCAGGAGACTCAACATTCTCTCTGTGTCATTGACGTTCATCTGACAGCCATAGGTTGAGATATAAACGCCCCGACCCTGACCCAAGTTTTGATTTAGCACCTATGAACGCTCCGCATTGCGATCGTGAATCCGACCGGTTATATTGCCTCGCCAAAGCCGCAGTCAATGAACTGCCGGATTATAGCCCGTGAGGCTCGCCCGTTCGGCCCCCACCGAACACGGGTTCGAGCTTCCTTGCTGCATTCCCAAGCGCTTTGGACGAGTCGCTCGGCCTCACCGCCGGCAATTGGAGGTCCCTTTGCAGCCACGTTTGAGCACATCGAAATCATGGACGGGACTACCCCCTGAATTCAGTGAAAAAGCCGCTCAGGTGTTTGCCCAAAACTTCCGCGACGAATCTGAGGCCGGCGAGTTTTTGGTTCAGGGGCGCATCTACGCCGACGAAATCCTCGTGCAGATCGGCTACCTGCAAAAGGGGCGATTGAAGCAAACGAACTTTGAAGTTTCGGTCGATCACTCACCGAGCGAGAAGGCTATGGACAAGCTCTTCTTTGCCATCGACGTCCTCGGCGCCGTTTTTGAATCGCACTTTGAGCACCTGCGTGAAGATGACGGCGAAGAGATTGAGTATCCTTTGCGCTGGGAAGCGCATGAGTTCGACGGCCACCCCGTATTCCTGCGTTACTCAAGCGCCAACACCGCTCTTGAAGCTGAGGCCGACCGACTGCTGGGTCTGGGCGGAAGCTCTCTCTATAACGACACGGATCCACAAGCGGAGCTGTCGCAGGACGCCCTTTTGCGCGCGGACGTCGACCCCGAGCTGGCCGAACAAGTCTCGCAAGCCATTCGCGACGGACGTTTTCGCCCCGTCGAGCACTAAAGCTTGTAGCTGAGACGGCAAGATTTGCCGAGAGCCGGCTTCTCATCACGAAGGATTATGTAACAGATGCGGAAAATAAAAAAACCCCTGTCGCCTTCGCCCAGGAGTTTTCGTTTTCTCCGTTATGGTCGAGCGACCTCGGCTTTGACTTCAAAAGCTATCGTCTTCAGTACGCTCGGTTCCCGCGTCCGACATACGTTGGACTTCGTAGAGATCGCTTTGATTTTCGTCCTCTTCGAATTCCGCTTCGACAGCCGATTCATCAATTTCAAGTTCCGCGATGGCGGCCAAGAAATCTTTCTCAACGCGTAAATCCTTACGCAAAATCTCGAGGAATTTATCCGGATAGCGAGCCGTCAATTCTTCGATGTATCTTTCAAGCTTACCTTCAGAGAGGATCACACGTCGGCTCTGGATATGCTTCCAAAGTTGAATGTAATGGAAGCGGCAGTAAGCATCGCTTTGAGCCAGCTGGTCGCAATCACGAATTCGGCAAAAGCGCCGGCCATCCGCATCGGTGATCACCAGCTCTTCCGCAGATTCCGCCTCAGCGAGCATCTCCTCTAGGCTTTGGCCAGGAGGAGGCTGGGGCTTCAACTCAGGCGCAGGCTTGGCCGCGCTACCTGCCGGCATCTTAGATTGATCTTTGCCTGACTTGTCCGCCTTGGCCGACTTCGTCGTGACGGCCTCAGTCTTCTTCAGCTCCACCTTCTTGCCAGGAACCACCGAGGCGCTTAGCTTTTTTCCGGTTGATCCAGAATCCACGAGCCCCGTCTTTCCGGAGATCTTACCCGACACGGGCTTCGAATTCGGTTTGCCACTCGATTTCCCCAAGGCGTTCGGATTGAGCTTGGGGGAATTGAGCTTTGTCTCAGCGTCGGCCTTTTTGACCGCCTTGCCTGCAATCGCTTTCGTTTTGGCATTTTTCACAATTGCCGAAGGATTCGGCTTGGCGGTAGGCTTCGAGGGCTTTGGCTTCGCGGCCTTGCCCTTGGGCGCCGCCGAGGCCGAGGCTTTTCCGCCTCCAGCTTTGCCGGGCTTGTTCGATGCCGAGGCCTTCATTTTTCCGGCCGCTTTGCTGTTTTGTTTGCTCGTCGCTTTGCTTGCCTGTTTGCTCGTCGCTTTGCTCATAGGCACCGAAAATCTCAGCCCCCCCGGGCTTTGTCAAAAGCTCTTCGCCTTGGAATGAGGAAAAATTCTACCTCAGGCTTCGCGGCTGATCATGCCAATATCAGCCCATCACAATCAACGAAGGCGAATCGTGCCACGCTGAGTGCGCACCACAATTTGCCCCTTCGCCACGCCCGGCAACCGACCCTGCGCCGATTTCGGGCCGGTCCCACGACTCACATCAATTCCTGGAGGCGCTACAATTTGCCCTTCAGTCGTATTCAGCCGAACACCGTAGCCCATACCCTTGGCCGACGAAATTTGCACGGCCGCCTCAAGCGTTTCAAGTTTCACATCGGCTTCCCCAGCCAAGCCCAATTGAATTTGGCCATCGGCAGCATAGCCCTTAACCTGTCCCTCAATCCCTTGCGCGTTGACCTGACCCCGGCCCGAGTCAAAATCCAAGCCCCCGCTCAGTTTCTGAACCTGAAGTGTCCCTGAATTGTGACGAACGACGGCCTGGCCCTTGATCTGCTGAAGATTGCTTTCCCCTGCGAAATTGCCGATGCGCAAGTCGCCTTCGACTTGCTGAACACTCAATTTGGCCGCATGAGACTCGACTTGGACATGACCTTTGTGGTTCTCAATTTTCACCTCACCTCGGGAGACAAAGGCATCGAGCTGTCCCACACTCTGCTGCACACGCAAACTTCCGTCCACGATCGTGGTACGCAAGTCGCCTTTCCAGCTTTGTGCCTGTAAAGAGCCGGAATGCAAATGCACCTCGGCCGAGACGGCGGGCACATACACTTCGAGGTGCAACTCAGGCGCCTTGCTGGCGACAGCGTTGAGCCAAGCACTTCGCGTGTCGGGGCCTTTGGACTCGATCATCAAGATACCGGCTTCGCGCCGGATCTGAACTTGGAGATTTTCAAACGCCGACAATACGGCCGCGGGAGGCTGACTCAAACTCAAGGTCTTACGGGCCTTTAACACCGCCGGTGCCGAAGTTGCGATGGGAATCAATCGCACACTGCCACGAGGTATTTGTACCACCAAACGATCCGTCGGCTGCAATTCAAGTGGCTGATCTTTAAAGCGCAATTCTCGCGCGGATTCTTTTGCGGAATTGGCCAAGGCAAGGTCCGCACTGAAAATGCCCAAAACCAAGGCGCCCAAGATCAGGCCTCGAAGAAGAGCAAAAACACCAGCCGCGCGTTGACCCCATTTAAAGTTCAAATTTCGATGATCCGCCATGGCGACTTCCTCGTTTGTCTGTCTTATTTCACGGCCGCTCTTCGCGAGATCCGACGTGATGTGCCCCAAAAATTTTGCCCAAAATTTGGCCCAATTCTCTCCACAAGACCAAGAGCATGACAGCCCGCCATCTCGATCATCAAGTCATTCTGTGGGACTTTTTTGGGTGCACATTTTGGGCGGGCATTGGGGGGCCACCAGGGGCCTCGGACCCTCTCGTCGAGCCGCACTGAAGGTTGACTCAATCGCGTTCCTCTCATTCTCTGATGAGCCGCCACACGATTCTTCGAATGACGAGGAGGAAGCTCAATGAATAAGGTCTTTTTGACATCCGCGGTCCGCACTCCCATCGCTTCATTTCAAGGTGCCTTCACTGAGATGCCCGCGCCACGCTTGGGCGCTGTGGCGATTCGCGAAGCCTTGTCTCGCAGCGGCGATCGCCAAAAGCTCGCGCCTCTCGTTCAAGAAGTGATCATGGGCGAAGTCCTAACAGCCGGCGTTGGCCAGGCCCCTGCTCGACAGGCCGCTCTCTATGCGGAACTGCCACAGAGTGTCCCTTGCCTTACGATCAACAAAGTCTGCGGCTCCGGTCTCATGTCGGTCATGTTGGCGGCTGACCATATCCGCCTCGGTGATGTGGATTTAGCTGTCGCGGGCGGCCAAGAGAACATGACTCTTGCCCCACACCTGCTCAGCAAATCGCGCTCAGGCTTCCGCATGGGCCACACCGAACTGACCGACTCCATGCTCAACGACGGACTTTGGGATCCTTATTCGAACTGGCACATGGGCATGGCCGCTGAACTTTGTGTGAAGGAAAACTCTTTCACGCGCGAGCAGCAAGATGCCTTTGCAATTGAATCTTACAAACGCGCTCAAAAGGCTCAGGCCGAAGGCTACTTCAAAAATGAAATCGTCGCCGTCGAAGTCGCTAGCCGAAAGGGCCCGACCCAGGTCGCACTCGACGAGGAGCCCAGCAAAACGGATTTTTCGAAAGTTCCTGGCTTAAAGCCCGCGTTCGATAAAGCCGGCAGCGTAACGGCCGCCAACGCCTCAAAAATTAATGATGGTGCCGCAGCTGTCGTTCTCATGAGCGAAAGGATGCTGCAGCAAACGTCGAGTAAGCCCCTGGCGCGAATCGTCTCCTACGCCACACATGCCCACGATCCGAAGTGGTTCACCACGGCACCAGCGGGCGCCATGAAAAAAGCCGTCGATCGCGCCGGTCTCTCGATGAAGGACATTGACCTGTTTGAAATCAACGAGGCCTTCGCCGCCGTCACCATGGTCGCCATGAAGGAGTTTAAAATCGAGCATGAGCGCGTCAACGTCCATGGCGGCGCCGTCGCGCTCGGTCACCCGATCGGCGCTTCAGGGGCCCGAATCCTCACGACACTCACGCATGCTCTCCAATTGCATCAAAAACGCTACGGACTCGCCACGTTGTGTATTGGCGGCGGAGAAGCTGTGGCGATGGTGATTGAACGCGCCTAATGAAGCGCAACTGATGAAGCGCGCCATAAATGGCGCAACTGAGGATCTTCCTTGGGGGAAACTTTATGAAGAACAAACTCTACCCGTCCGCTCAAGCGGCTCTCGAAGGCGTCAAGGACGGTATGACCATACTCGTTGGCGGCTTTGGTCTTTGCGGAATTCCTGAACATTTAATTCTCGCGCTCCGTGATTCGGGAGTGAAGAATCTCACCTGTGTTTCCAATAATGCAGGCGTCGACGACTTTGGCCTCGGTCTCTTGCTTCACACTCGGCAGATCAAGAAGATGCTGTCTTCATATGTCGGAGAAAATGCGACCTTCGAAAAGCAGTTCCTGAGCGGCGAACTTGAACTTGAGTTTTGCCCACAAGGTACACTTGCGGAGCGAATCCGAGCCGGCGGCGCGGGCATTCCGGCGTTCTACACACCGACTGGCTACGGTACGATTGTCGCTGACGGCAAAGAGACGCGCGAGTTCAACGGGCGCCATTTCGTCTTGGAAAAAGGTATCACGGGTGATTTTGCACTCATCCGCGCTTGGAAGGCCGATCCTTTCGGCAACTTGGTCTTCCGCAAGACAGCTCGAAATTTTAATCCCATGATGGCGACGGCCGGTCGAATCACGGTGGTTGAAGTTGAAGAATTGGTACCACTCGGCGCACTCGATCCAGAGAATATTCATGTGCCCGGAATCTATGTTCAGCGAATGATCGTCTCGCCTCAACTTGAAAAGCGAGTCGAGCAGAGAACCGTTCGCCTGAAATGATTTTCGTGGAGCTCTCGAAGGAGTTTTTATGCCTTTAAATCGTGATCAAATCGCCAAACGGATCGCTCAAGAGATCGAACCAGGGTATTGCGTGAACTTGGGAATTGGCATCCCGACTCTTGTCGCCAACTTTATCCCGCAGGAAATGGGCGTCATGCTCCAAAGCGAAAACGGCCTTTTGGGCATGGGTGGCTTTCCTCTCGAAAGCGAAGTCGATCCGGACCTCATCAATGCGGGAAAGCAAACCGTGACCGCCGTACCGGGTGCCTCATTTTTTTCTTCGGCCGAGAGTTTCGCGATGATTCGCGGCGGACATGTCGATCTCACCGTACTCGGCGCCATGCAGGTCGATCTCGATGGATCGATCGCCAATTGGATGATTCCGGGCAAAATGGTCAAAGGCATGGGCGGAGCGATGGATCTCGTCGCCGGCGCACGTCGTGTGATCGTGGCGATGGAGCATTGTGCGAAAGATGGTTCACATAAACTGCTCAAGAAGTGCACGCTGCCTCTGACGGGTATGGGCGTCGTGGAAAGAATCGTCACGGATTACGGCGTATTGGATGTCATGAAAGGTCGCGGGTTTCGGTTGGTCGAGTGGGCTCCTGACCTGTCACCTGAAGATGTCGTGAAGGCGACGGGTGCTCCGGTTGAGATCGCTCCTGACGCCAAGCCCGTTTCGCTCAACTAGGTCCCGGTTCACCTCGACTGATGTCGGGTTCCTCGGCCTTGTCGCGGAGTGACGCTGCACCTTGGCCAACAACTTGATAGCCTGGGGTCATCATCCTTAGCAGCGGCGAGAGCAGCAGGCAGTGACACCGACATGAGTGGACCGAAGAACCTCAAAAAAGGCGAGTATCTCTTTCGCGAAGGCGACCCCGCCGAGTCGATGTTTGTCATTAAGAGCGGTAAGCTGGCCGTTGTTCGCCCCAAAGGCGGAGGAGAGATCGTTCTCGCCGAACTCGGCGCAAACGACATGATCGGCGAGATGGCGTTCTTCGATAACAAGCCGCGCTCCGCCAGCATCAAGGCCATCTCGGACGCCGTGGTCATTGAACTTCCCTTCAAAGCTTTGCACGCTCAATTTAAGAGTTTCCCGGAGTGGGTGAAGGCGATCATGAAGTCGGTGAACACCCATTTGCGAAACGCGAACCAAAAGATCAAACAGCTTGAAAAGACGGATGACGACACTTCTGTATTCCCACCTCACACGGTCACGAGACTTTGCGCCATCATTGGCATGACGGCGAAAGTCTACGGTAAGCCCGGTGAAAAAGCCGGCTTCGTGGTGCCGACTGAGCGCCTGCGCCGCTACACTATTCAGGTCTTCCAACAGCCCACCAATAAGATGGATACGATGCTCGAGCTCTTGCAAGGCTTTGGGCATGCGAAAGTCGAAGACCTGGGCGAAGGCAATCGTCGGATCACGGTGATTGACCCTGATTTCCTAATTCGCTTTGTCGACTTCTACAATGATTGGCTCTTTAAGAGCGACGACAAGAGGGTCAACGTCGAGGAAAAGGAAATGAAGTCGCTTCGCACCCTCATGCATTTTGGAAAACGAGAAACTCCCAGCGACAAGGGCGAAGTGAAAGTGAATCTCACACAAATGCAGAATGATTCGATGCGCGAGCTCGGCTTTCTCTTTAGCGTCGACGATCCGAATTCGCTTTCCGAGAAAGGCCTGATCGGTGAAAAGTTCTCCGTGGATGGCGGCGGACTGGCGGTATCATTCAATCTCAGCGAACTCGAAACCATCTACCCTTACTGGGAAATCATTCACGCCGCGAAGAAGGTCACGCGATAATCGCGACGACCTCCCGAGCTTATTCGATCAAGGCTGCAGCGAGGCTTTCAGCTCCCGCAGGATAGTAGGACGCATTCACAATCCCCATTTTCAACATTTCGCGTGCGAACCAAAACGGACGCCCGTCGAAGTCGTCAACGCCCACGATAATGTAATGAGTCTTGGTGGGACTCTTTTGCGATTCCACCAGCTCACTCGCGTTGAAAGAGGCTTTGACCAATTGCTCCACTGTGATCTCCGGCACGTATCGACGCCCCTTCTCAGGTAAGTCCGGGATCTCGTAAGAGACTTTCATCGCATTAGGAATACTGAAATCCGCCATCTCGGCTGCCGCTCTCACGTCGATCACAGCGATCGCAACACCGGAAGACTTCAACCTCTGGATGCCGCGGTTATTGAAGTAGGGATAGCGAAATACTGACGGCGGTGGGCGCTTCAACTGGTCAATGCCCGCAGCCCGGAGATTCTCGATTCGCATCACGGTAAACTGGGCCTCGGCCCCGCGACTCACTGTCGCGATCTTCTGCAGACCCTCTTTGTCGATTTTGAGAAGCTCGTAGACTTCCGGAGCGAGATTCGAGTCATCGCCGATCTGCAGGATGGCTCGTATATCAATAGCCCCTAGGTCTTGAGTCGCGACACCTGTGCGCGAGAAGTTATGAAAAATCAGCTGAGCTTACCCGCCGACGAGAAAGCAGGATCTTGCCAGATGCACGAGGAGGGTTTGCGTTTGCCGAGCGACCACCGCATCGATCAAACCCTTAAATGCACAGAGCTCAGGTCAATGAGGAGTGAACCCGACAGCGGGTCGGGAGCTCGGCCTCCGGCAATCGAGTCAGATCTTCGCGATTAATGGTATAAACCCGAAGGGCATTTGTGGTACCCCGTTCGAGAACGGGCACTCCCAAGGTTAAGATCACCCGATCTCCCGGCTTCACCAGACCGTACTGCAAAAGCATACGCTCGATCTGCTGCATCGCCTCGTCTGAAGATGAATAAGGGTCAATCTTAAAAGTCTGAATTCCCCATACGAGCTCAAGTCGATTGAGCGTCGGAAGAATATGGGTGACCGCGATGATTCGCGCTTTGGGACGATAGCCGGCAATCATCGATGCCGTTTTCCCTGAGGTCGTCAAACAGACAATCGCCTCCGCCTGAAGCTTCTGCGCGGAGAGAGCTGACGCCGCGGCAATCGCATCGGCGACGGATGAGAATTGATCCTCCATCCGCATGTCGTAGAAGTAATCTCCGTTTCTCTCCACTTCGAGAATAATTTCATGCATCGTTTGGATACAGCGAAACGGAAATCTCCCGCTGGCCGATTCAGCGGATAGCATCAGCGCATCACTTCCATCTAAGACCGCATTGGCGACGTCCGTGATTTCGGCCCGAGTCGGTCGAGGATTATCCGTCATGGAGTCGAGCATTTGCGTCGCCGTGATCACCGGCCGCCCAACCCGATTACATAGCTGTACGATTTGCTTTTGAATCTGAGGGAGTCGTGTTTGACCAACCTCAACCGCCAGATCCCCACGAGCAACCATGACGGCATCACTCAGGCGGACGATCTCTTCGAGATCTTCAATGGCCTCCAGCATTTCGATCTTCGCCACAATTCGCGCGCTGGATCCCTTTTGCTGAATCAATTCGCGAAGGCGACGAATATCCGAACCGCTTCGTACAAAAGACAAGGCGATGAAATCAACACCTTGCGCAATTCCGAACTCTAAATCCTTGAGATCTTTGGGAGTCAAACAGTCAACCTGCAAGTGCGCACCCGGAATATTCATGCCTTTGCGGTCTTTGAGCACACCACCGTAAATGACGACACAATGAACATTGTCGCCATCGACTTTGAGGACTTTAAGTTCAAGCAAACCATCATCCAACATAATTCGAGTTCCAGGAGTACATGAGCCCGGGAGTTCTTTGAAATCGGAAGGAATGAGCCCGGCGCGACCAAGAACCTCTTGGACCGTGACGATCACTTCGGAGCCTTCTTCGAGCTCGATGGCCCCATTTTCGAACCTGCCCACACGAATCTTCGGGCCTTGCAGGTCTTGAAGAAGTGTTATTGGAGCGCGCAACTCCAACGAAAGCTCACGAAGATCGCGAATGACCGCGGCGTGCTCCGCGTGGGTTCCATGCGAAAAGTTAAGGCGAGCGACATTCATGCCCGCCATCATGGCCTTTTTAAGGTTTTCGTGCCCTTTGGTAGCTGGGCCAATAGTGGCCACGATTTTAGTGCGTCGGTCCGCCAGACGATTCATCACTTGCCCCACCCTGATCACCTCAACAAAGCTCAATTTCTCAAAGTCAAAGATCCCTCTCGGGATCTTATCGCGGGGTCGGCGCAAGTCGAATCATTTCAGGTTTTGGCTCCTGTTTTTGCGCGAGTCAGGTTAGCCAAAGACTCCTCATGACGGCGCTGCATCGAATCCACCTGTTGCTTGTGGGCCTCTTCCATCTTCGCAATTCGATTCTCGTATTGAGTGGCCTGACGCTGAATCTCAAGATTCTTTTGAACCACCAGGTCCTTCTTTTCCTTCTGATGCACCGTCGCAAGCTCCCGCTCACGACGTTCTGAATCTTGCTGTAAATCTTGAATCTGAATTGCGTGTTTAGATGTGAGTTCGCCGAGCTTTTCTCGGAACTTTTCTTCTCGCTCTCTGGCCTGACGCGAGAAATTCGCGACAATCAGATCCTGGTCGCGCTTGTTACGCTCCCGGAGGTCTCGCAGACTCGTTTCAAAGTTCTCGCGTTGGGCGACCGACGACTGCTCAAAGAAATTTCGCATAGACTTCTCTTCTCTATCTGCCTGCGCCGACAACTTGTCGAATCGAGTTCGATTCGTGATCTCAGTATTCGCTAGCTTCTTTTCATGATCCACGTTGACTCGCTCCAATCGCTCATCGGCCCGAGCCTTATCCATGATCAATTTTTCTTGATAGAATCGATTTGTTCGGCCCATCGTGTCCGAGTTCGAGCTATTGACCCTTCGAATCTCTTCGGCTGTTTTTTCATTCGTTGCATCTACCAGTTCGACGCGAGCTCTTTCGAGAAGCTCGATGTTTTTTTGCATTTCAGATCGCGTGTTTTGAACTTCGTGATTCTTTTGCTGGTTCATGCGTACCTGCTGGCGGGTCAGCTCGGACTTGAGACGACGCTTCTCCGCTTCACCTGCATTGACTCGATCATTCACGCGCTTATTGACGCTTTCTTCAAACGACAGACGCGCGCGCTGATTCGATTCAACATTCTCATCCATCGCTTCACGGTATCGATCTCGAGCCGCCTTGAGTCCAGAATCGAAACTCTGTCGCGCCTCATCAAGCCCCATACGATGATTTTGACGTTCATCTTCAATGGTGAACTGACTTTGCATTCGCTGAGACTCTAATTGATTGCGCTTCTCACGCTCGAGCGCCGCCATTTGCGTATCTTTGGCCCGACGAAGCTCCGCCTGGTTTCGCTGCTCCTGTTCCAGCATTCGATTTCGATCACTGATAATCGCGGACTTTTCTTCTTCGTGAGCTTGAGTCAATCTTGTTCGTGTCTCACCGAGCGACTTCTGCGAAGTTTCGCGCGTTCGTTTGGCAAAGTCCTCGAATTGTGTATCTTTTTTCTTAAGATCATCAATGAACTGAGCTCGCATCAATTGGGTCTGCTGGGACTGGGCCGCTTTGTCCGCCTCGGCCTGGCTCTTATAAGCGGTCTCAAGTTGTCGGCGAGCTGTTTCAGATTCATTCGCTTGCCGCTGCACGTTTTTCTGATGCATCGAGCGAAGCTCCTCAATCTCGCGCTGGTAACGCAAATCGCGAGCTGAAATGGCTTCGGATGCCCGATCCTTGAGGTCAGACATATGCCGATTGTGCTGAGCCTCAAGTTCGGAAATTTCTTTTTGATGAGCCTCAGCCATGCGCTTCATGGCTTGTGCGTGGCGCTTCGCTTGTTCGGCTTCTTTTTGCTGATAGGATTCGCGAGCAGCGCGTGTCGCCTCATCCTGACTTGATCGCTTTTCGGCTGAACCAACAGAAGACATACCGGCTTCTCCTCCATGAGAAGTGAATTCAGTCTCTTCCAGTGTAGCAGAACTCAGCAGAATTCACTGCGAATACGAAGTAATCACAAGACTCCTCGACGGGGGTCCAGGCAAGATTTGGGAGTCGGGTTAATCACCCAACTGCTGGCGCTCATATCGTTCACGGAAGATCCGCTTAACCTCAGCGCTTTGCACCTTGGATTGCCGCTGAGCCTCGCGATCTTTGGCTTGCTCAGCTCGAATCGACGCCACTTTGCGGTCGGCCGCCATTCGGTGGACTTGACCCACCCATTCGGCTGCACGCATACGGCCCAACGCCGCTTGCTGAAGATCCGTAGCAAACCTCTCTCGAGGGCCAAAATGAAATCGAGCTCGGCGCTCGATAAATTCATCCCACTGAAGTGGGACAGGAATCTCGACCAAAGCCTGCGCCGAACGCGATCCAGGACGCCGGATCACCACCTCCGTCCAAGGCGGCAACTCTTGGCTTTGGGACCAACCCTTAAGCTTCATCGCAACGCTCTTCTCGGATTCATTAAACAGCGCCACAGATTGAAGCGAGTCAGCCGTCAGCTCGGAAGCATCTGAGCCTCCGCGAACATGAACAATGAAGTCAGCTCCTGGTAAGACTTCAAATTGCCCGAGGTAACTCACGAGCGCCGGAAGATTCAAAGCAGCCCCCGACTCCGGCTCAAGCGCCGTGACCCTGACACGACCTCGCAAAACCCGAAATTGCGAGCTCTGTTCGGCATCTACAAGCTCCACCATCGCGGAGTCAATCATCGTAAAACGAACACCCTGCCAGGCGAAAGTGATCCGACGACCTTCCCCAACTCGCAGTGCGCACCGGTGATCCCGAGAAGAGGACGTGGAAACGAGAGCCGCATCAAAATGTATGCGATGCTTTCCCTTGGAAACTTCCTTGGCCAACGACGATTGAGCTGAAATTTCTCGGCGACAGGACTCTTCCTGTCCATCACAGACTCGGGGCATGAGCCGCAAGCACGAGTTGGGCTCCATAACAATTTGACCGGATTTGATTTGCAAACGTTCGTCAACTTGTAGAGGTAAAGTCGAAACGCGGTCATGAGCTCCGATTCTTAAATCGATAACAAAGCCGACCGCAAAACCTAAGGCGAGACCGAGGAGAGTGGGACCCCGACGTCGACTCACAGATCAACCCTCTTCAGAGCCATTTTTGCCTGCATCTTGATTTCATTCTGTGGATAATTCTGTAGGATCGATCGATAGACATCGGCCGCATCTTCCATTCGATCTCGAAGCTCGTAAATCTTCGCTAAGCGCAATAGCGCGAATCCCGTCAATTCACTTTCCGGATAGAGTCTCAGCATCTCTTCGATGGTCTCGACGCAACTCTCAAAGTCTCGGCTTCGGTACAAACCTTCCACCAACAGAAAGCGAGCCTCAGGACCATGAATCGAATCGGGATAACTGCGAATGAGATCGGAAAGCCGTTTATTGGAAACCTCAAAATTTTGCGCTCGAAAGTCCGCTTTGGCTCGCTCGAGCAGACTCGAGGCCCGCTCGATCTTCAACTCAGTCTCAGGGGCATTGGTGACGCTTGCAATCGCGCGCGCCTTGTAGGTTCTCGCATCTTGAGCGATCGCGCGATATTGTGAAGGCAAAATTGTCGCGACTTGAGTACCCAGCTCTCGCACCTGCTCTAGAGCCAACTGTTCCCGCAGTTCAGCTTGGGCCCGAGCCTGCTGCGCCAACTCCAACTGACGAACCAGAGCATCGCGGTCATGCCCTCCTTGACTCGCGAGCTGACGTAGGCCGATAAACGCAAAGGCCAAGATCAACATCACTGAGGCAAAGAGGCCGCCACTCATCGCAGAATGTCGCGCCTTATTTTTTTGAGCCGCCATGTGAGCACCCTCATTGAACCGACTTTCAACTCACTCGCCTGAAGCCGCGAGCATCAATTGAAGCAACTTCGATAAACCTGTGAGTCCATTCGATTTATCGCTCATTTAGTTATCGGCAATTTCGAGCAAGGAAATGAGTTGAGAAGCTGGATTCCCTAGGACTTTGACGGCACTTGTCTCAGATTGAGACAAGTGAGTCGCGCATCAAGGTCGATCCATCCAAACGGTGATCTCATGCTTGTTATGCCAAAGCCGCCGCGCGGTCACTCGCCGATCGTCGAGCTGACGACTCAAAAGTCTGAGATCCTCAGTTTCTGGTACACCTTTGAACTTTACGGTGATGACGAAACGCTGATCGCGCTGACGAAGAGCCTCGATCAGCTGGAGGCTTCTCTGTGGAGACGCAATTACATCGCAAGTGACCCAATCCCAAGGGCCAATCGGCCATGAGGTCAAATCAAACGCATCACCTTGATGGGCTGATTCGATTCTCGACCGAACTCGGGGATCGAGTTCGTCCAGCGAGCTTCGATCCAAAGTCACGACCCGACATCCTGCCTCAAGTAAAACCCAAGTCCATCCTCCCGGGCTCGCCCCGAGATCAAGAACTCGCTCACCGGCGAGAGGCTGAAATGCACTCCTCCAGCTCCACTCCCAGAGCTTGAGGTAAGCCCGGGAAGGTGGATTCTTCCGATCCTCGATAAAGCACCATTGTCCCTCCGGTGCAATTTCCCGAAACCTCGTGGCCCAAAGCAGCTGATCCGAATCAAGCCAAATGAATCCGCCACACGCATATTTTTGCCACGATTGCTTGATCTGCAAATTCGCCGCGCTCGCCCAACCTAAGGGCAACTTCCACTTCTTTCGTCGGAGCTGTTCTTCGAGAAGAGCCCCGCGACGAATTCGACCTCTCGGAATGGCACGCCAAATCTGCGCCGGCTCCTCATGTTGAGAAAGCAAGTTCCGCGCTTCGCCGATACTACCAACCGAGGAGACTTGGCCACATTCGGCTCCATCATCGGCCCAAATCTCAAGAAGACGAAGCGTCGATGCATTCGCCGAAACACAGCGAGGATCAAACTTCAAAATCTGAAGTTTCGAATCAAAAACGGTTTCCGACTCCGGAGAGTTCAAGAGATCCGTGCGAGAGAAAGGGACGACGCTCGTATCGAGAATTCTCGAGACACAAGACTGGCCCCATAGATCTTCAGCGCGAAACAACAAAAACGAGTTCACATGACCTGAGGGGCGCGAATCGAAAGCAATCGCAGGCCTCGCGCGAGAACCACACGCGTGCACTCCACCAAGGCCATGCGCGATCCCCGAACTGGCTCAGCCTCGTCGAGAATGCGATGCTCATGATAGAATCTGGAAAACGCTGCACAGACCTCGAGGAGATACTGAGCTAGGACGTTGGGTCGAAAACCAGCGAAGGCCGACTCCAAGACCTCATCGAAGCTCATCAATTGTCGGATCAGCTCGCGTTCTTCGGGCGAATCCAGTACAGCCACTTTCTCTAGATTTGGCTTGAGTCCAGCCGCTTCAAATTTTTTGATCAACGAAGCACATCGCACATGCATGTACTGCACATACGGACCGCTATCGCCTTCAAAGCTCAAAATTCGATCCCAATCAAATTCAACGTTCTTGCTTCGATCAAACAGCAGATCATTGAAGATGACGGCACCGACGCCGACTTCCTCAGCGACACGGACTCGTTCTGCCTCGGAGAGATTAGGATTCTTCGACTGAATGATCCCTTGCGTCCGCTCAATCGCCTGGCGGAGAACCTCTTCAAGAAATATCACCTGTCCTTTGCGGGTGGACATTTTGACGCCTTCTTTGAAGCGATAGAGGCCAAAGGCGATGTGATGACAACCCTCAACCCAATCATAGCCACAGAGCTGAAGTACCTTGAAGACCTGCTTGAAGTGCAGACTCTGTTCGAAGCCCACCACATAGAGATTCATATCGGCTTTCAATTCTTCTCGCCGATAAATAGCGCTCGCTAAATCGCGGGTTGCATAAAGCGAAGCGCCGTCACTTTTTCGAATCAAACAAGGCGGCATGTCTTCGCCCAACGGCACAACGTAGGCTCCGTCACTAAGAACGAGGAGGTTCTTTCGTTCAAGCAAATCTTCAACGGCCTTTAAGCGATCATTGTAGAAGCTCTCGCCGCGAACCAGGTCGTGCTTCACGCCGAGAAGATCCCAGACCTTTTGGTATTCCGCGAGGGAGATCTGTACGAAACGCCTCCAGATCGTTTGAATCTCAGGATCACCATCTTCCAACTTTTTAAACTCGGCCGAACCCAAGGCTTCCAGCTCGGGTCGCTTCTCGGCCTCTTCATGAAATCGCACGTAAATGGCAAACAAACTCGGAAAGGCTTGGCCCTCAAAATCATATTCGTGGCCCCATTCGCGATAGGCCCAAGCGAGTTTTCCAAACTGTACGCCCCAATCACCGAGATGATTCAAACCAATCACCTCGTAACCCTGTGACTCGGCCAAATTGCGAATGGCTTGACCGATCACCGTTGCCCGCAAGTGACCGACGTGCATCGGCTTCGCGACGTTGGGTGACGAATAATCAATAACGAGGCGTCGGCCTCGACCTCGTTCTGAATTACCCAAGGTTGAAGCCATAGGATCGAGCTTCAAAGCCGCAGCGACGGCTTGAATGAGGCGATCTTGGAACGCTTGATCCGAGATCGTCAGATTCAAAAAACCACCGACGGCATCAGCCCGTGCCAAGCCCAACTTCTGGCAACGAGAATCGCCCGCCGCAATTCGCTTTTGAATCAGTTCCGCAAATCTCGTCGCGAGCACAGGTGGAGGTTGGCGGAGAATCTTGGCCAAAGGAAAAAGCGGCCAAGCCAGATGACCATGTTCAAGCTTCTTGGGGCGCTCGATCACAGCTTCGATTTGCTCCACAGTGATGGAGGCTTCAACGCCACCAGCGGCCGTCAAGCCTTTACCTGGCGCAGAAGCCGAAGCCTGGTCCCGAGCCTCCGTCGCACCGTCTTGAGGCGCTTGGCGCATAACATCGCTGAGCACTTCAGTTAAAATGAATGACAAAAACTGAGCCGTTTCGCGCCGCAACTGTCTTTGCATTTCGCCAACTTAGCAAATGACACGGTCAATGACTAGCCTAGAACTCCTCCCCTCAACTCGCCGCCGCCCTGTGGCCCGATCTTCATACGCAGCCCAAGAGGGCCGCTGGTCAGCTCGAAAGATGAAGCAACTTGCAACGCTTTCCAGGTGATTTTCAGAAAGATCTTTTGATGGGCTTGACCCCCTCGCGAGCAAAACCTAGATAAGTCGATCGAAACGATTTGGCGCAAGCCCAACCCGTCTCACTCGCCAACGATCATCGCCCCAAAGCTCGACAAGCCCAAACGGCCGAGGGCACAGGGTGCGAGAATCGGTTCTCTCTGAACCGGTGCCGATCGCCGAGCGACGCCAGAGCCAACCGAGGACGCGAATGAACAAAGCGGAATTGATTGATAAGGTGGCGCAGAAAACCAAGCTGACCAAAACTCAGAGTGAATTACTACTCGATGCCGCCTTGGAAGTGATCGCCAAAGCCGTTGCAAAAGGCGAAGAGGTCAAATTGGTGGGCTTTGGTACGTTCTCGACCAGCGCCCGACAGTCGCGAAAGGGCCGAAATCCTAAGACCGGCACCCAAGTGCACATTCCCGCTACCAAAGTTCCAAAATTCAAGCCCGGAAAAGACTTCCGAGAGTTGCTCGCCAAAAAGAGTCTCGGATCAACCCAAGTGGCGAACGATTCGAATTAATGCCCGAAGCCAAGTTTCGAGGGCCTCCAGCGCCGGGAACCGAGAGATTCACTCTGTTTTCGCGCCCTCTCTCCACGTCAGAGCACCAATTCCTTCTTTGGTACGAGCCAGCTCGCTAATCAAGCCCGAGAGCTGATCGCTCGCCACATCACGCTGTTGGCGAATGCTCTGCTGATACTGAGTCCCCAATTCCTTCATCGACTGTTGAATCAGGACCAATCTCCCTGTGGGCTCAGGAAAAACCTGTTGTTCGATCGGTTTGCGGCTGAGATTCGAAAGCTGGGACTCCGCCTGTTTCATTCGGCCCTGCCAATTCACCATGAACTGCGACCACAGCTCTGACCGACCTCGCAATTGGCCATACTTTTCACCCAATTCGCGCGCCATGAGGTCCAAATCACGCGCGAGATAGAAAAGGGCCTTTTTCTGCGACTGCGCCTCAAAAGAAATGGCGCGGAGGTGCTCTTCCATTTGACTAAGGAATTGCGCATTTCGCTCCCCGTAAAACACAACTTGCTCAGCGATTTGCTCACCGACACTCACGCGAACTTTGTATTCACCAAGAGGCAGTTGAAAGCTCTTTAATCTGATCTTCACGAGATCCGCATTAAACTCCTCCGATGGAACTGGCCAGACTTTCTCTTGTCGAACATGATAACGCTGCAAAACTTGTCCGACATCGGCGGTGAAGCTCACTTTGAGTTCGGTCGCACCCAGTGCTTTCACACCTTCAACCAAGATGGCCGCATCGCCTTGATCAAGCTTCTGACCACGAACTCGAAGTGTGCCGGTCGGACTCAAAGGCGAGGATTCAACGAACCCCGAGCCTTGCCCCTTCACTGGATCACTCTCGACGTTAAAGCCCGAACGCAAGTTGGCGGCCACTCCCGTCGCTGGAGTCTCTGTTTGATCCTTTGGCCTTGGAGCATTGAGTGACGCGGCTCCCTCAGTGGCGTTTCGCCGCACAAGCTCTGAAGCCTGTGAGCTCATTTCCGTCGATGCGGGACGAGTGACGAGATGCTGTCCGAACAAGAGGGCCAAGCCCATCAAGAAACCACCCGCCGCCTTTTTGCCCCAAATCTCCCAAGGATCCCGTCGCGGAGCTGCCTCAGCACCTTTCACTTTGGCCGCTTTCTGTTGGCCCGTGACGATCTGTGGGCGGAAATGTGCCTCGCGCGCATCCGTAGTTGGCACATCACTTTGAGACGCGGATTTTTCAGACCCAGTCTGACCGGGGGCCGAAGCTCGAGGCTCTGGATCTTTCATCAAAGACAGCCGATCAGACTCTTGAGTCAGAGACTGGGAGACCTGCGACGCTCTTTCATGCTCCCAAGGCACTTGGGCCAAGTCACGACCCACGACGACTTCGACTTCATCTCCATCATCTTCAAACGGAGACCAGGACTTCGCTACGTGCTCGTTCGTCGGCTGCTTACCTGTCAGAAGAATCTCTTCAGCCAAGCGGTCAATTCGATTCAATTCACCTGTGGCGATCGACGCGTGCGTCTCGAGGTCCCGCTTGACCGCAAGCTCGGCCTCCGCAATCTCTATTTCGCCGAGCGCCGGTAGTGGCGGTGGCACAGGAGGAGATTCGGCTCGCAGCCGTGAACGACGATCAAACTCCGGTAGATTCCCGAGTCGAGTCCATTGATCCAATCCAGGTCGCCATGCAAATTGCGAATACACAAATTGTCCACTCGCCAAACCATCGATCACGGTCGCCGTGGAAAACGGACCTTCCTGCGAATAAGATCCTCCCGCAGGCCTCAAGATCACCCAAGCCACCGCTGGCAAAACTTCGGGCGACATTTCAGGTTGCGCCTCAATTTTTGGACGCTCAGGCGCGCGCAGTTCCGGAAAGGATGCCAATGGTTTCCACTCCAAATCTCCATCGCGGAAAACAAGATCCAGCGCTCGCAGGCGACCATTGACCAACATGGATCGTAACTGATCCGCCGAGTAGGGACCTTCCGAGCGACCTTTCGCATCAATGTAAAATGAGTTCGATGAAGAGTTTTGCGAGTGGCTTCGCGGCGTGTGTCTTGATCCTGACAAATGCACGCGCTCATCCGGCGAGACACCGACTCTTTGATCCATAGGTTCTCGATTTGGCAGCCCGTTCGGCGGTGTTTTTTGAGACATCCGTGTCTCCTTCCTACGTTCCTGCTCTCCCAGTCTTCAATTTTGTCCCCGAGCCGCTTTTCAATGCAAGCTCAAAGTCCAGAGCGCTGCGATTCCACGATGCTAAATTCGTTCTCGCCGCGGACGATGCGACAAACTCTTCATCAAGACATCTGAGGGAGCGACTTCGGTTCCTACAGCTCGAGCCAACCGACCGAGAATCTGCAAATACTCACGACGAAAGTCGGGCCGCATAACATCCAACTTAAACCACCGCGACAATTCGCGCCGCGGAAGCTTGTGTGCGCGATCCGCGGTAAAAATGCGCTCGCCGAGCATGCGCCCTAAAACCAAAGCGGCCCACAGCCAACTCGACGTTCGCTTGGGGCGCACCTGAACGCGGCGCTGGCGACCCTGATGAAAATGCATGAGCTCCAACATTCTTTGATCCAAAGCGAGCCGAAGCGCCTCACGCTCTTCTTCGGCAGGGGAACCACCCGTCAAACCGTGAGGCCAAGCTTGAAGACTGGCTCGAAGATCGGCAAAGCTCTCCGACTGGCGTTTGGGGTTGACGTACTTCGATGCGAAGTAAGCCAGACCCTCCACAAAAATCGCCGCCTCAAAGTCACTTGGAAATTTCCACGTGAGTCGATGCCGACCACTGGCCTTCATTTGCAAATACTCGCCAGCAAGGTGAGCCGCATGGTTGACCGTAGGCTGACCGAGACATGCCCACTCACCTGCCGGAATGACAAAGCTTCGCTCCTCGAACATCAATTTTCTCGCCAGCTCTCGATCGGTCGCTTTGAGCTGATTTTCGATTTTGCGCCATAGCCTTGGATCGGACACGAGATACACCGACAAGTTTTGGGTATCTCGCTGGACCTCAATTCGAAGCCCAAGTTGCTGGGAAATCCATTTTATGTGACGGCGCACATGATCCGTTGGATCGAAATCCTCCTCGGTTCGACCCGCATCCGCCCACTCCAGCTCGACGGTTCGATCCAGGTGCAGGAGATAGCTCTGCCAAAGCACCCAAGGCGGCGAGCACAGGGCCACAAACCGACGCACGCCAGATAAAGACTCCGCTCTTTGCGTTATGGCGCCACGGCGCGAACCTTCAAAGGCAGCGACACTTGACTCTCTCATGGCCGGCGCGTCCAAAAACCTCACGACATCAACAGTATGCTCCAGGGATTTGAGTGCCAGCTTGAAGTAAACATCCTCGCCCATCACATGCAGAGCTAAGATCGAAGCTCCCCGCCAATTGCCTCGCAAATTTCGGCTCGCCGAAGCCCCCTTCATCGTGAGTAAATGTCTTTCAATTCCAGGAAGATGCAACTCACCCATAATGAGATAGATGAGCGCTCCAGGCTCTTGAAGACTCGCCACCCAGAGTCGCTTGGCCACAAAGGCATCTTGCTTGAACAAACCCTGCCGACCCGCCGTCAATTCTCTTGGCCAGCCGCAGGCCAAAATTTTCCAACGTCGTCGACGCGCGAGTTCCAAAAGGGATCGGTAGTTCTCAAAGGGAAACCCCCAACGCGAATCCCACTTTGCCTTGTTACGGAGCTTTTCGAGGTCAATTCGGCCCGCTAAAAATTCATCAACCCACTTTTGGCTCGAGATCTCAAAGCACTCCATCGCCAAGATAAGGCCCCGTTCAATCGCCACCTGGCGAAGAATCTTAAAGTGCGTCCGCTGCGCAGGGCCGTGTGCATGGAAGTCTCCTCCCAAAACAAAATCGACGGACTCGAGTTCCGCCAAGATCTCCGACTTCGACGACGGACGAAAACGAGACTTCAAACGACGCTCAACCTCGCGATGCGCAGCTCTCACGTCCGAAGGGTCCTCACCGACGCGTTGACGCACTTCCGCCTTCACGCTTTTGAGCAGTTGCTTTCGCGCTCGAATCCAATCGGGATCCACTTTCGGACCCCGATCGGCAGCCTTCCGCGAGTTTAAAACTCGCGCTGAAGCAGAACCGGCTCCCCGACCTTTGGATTTGGGGCGAGCTTTTGTGGCCGAAGCTTTTGAGTTCAAACGTTTTTGTTGAGGCATACCTTCCTGATGTTGAAAGCCGAAAGGCCAATCGTCCATGCCAAAGATTCAATTCGATCGATGCGAAAGCTCGAGTTTCCCAACCCTCGCCAGGTGACGGAACGCAGGCCATGCCTCAACGTGCTTGACGCAGGACCGACAAAGCTGAAGAGTTGGGGCATGAAGCAATCCTCATCTTCTCCACTTTTTCGTCAGATCACTTGGGTGAGCGCACTGGCAGCCGTCGGCTTCCATGCCTATCTTTTGAACTTGCACTATGGCGTGCATTTTAACAGCAGCAGCGGTCCAGCAATTTGCGACTTGAGCTCGACCTGGAATTGCTCAACGACCACCGCGAGTGCCTACTCCGAACTTTTGGGCGTCCCCATGGCACTCTGGGGCTTACTCGCGAACGCCGCGGTGATTCTACTCATCGGCCTGCATCACTTCTGGGGCGATGGCGAAAATAAAATTCGGCAAAGTCTCATCGTCCTTTCCTCCGGAGTGATCGCTGCGGCTTCGATTGTCATGGGCGGCATATCAGCGATCGCCATTGGTTCAATCTGTCCCTTTTGCGTCGTCACTTACATCCTGAGCGCGATCACCGCCTGGGGCGCTTGGTCACACTATCGCCCTTCAACTTGGCAATTCGGACCTCCCTTCACTCAACTCGCCTCCTTGGTTGTGGGCGGCCTCGCGGTGGGCCTGATCGCCGATCAGATGTTCGAAGACAGCTACAACAAAGGACCCCAAGGACAGGAGTTCATTCGCGCAGTGGTGTCCGATTGGCATCAAGCGCCGACGATCGAATTGGCCGATCAGGGCCCACTCGTCATGGGTCCAAGCCGAGATGCGGCCAAACTCACCATTGTCGAGTTCGCTGATTTCCGCTGTGGACATTGCCGTTCCGCCGCCGCGCCTTTAAAGAGCTTTGCTCGCGCCAATACCGATGTCCGTTTTGAGTTTTACACTTGGCCTCTTGATGGCGAGTGCAATACCGCCATCGGACAAAACAACGGCGCCTCCTGTTTGCTCGCGCGCGTGGCGTGGTGCGGAGAAAAGCTCGGCCAAAAAGGTTGGGAGATGCAGGAGCAAATCTTTGCTCGATTTGAAAAATGGCGAACCTTGGACAATGTGAAGTCTGGCATGGCCGAACTCGCCCAGAGCACGGGGCTCGCAGCGAGCGATCTTGAGACTTGCTCGAGCTCTCCCGAGGCGCGAGAGGCCATCGTCAAACACGCGGCCTTAGGCACAACCCTGGGGCTTCGAGGAACGCCATCGATCTTTATCAATGGTCGGCAACTCATGGCGGAGCCCACAATTCCGGTTCTCAATGCGATCAAGAAAGCGGCGAAGTAACTATAGTCTTTGGCGCGGTCAAAGTCCGAGCTTTTGAAAGACCCATTCCGCCAAGCTGTCCGACCAAGAATCCATTAAAACGGAAAACGCGGGAATCATCCCGCGTGAGAGATCTCGAATAAAGAAATACGAGATGAGTACGGCCACGCAAATGAAGAAGGTCTTTACCACCCAAACAGTTGAGCGCAGATCTTCGACCTTCAGTTCTCTTTCGATCGCTTCAATTTTCGCCAGAGTCACTTTGAGCTCTTCAAAGTGATCGACCGCCTTTTCAAAAAGTTCTTTTTGCTTACTCATATTGAGCGAAGCGAATCCAGGAAAGTTTCGCTTGGCGCGAACGGCTTGAATGAGGTCCTGTGAATGCTTGACGAGGCGCTCGGCGCGTTCTTTGAACATCGGGAAGTCAGGCCGAGAATCCAGATGGGCATGCAGTTCAGCAACAGCTTTGTCGTAACGTTCGTCCGCGACAAAACTCATGATCAAAGTGCGCAAGCAATCTCGCGGCTGAATGGTGCCGATAATATGGCGCATACGCTGCGCCATCGCACCCGCCGCGTCTTTTCGACTCGCCTCGCTGGCCAGCTCAACAAGGCCCGGCTTGGATTCCTGTCCTGGGATTTCGATGTTGATCTCTGTTAGCTTTGGCGCTGCACCCATGGGATTTTTATCGGCGTGATTCCGACTCGACTTGACCCATGTCTAGGATCGAGACATGGAACTGGACCTCTGTCTGGCTCTCAAGGCTGTACGATTCGAGGCTTTGACTCGACTCGACTAGCCTGAGAGCCTGAGCTCGATCGCTCTTCAAGGACGAGGAGATAGCGACATGACGCCAACAATGCCCGAGTTGCCAGCCCCAGAGATTGCCGTCAACGGCGACTCCCCAACGACGACTCATTTGGGATCGCCCAAAGTGGCGCTTCCCGATCAGTTGCCTCCGCCTCCTCAGCTCGCCGATGTCCCAGCTCGGATTCTTCACACAGCGACCGTCGAGACCCTCATCGATCATGCTGAAGATTTATCGAGTCGCCTCCGCGTGCATTTGCGCCGCAACTCTCTTCTTGAAGGGCAAATCGTCGAGCTTGAGCAACAGCTCGAGCAAATGGAGAACGAACGACAAACTCTCAAAGCACAAATTGAAATCCTCCGCGAAAAGGATCGCACGGTTGGCGAAAAAATCTTGCAGGCCGAGGCACGCCAAAAGCGCTTTGAAGAGGAGGCCAAACTGGCTCGCCTCGAAGGTGCCGAACTGAGCCTTCGTAATGAAACTCTGGCGGAAGAGGCCGCATGCCTTCGTCAGAAACTCGCCGAGCAGACTCGATTTCAGATACGTCGCGAGTCGCTCTACCGACGACGGCTTGAGCGCTGGGTGAAGCCAGGACTGCTTGCGCGTAAAGAAGAGCGACGACAACTTGAACAGCGAGCCAAGCTTCTCGAGTCCGAAGTCATTCGCCTCCAGGGGTTTGCACAAAAGATGCGTGAAGAGCATCAGCATCAAACCGACGATGCTCAAAGACGGCTCATCAATTACGAGAAGGATCGAATTCGACTCGTCGATCAGTACGAGAAACGAATTCAACAATTGCAAGGCGAACTCCAGCGCACGGAAGGCGATCTCATCACCACTCAACAGCGCGCCAAGTCGCTCGATCGCGCGACCGAAGACGCCGCCCGCATGGCCAACGAAAAGATCTTTTTCGAGCGCCGAGCGCAAGAGCTTGAGAGCCGCTTGCTTGCCGAAACTGAACGACTGCGGGGCGCTTTGGATGAAGTCTCGCAAGAAGCGGCGACATTGCGGGTGGCCGCAGAAACAGCCCGCCGAGACCGCGAGACCATCGATAAAGCCCGCGTGCAGGCCGACCAACGAGCCATTCGCCTTGAAACGCAAATCGCAGCTTTGCGACAAACTTGGGGTGAAATGAATTCCCGTCTGGAGCGCGCTGAAGCGGAACGAACCGCTCTTGAAAAGCTCAATCAGGAATTAGCAATGGCACTTAAGACGGAGCGTGCACGCTCTCAGATTCGATTGACGGATCAGGGCTTGGATCGGCTGGGATTCAAGGAAAACACGGCGTCCGCGCATCCAGGTCTCACCGAGCTTGAGCGCAAGGGGTTCGGCCTTTGATGGCCAAGCCCTTCTTGATGATGCCTGTTCAGATCAATGCCTGAAGCCATCGCTCCCGAGCAGCGAAGCTATTCGACCGAATCTTCGAGAGATGCATCGGGCCCATCATCGCCAATTCGCGTCGTGGGCACAGCCTCGCCCGGCTCAATGTGCGATTCACGCTTTAGATTCAGGTACCCAAAGCCCTGATTCACCGACGGCTCCTGAGCCCGTAATACGGAAATTGTGTCGAAGCCACGAATCGCCATGTTTTCGTCGTCGTAGTAGGGCCGATGCCCGAGAGGCGTTGCCTCCAACACCCTACGAAAATCGCTGCTCACCTGCATGAAGCGAATGTCCGTATCCGAACGCAAAGCCAATTCGTTGAGCGACTCCAAAAAGGCAAGCAGTCCCGTCGAGCCCACGAACGAAAGTTTAGAAAAATCAAAGAGCACTCGTGCGCCACTGAGAGCCTCCCGGCAGGCGCGACGAAAGAGATCCGTTGATTCAATATCGACCCGACCGCGCAAACGAACAATCGCCACACGGCCGGTTTCCAAATGTCGCTCTTGGAAAATCGCCTGCAGAGTTTGGTGCGAAGATCCACCGGCTCCAATCGACATAAAGTCCCCCTTGAACTGATCCTCAGTTTAGTGACATGCAGGATAACCCACTAGGCCTCACTCGACTGTTTCTCGACCCGACCTCCTGACAGAATCATCTCGAGCCCGACTTCAGACTTGACGGCTCGACGACGGATGAGTGCTGGACCATGGGCTGCTGCTGGCCGCTGGACTTGTGTCGCACAAACTCAGTACCCCTTTCGCGGCTCATTAAAACCTCAGTTCGTTTGGCCGATAAGATCAGCGTTAGATTTTCGTGACTGAGTCAGACCGAGCAACGCCCGGGCGCCTGAGTACGACAACCGTGAACGCGACAGGATCAGCATGTCCAAGCTCAAAGAACTCATTAGCCGTACAATTGGAAGCTTCGGCAAATTCTCTCTTTCGAAAAGCAAGACCTCCGAACACGAACCCTCAGAATCCAGTGGCAGCCAAGGCTGGCTGAAACGACTTCTCGGCAGCAAGGCTTTGAGCTACCTTCTGTCGCCGTTCACTGTGGGCGTGACGATTTCGGCCGCCATGGCTTGGATCAGCGTCCAATACTACGAAACTCAAAAGCTCGGCTCGATCGACAACACCTTCATTCGCCAAAGCTCCCTCCAGTCTATTCTCGATCAAATTCACCGCAAAACGATCGACTTTCGACTCATTAACCGCGGACCGATCCCCGGCCATGAACGAGTGGTCATTCTGGCCATCGATAACGCTTCGATTGATGCCGAAGGTCGGTGGCCATGGCCCAGAGACAAAATTGGCAAGCTCATTGAAAACACCATCGACGCAGGCGCCTCTGTGATCGGCTTCGACGTCGCCTTCTCAGAGAAGGACCAAAACTCATCCGTCACAACGCTCAGCCGTTTGCAGCAAGAGCTCACGCGGATGAACAAGCTCGACGAAGTGGGGCAAGAAGAGTTCACGAAAATGTCGGCCGTCGTGAATACGGATAAGAAACTCGCCGATATTGTTGGACTCTACGCAGACCAAGTCGTGATGGGTGCGATCCTTGAAAGCGCCGTCAATGTCGGTGATGCGATCTATTCACCGGCCTTTGATTTTTGTCTCGATGCTCTCTACGAGAGGCGCGGCGAAAAACGCCGATGGGAAAAGGATGAAATCCTGGTTTCTGTGGTCGACCCTCACCTGCAGGAACTCAATCTCCCAACTCCTTTCGCAGATGGGATTCGAACTTACATGGTGGTCCGCGAAGGATCGATCACGGAGTCCTGGTTTGAGAAGAATGCCGATATGTCGAACCTACTCCTCGATGGCTTGCGGCAGCTGGGCCTTGATCTCCCGGCTGACCAACGAGGCGCGCTGCATTGGCTCTTCCCACAAGCCGTCAACGGCAATGAGCAAGCCTTCTTTGATTTTCTCTCGCAGGCCAAACCGGAATTCGCCAACCGCCCGATGATTCGAAGTCTCATCGATGCCTATCTCAACGTGATGCCGAGACGACGCAGTATTGAACTCGTCAATGATTTGCGAAAGCTGGGGGAGGACTATTGCAAAGTGGCCCTCACTCAGCGGGACGTGCTTTTGGATCGAAAACGATTTGATCAGGAGATCCTCACAACGGACCCCGAGCAAGGCCAAGCTCTTTGGAGCGCGACAAGCCCGCGCGAACTCTTTAAGGAACTCCCACGCCTCGCTTCAGAGGGTAGCGATGAGACTCTGAAGCGCCAAGCCGAAGCCTATCGACAAGTTGATTTTGAACCGGCCTTCGCAAAGTGGCGCTCTCAGCGCGCTATGAATATCGTTCCCGACTATGGCCGATCCTATCTGAGCTATGACGTGGTTGCCGATCAGACCAAACACACCGGCTACTTTAACGCCGATCTCGATCCGGACGGAACGATTCGAAAATCCATGCTGGTGGCAAGGCATGGCAACACTTATTACTCCTCGCTCGCCAGCAAGATGTTCGCCATCGATCGAAAGCTTCGCCCCCAAGTGACCTTGGGAAAGAAGAAGTGGCCGCGAATTGAAGTGCCGGTGAAATATGTGAATCGTTTTGAGTACGTCAATCGCGAAGGGAAAGCCGAACTCAGCGTCCCCGTGGATGATCGCGGTCGCATGCAAATCAACTATGCGGGATCGCAAAAGATGTTCGCCCACATTTCGGCCACCTCACTTCTCAACAATCGCGGCGGCGAAAACGACGCTGAACTTGTGGTCTATCAACAGAAGCTCAATCCGGTGACAGGGCAATTTGAAGAACCCTCCGAACCTACGCGAGTGAAGAGAAATGAATTTCTCAAAGACAAACTCGTCATCGTCGGCGCGACTGCTCTCGCGCTTTACGATCTGCGAAACACGCCCTTTGAAGAAAACTATCCTGGGGTCGAAACTCACGCGAATGTCCTCTCAAATCTCCTGGCTGAGCATGGACGACAAAACGGTCAGCCCACTTTAGCGCCTGGCTGGCTCAAATCACATCCCTTTGAGGCTCGCTGGGCTTGGTTGATCACGCTCCTCTTGGGCGTCAGCTTGTCCGCTTTCCTCGCTTGGCTTGGGCCGTTTTTGGGCCTGAGTATCACGGCGGGTTACCTTTTCACTCTCTACGCTGTCGATCGATACTACCTGTTTGCGAATAACACTTTGGTGAACGCGTCCTTGCCATTTTTGTCCTGCGTTTTCGTCTTTGTGGGATCGAACTTCTATCGCTACTTCATCGAAGAACGTAAGAAGCGAGAGATGAAAGGCACCTTCGCCAAGTACGTTTCTCCCGCTGTCGTAGACGAAATCCTGAAGGATCCGGGAAACATCGAGCTTGGCGGTAAAAAGATGGAGCTCACCGTCATGTTCTCGGACGTTCGCGGCTTCACGACGATCTCCGAGAAGCTCGATCCAAGGGCTCTCTCTGATCTTCTGAACAGCTACCTCACGCCGATGACGGATTTGGTCTTTGAAACAAAGGGCACACTCGACAAATACATGGGTGACGCTATCATGGCTTTCTGGGGCGCTCCCATTCACTTTGCGGACCATGCCGAATATGCCGCACGATGCGCCCTCAAAATGCTCGTCAAGCTTCGCGAGCTCCAGGAAAGCTACCGAGCCAAAGGCCTGCCTGAGATTGATATTGGGATCGGCCTCAACACAGGAGACATGAGCGTCGGCAACATGGGTTCGAACACGGTTCGCTCTTACACGGTTATGGGTGACTCGGTGAACCTGGGCTCACGCCTTGAAGGTATCAATAAGCAATACGGCACACGCATCATCATTTCTGAATTCACGCGGGCCAAACTGGGTAAAAGCTTTGTCACCCGAGAGGTCGATTGGGTGCGAGTTAAAGGTAAGGCCCTGCCCGTTCGCATTTTCGAGCTCATGGGTGAGATCGGCACAGGGCCAACTCAGCCGGACCCTATGCTTTTGCAGCTGCTTCCCCACTTTGAAGCGGGCTTTGCCCATTATCACGAGCGGCGCTTTAGCGAAGCGATCGAGGAGTTCCACAAGGCTTTGAACATTAAACCCGATGACGAATGTTCCAAACTCTATGTGGAACGTTGCCAAGACTACCTTCAAGAGCCACCGGAGGCCGCTTGGGATGGGGTCTACACGATGAAGACGAAGTAAGCTCGAGTTCGTCGCATCGTTCAAGGACCCAACAGGGCGAGGCCAAGGCCCACCAGCCTTCGACTCGCCCCCCCACCTTCTCTCAAAATCGCTCAGAAACCCGGCATTTGACGCGCCCTACTCATGACTCGACTTCCCTCAACTCGCTAGGCTTTCTGCATGCGTCTTCGCCGAATCATTTGCGCCTTAGCGAGCGGGGCGATCGCCTTGATCGTCGGCATGGTCCCTGCCCAACCGAGCCTCGCGGCGACCAGCGCCAGCATCACGGCCGGTGGGCAAAACATTCTGCTTTCGGCAGAGTCCATGTTTCGCGACTCAGAAAAACAAAGCATCGAGCTCGTCGGCGACGTGAAGCTCAACTTCGGCGGCCAAGCGATCCGCTGCGATCGCGCCGTCATTGACTCCAAAAATCGCAAAATCATCGCCGAAGGTAATCTCATCATCGCCAGCGCCACGGCCTACGCCGAGGGAACACGCGCCGAACTTTCTCTCGCTGATCAAACCGGCGTCATTTACAACGGCTTCGTGAAATCAGGCCAGGTCATCTTTGAAGGTGAGGTGATTCGAAAGACCGGCTCGATCACTTACGAAACTCAATCTGCGCGTTACACGGCCTGCACGACCTGTCCCGCGGCTTGGTCATTCTCGGGCTCACGAATTGACGCAGAAATCGGCGGCTACGCGTATATCAAGAACACCTTACTCCGCGTGGGCGGCGTACCCATCATTTGGCTTCCCTATCTCATCGTCCCTCTCAAGAGCGAACGCCAAACTGGACTCTTGATTCCAAGCATTGACTACAGCGGCGACGGCGGTACGGCCGTCACCATCCCGTTCTTCTGGGCCATCTCGCGAAGCCAAGACCTGACCGCCTCAGCGAAATTCTATTCAAGACGAGGCGGGAAAGCCCTCTTGAACTACCGTTACGTACTCAGCGAGGAGAGCGCGGGCGAACTCAATTTTGCGACGATCAATGACCAGGTTTTTCTCGAAGACCGCAACTTGCCGGTGCGACCCGGCAGCGAGCGAAGCAACCGCTGGTTCCTCACCTATGATCACCTTTACACCCTACCGGAAGGTATCATCAATCGAGCGAAGCTGAACTTCGTTTCGGACTTGAGATACCCGCGTGACTTCTCGGAGGAGATCTCAGGGACCGGCGACTCCGCACTTGAAAATCGAGTCTCGCTCACCAAGAACTTTGAACATCTTCACTCGAGCCTCGAGGCGGCTTACTACATCAACCAACTGAAGGTCGATCCACTTGAAGGGAACTCGGACTCTGTTCATAGATTCCCTGAGATTCAAATCAGCCGCGTTCATCAAAGCATTCTCGATCTTCCAATCAGCGTCAGCTGGAATGCCAAGTATGTGAATTTTGCTCGTGACGATTTCGCATACGACGATGTGATTCCCGCAACAGTCACAACACCTCGACGCCTCGATCGCACACGCGGCACAGGTGGAACCGGCTCGGGAAGCTTCGAGCCTGACGTGGACCTGATCCGGACAGGCCAACGAATTGATTTTCAGCCCGAAATTTCGGCGCCCTTTCGTTGGGGCGAGCACATCGATTTCATGCCCAGCCTTTCCGTCCGACATACCCAGTACTCGTTTAACGTCTCGCCGAGCCAGAACTCCGCGTTCGATACAGCTCCATTTCGAAGCTATGTCCGTGGAACTTTCGCGATTCGCACCCAACTGTCGCGGATCTATGACGCTCAAACCACGGATCGCGAGCCCACCTCAGCCGAGTCCGTCGAAAATCCAACCGGCCTCTTCTCCAGCTTTCAAAGCCCGCAAGGGATCACTCGTCCAGAGCGGCTTCGACATGAAATTGAGCCTGAAATTTCGATTTCAGGAATTCCTTGGCTGCACCAAAGCAATTCGAAGTTCTTCGGCGACAACGCCCGAATTCCAGTGTTTTTGGCGCAGCAACCCGTGAGTGACTCCGACTTCTTCTCTTCCAAGGGAATTCAGTTTGATTACAACGATCGAGTCACGCAGCGAAACGTGATCAACCTCTTGATCAATAATCGTTTCGTTCGAAAGTCTTGGAGTGGCGACACTCCCGTCTTCCGACAAATTGTTTCCGTGAAGACGGGTACAAGTTATGACATCGATGAAGGCGAACGCTCGCCGGCACCCGGGCAAAGAAACTTCCCTTGGTCTGATGTGTATTCGATCATCGACGTGCGTTTGGATTCCTTCGATACCAACACCGCATTTCACTACTTCCCCCATCACAAGGTTATGAATACGACCTCTCGCGCTCGAGTACGAGACTCACTTGGAAACTTCCTCCAGACGTCTTATTCGCAAGTCTTTTTGATCACTGAAAACATCGAAGAGGCCTATCCAAAACGAACAGAAAACTTCGGTTTAGCTGCAGGGTTTGATCGTCGCTATCTGAGCTTTGAGGGCGGCATCGACTATTTGCCAGCGAGCTATGCGCCGCTGGATTTCCGCGTCAAATCCTGGTCGACAAAGTTTAAGCTCATGCCTCCGGGTGACTGCTGGGGAATTCGAGCTTCCTTCCGTCAAGAAATCGGCCGAGGCGTCGAATGGAAGCTCGACTTCGAATACAATTTTGGCGGTTCAACGCCAGGCTTCTTGGGCTGATCACCACGGCAAAATTCTAGGCAAACACGTTGACGAGCTTTCCAAGGGCTGCGGACAATAGAGCCACGAGGTGAAATATGAAAACATCACTCACTGTTTCCATTGGCGCGTCTGCAATGGGAAAAACGTCTCGCGACACCGCAATGCGGACGGCCCTGGTGACCGGCTTTCTGACGAGTCTCTGGGCTGGTCTCTGGGTTGGTCTTTGGGCGATCTCGCTGATCTCGGACACCGCTCATGCGGCCGTTAAGAAACCCGCTTCGATCTCAAGCCAAGAGAACCAAGATCGGGCTAAAGGCTCAAGCCCGCTTAAACTCGATTATGCCTGCCTGGGTCTCGAGGCTGGCTTCGCTGTCAAAGCGCCTCAGGGCTTTCGAAAATCAAAAGCTGATGCCGAACGCTTGGGCCTCTGCATGGTCTATGTTGAGAACAAAACAGACTTTCACTCGAGTCAGAGCATTCTCTATCCGCGCCTCATCCTCGCGCGCGGCGAAAGCGCAGCCGAGGAAGCCGATCGCCTTGCGAGCGAAGCGGCGCGGAGCATGTCGACTCCACAGAACAAGGTCAACGTGCGGCGACGCCCCAGCCTTCGAAACGCGCGTGGACTTGAATTCGAAGTGCGTGAGTTCCGCGCTAAGTCGGGATCTCAACAAGCCGAACTGGTCGCGTATCACTATGCCAAGCCCTACACGCTCATCTACGTCATGTCGTCGAAGTCGGCCGACGCGCTTTCCGAGTCCACTTTCCGCGAAGCTCTTCAACATGTGGCGAAGCTCAATCCCAAGCAAATGACGGTGCTTCGCCAGAAGTATGCCTTTGCGAAACCCGCATTCTGATTTGCTCCACGTCCGACCCAACCCTTTGATTAAGGAAGTTCCCATGTGCACCAAAGGCCGAGTTCAATTTGCCACACTCATGCTACTCCCCTTACTGGCTGGCATGATGCTTTCCCAACCTGCCGAAGCCCAAGGCGCCGACAGCAAAACGGCAATTGAGCTCTTTAAGGTGATGGATTTGCCGACAACGATGAGAGATCTAACCTCAACGAACACAGATCAGCTCATTCAAAGCTATCCCGCTCTGAGTGGATCACGTAAAGCTCTAGAGAAATTTTTCGAAGAGACCGTCGGCTATTCAGCTCTCGAGGCTGATCTAGCAAAGATCTACGCTTCTGCCTTTACCGATGCAGAGCTCAAAGAGCTGATCAACTTCTACAAGTCACCCACCGGTCGAAAATCGAGCCGAGAAATGCCCAAGCTCTACGCGATGGGCGCTGATTTGGGGCGACGCAAAGTCGAAGCCCGCCAGGACGAGTTGCAGAAGATTCTCACGCAAGCGATGCAGCCTGAGTCGAATGCACCCACGACTTCAAAGAAAAAGGGCAAGTAAAACAGGGCAATTGCTCGAAGAGCCAGAGCCCATGGCGCGAACAACGAGGAAACTAGAATCTCCAAACCTCAGCTTGGAGATGCGCACCCTCAAGCCCCTGGGTCTCGCTGAGGAGGGGTGAAAACTGAAGGCGGGAAGCGATGTACCAGGCTGCCCCAGAGCCGGCGCTTCCTCGTGAATCACCTGAGGAGAGTGAATTCACGCCCCCCTGCCAACCATACTGGCGAAGAACTTCATCTTCATCCGGGGCCGAATCCCCACCGTAGACAACGAAAACACCGAGTAGAATTCCAGCGTACAGGCCAATTGAGGCCCCGCGCGCGATTCGATTCAAGTTACTGCCCGGTCGATCTGAGAAAGCTAAGGTTGCTGCCCCGACCAAGGTTCCCGCCATGACTCCATAAGAACAGCTGAGAATAAACTCACGCATGGCTTGAGAGTTTTGATTCGGCATTTGAGCCTGGGCTGGAGAAACGTGAGTGAGCACGCCAAACGCCACCAGGAATTTCAAAAAAATTCCGCGCATACCTCTAGTCTAGGACCGGGATTTCTATGAATTCAATGTTATTCGACGAATCATCTGGATCCCTCGGGCTGGATTCAGCCGGCGCCCTTAAACCATAACTTCGAGATCGGGTTGAAGTCTGCTCCGGGATCAAGAGCGAAAGCCCAACCTCTCGATCCTCGTTCAAAAAGTTCCCTGTCGCCTCCAAACGATTGACCAGCCAGGACCTCGCACGGAGGAGGCGCAATCGTTGTCCAGTTCGCAACGAAAGCTCGGGTTCACTCGAAGCCTTCACCTCGTAGATCCAAAGCATTCCCTCGCGCCGCTCGGTCAGGATATCTAGTTCCGCGAAGCGCGTACGCCAACCCGCTGCCCAAATCCGCTCACCACGCCGCTGGAGCCAAAACCTGGCTCGGGCCTCGTGGCGACTCCTCGGCGGAGCAATACTCTCGGACGCCCCCAAAAGTCTTTCGATGCAGGGCGCAAGGCCTGAGTTCCTGGATGGCTCGACGATGCTCGGCCGAAGCGTAGCCTTTGTGACTTTCGAATCCATAGCCGGGATACCTCACCGAAGCCTCCGCCATCAGCCGATCACGAGCCACCTTGGCCAGAATGCTGGCTGCCGCAATCGGCAACACCCGCAAGTCACCCTTTACAAAACACGTCTGCTGGCGCAGCACGCCCGGAATCAACTGATGCCCATCGACCAGAACATGACCTTCACCGGGACCGATCCCCAAACGCGTATCGAGTTCCTTCAGAGCCCGGCGCATCGCCAAAAAAGTCGCCTGGAGAATATTGATCTGATCGATTTCTTCGGCACTTGCACTTCCAAGCGCAAAGACACACTCCGCTGAAAGCACGGCGGCCAACTCCTCGCGCCGAGAAGCGGACAAGAGCTTGGAGTCTGTGACACCCAAGGCGGCAAATCGCTCGACGTAATTCGGCGGCAAGACGCAAGCCCCCGCCATCACCGGACCGGCAAGACAGCCTCGCCCCACCTCATCGATACCGATCAAAGGCGCTGGCCCGATCGCGGCCCAATCGACCTCGGGCAACCCCAGCTTCTCACTGACCGAGACTCTGCCTCGGCCCGAGTTCGTCTTTTTCATGAGTGTCCTCGATTTTAAAATTGCAGTGTCCGTGGAATTAGGACGATGGATTTAGAACTTAAGAGGCAACTGGTAGACCGCGTCTTGCCCTGCACTGCCCTCGCGGGTGGCTTTCACGACGAGCTTCGCTTGAGCGTAGGCCTCTCGCGAGAAATCACAAACAAAGTGATCCGCGGCGGCCTTGCAGTTGCCTCGAAGTGTCTTGGCTTTTCCTGCCGTGGGAATGATCTCCGCGGTCAGTTTCGAATCTTTCACAGTTGGATTCTTGATGGCGATGTCGAGCAACCAGACTTTGAGTTGCGCGCCTTGAAGCTTCGCCTCGACATGAAAACCGCCGGGCATACGCACTTCCCCACCGTTGGGGCCAGGATGGTTTTCACCATGCGCCTGAGCTTGTGGCGAAACGAAAAGCATTGCCAAAGCCATGAGCCCGAAAGAGTGCCCGAGGAAAAGAATGAGGGATGCGATACGAGTGTGCGAAACTTGTTGAGCGTGCATAAATAGGACCTCCATGTCGGATTATCTTGCGCCTTGCCAGTTGGTGAAGGTCAAGATGCAAAACTCTGCGACATCGTGATCTAGCGATTTGCTGGTCGATTTTTTGGGTGATTTGCTGGGTCATTCAATGTCATTCAATCAACTCAGAACCCAACCAACCCCTCAGCCCCCTACAGCTCAACAAGCGAAAAAAAGGCAGCGTCACCGCTGCCGTTTACTAACCTTGGTTTCAACAGAGCTCAATCAGCCTTGAGCTTCGCCTTCAGCTGCAGCCGTTTCGCTGCTGTCATCAGCAACCACGAGTTCTGAAGTCAGGCGCGCCGCCTTGCCCTTCAAATCGCGGAGGTAATAGAGCTTGGAACGACGAACCTGGCCGCGCGACACAACTTCCACGCGATCCAAAGAAGGGCTCATCATCGGGAAAGTTCGCTCCACGCCAACACCCGAAGAAATCTTTCGAACGGTGAATGAGCGAGTCGAGCCCTTGCCTTGCACCTTGATGCAAACGCCACGGTACAACTGCACGCGCTCTTTGTCGCCTTCGCGAACCTTCACATACACAGCGAGAGTGTCGCCAGGACCGAAATCCTGAATTTTCGGATTCGCCTTCGTCTTTTTCGCCGTCACACGACGAATCACATCCGTCTCGCCCGTCGCGGGTGCCTTGGAGGCTTTCTTCACCTTCACCGCCGATTTTTTCGCCGACGAAGCTTTTCCAGATTTGGTCGATTTCGCTGCTGCCTTTGCCATAACACCATCCTCGCGAGGCACGTGGGGCTCTGTTCCAAAGAGGTAAGGGGTTACCATGCCCCCAGGAGACGGTCAAGAATGATGCTCACGGCGGAGCGCACTGAAAGGTGGCGATAATCATCCGGCGGAGCTCCCCGAACAGGCTCCAAAAGCAGGTCACAGGACCGCATAAACTCTTCCGTTAAGCCAAAGCCAGTACCGAAGATGAGAAACACATCGCGATCCCCGCCCCGGGCCCGGGCCGCTTCAATGCGCTCCCGCATCTCGCGATAACTGACCATAGGGACACCCTCAATAGCCCTCGCGTGCGTCGAGACCACCAGCGGTCGTTCATGAGCCCCTATTTGCCTTTGCCAATTCGAGATGGCTTCGTCGAGTGAGCCCGCCGTCTCCACCATGGTGAGGGCCGTCCGGCGCTTGGGGTTCATCTTGGCCCCCTCGCCGACTCGCCAGTGGTCCAACATCCGATGCACGAAGATCTGCTGATCCTGCATCGGGTGAATGATGTAATAACGGTCCAAACCATAAACACGAGAGGCCCTGGCGATGTCATGCACATCGAGATTCGTCACGTTCGTTGCGACAACCTTACCCAGGCGATCTTGGATCGGATAATGAATCAAACCGAGCGCGATTCGCATGCACATTCCTTAGGACGACTCACTTATTCACACCCTCACGATCCGCCGAGCAGAGGCCTTGGAGCTTCGAAATCTCACGGCGGAGTTCGCTCCAATTCCAGTTCGAAAACTCCGCATCACGCCCTCGACGTTTTTCAATTCGGCGAAGCTCATCAACTAAACGAGGGGCCTGATCCGCCAACGCTCGCTTCACCAAATCGGGCCTCACGGCCAACGTCAGCTGCAGTGAGGTCAAAAACTGAAAGTCCTCGATTTTCGCATGATCACCTCCGGCCAGAATCGGGGGGACTTGTTGACCGCGCCATTCGCGAGGACGCGTGAATTGGGGTGCTTCGAGGAGTTGAAATCGTCCGCCAAAGCTCTCGGCGTCAGCCGAAACTTCATTGCCTAAGACTCCCGGACGATGCCGCAACACGGAGTCGATCACACAGGCGGCAGCGAGTTCACCTCCACTGATCACAAAATCACCAAGAGAAACTTCCTCGTCGACGAACGTGTCGATCCAGCGCTGATCGACTCCCGCGTAGCGCGAGGCCACCAGGAGGACTCGGGGCTGCTCGGCGAGCTGGCGAGCTCGGGCATCCGTCCACGGACGACCTTTCGGCGAAAGATGAATGACGTGCGACGGGCCGAAGGACTCAACCGCTTTGGCGAGAGGTTCGGCGAGCATCAACATGCCATCGCCACCACCAAAGGGCCGATCGTCGACGCTTTGGTGCACATCTGTGGTGAATTGGCGTGGATTAATGAGCTGCAATTGCCACAGGCCGCGCGACCGAGCCTGGCCGATGACGCCGACGTTGAGCGCCTGGTCCATCAATTCGGGAAAGATGGTGACCACACCCCAGTTCATTCGTCGTCTGACTCCCCGTCCCCAGCCGCGGGATCACCGACTTCATCAGAGGCCTCTTGGCTCAATTGCGCCTCGATCAGTCCAGGAGGAAGGTTCATCAAAACTCGGCGTGAATCGGCCTCAATCCTCTCGACGAAGTCGTCGACGAACGGAATGTCAATCAACTCACCGCCTGGCAGGCGAACCTGCAAAAGATCTTGAAGCCCATTGCTCGAGAATCCAACGATCGGACCAATTCGCTCGCCACGGGCATGGAACACATCAAAGCCTTCAATCTCGGCGAGAAAATAAGCTTCACCCTCGCTGGAGACGAGAAAGCTCTCGGGGATCTGCAAAAAGTGGCCGCGCCAAGCCTCGGCCTGTGTGCGATCTCGCAGATCATGGCTATGCAAAATCACTCCATTCTTGTGCCGGCGAGCACCTTTCAAGGTGAAGCGCTTGGTCCCCTCAGCTGATGTTTCCGAAGGACGTAGTTCGAACTCGCCACTGGCCTTCAAGGCATCCAGCCAATCGCATTGGCCCGAAAACAACACCACCCAAAGTTCGCCTTTGAGTCCATGCGCGTCCTTCACTCGGCCGACGACTCGATGAGACATATCCCCAACTCCTTCAATATACGACAGTTTTGGCCACCGCATTTTCGGCCCCTCTCTGGGGAGACGAAACGAGACAAAAAAAATGGGGAGGACCTTCGTCCACCCCCAACCTTCATTCCTCAGTCACATGAGCATCACCCGAAGCTCTGAGCCGGCACGGCTTGAGCACTGCGAAGCTTGGACTTATTCGACAATCTCAAGGACCGAACGCTTTTTGAGCTTTGTGCTCGCAGCGATGAGCACTGTGCGGAGGCTTCGGGCCGTGCGGCCCTGCTTACCAATCACCTTGCCGAGATCTTCCTTCGCCACGCGAAGCTCAAGGACCGTCGTCTGTTCGCCGACGACTTCCGTGACTTCCACTTGATCCGGGAAGTCCACGAGTGATTTAGCCATAAACTCGACCAGATCCTTCAGACTCGACGGATTGCCAGCCATGTTGCCCCCTCTGCGACATGTTCGCACGAAATCAGAAGCGATCAAGCCTTCGCCGAAGCGCGACGGATCAAAGTCTGAACCGTCTCAGAAGGCTGAGCACCTTGCTTGATCCACGCTTGAGCACGCTCAAGGTCGAGAACCAATTCTTTTTCGTCGCCACGGGGATTGGGATTGAAAGAGCCAATCACCTCGAGGAATTTACCTTTAACCCACTGGCGCGAGTCTGCCACTGTCACGCGGTATTTTGGGCGCTTCTTAGATCCACCGCGAGCCAAACGAATAACGACCACGGAAACCTCTCTTCATCCATGACTTGAAGATCTGGGAGCACTTGAAATGAAGCCCTTTGCCTCACCCCGTGACCCTCGTCTCAACATCAAGTCGTTCAGTTAAACCTTCAAAAAAACTCTCAAAACCAACAGTTTGGAAAAGCCGGCCTCAGCCCCATCACCACAGTCAGCTCATCGCCTGATCGAATGATGACCTGCTCGTCCGAGAAACCGACGCCGCCAGAAGTCGACCTGGTCAGATCGATCTGTTTGGCGAAGCTCCTCGACCTAGGCTCCTCGACCTAAGCCACTCCGCCTAAGCCATTCCACCTCTGCCATTCAGAAGCCCCAAATGTTGCATTCCCAAACGGCGAGCCCACGGTTTTACCCTGCGTGGCGAGCCAGGACAAGCTGAAACTCAGGACTCCCCAATCCGAACCCTGAAATCGAGTCCAAATGTGCCTATTTGATAATCTCGGGTCGACAGAGAAACAAGAAAACGCCGACTTTCCGTAGCGCCTCAGAAAGGTCGCCGAGGACCATAGCCACCTCGGCCCCCACGCCCCATACCGGGAACTCCCGGCATACCCGGCATGCCGCCGCCTCGGCCCAGGCCCATTTTCATCATTTGGCTCATCATTTTCTGGGATTGTTCAAACTGCTTAACAAACTTGTTGATGTCCGAGACCTCGGTTCCCGAGCCCCGCGCGATTCGCGCCCGGCGCGAACCATTGAGAATCCGGTGATCCGCTCGCTCGGCCTTGGTCATCGAACGAATAATGGCTTCAATCTTCTTCATTTCTTTATCAGGGAGTGCCTGGCCTTCGAGCTGCTTCATCATCTGTCCGGCTCCAGGAAGCATGCCGAGGATGGAACTCAAGCCCCCCATTTTTTTGAGCATCTGCAGCTGGGCCAAGAAATCATCCATAGTGAACTGATTTTTGGCGATCTTCTTGGCGGATTCCATCGCCTGCTTCTCATCGATGACTTCTTGGGCCCTTTCGACCAGCGACAAAACATCGCCCATGTCTAAGATCCGGCTCGCCAAGCGATCGGGATGAAAGACCTCCAAGGCGTCTGATTTTTCACCGATACCCAGAAATTTAATGGGCACGCCCGTCGCCTGACGAATCGACAGAGCCGCTCCACCTCGAGCGTCGCCATCGACTTTAGTCAGCACCAAACCCGTCAGCCCCAAGCGCTTGTGAAAACCTTCGGCGACATTGACCGATTGCTGACCCAGCATCGCATCGGCAACCAACAAAATCTCCCGAGGTTCCGCGATGGCCTTGAGTTTTTCCAACTCGCCCATCAGCGCATCGTCGATTTGCGATCGGCCTGCTGTATCGAGAATCAACACCTCGCACATTTGCTCGCGAGCCCACACCAGAGCCTTTTGCAAAATCACTTCGGGCGAGTCCGAGGGAGAACTCGGGAAAACGGGCACACTCAGGTTGGAGCCCAGCGTTTTGAGCTGTTCAATCGCAGCGGGCCGGTAAACATCCGCCGGGATCAAACCCGGCTTCTTCTTGTACTTTTGCCGTATGTGCAGAGCGAGCTTGGCCGAGGTGGTGGTTTTACCTGCACCTTGTAGACCGACCATCATGATGAGTCCCGGCCTTTGGCTATCGCCTTTCACGTCGAGAGGAGCCTGATCTCCACCCAAAATGCTCACCAGTTCATCGTGAACGATTTTGACAAATTGCTGCCCGGGCTCGACTCCTTGGAGCACGGTGGAGCCCATGGCCTTGGCTTTGACGTTGTCGATGAAGCTTTTGACGACGTTGAAATTGACGTCGGCCTCGAGCAAGGAAAGACGGATTTCGCGCAAGACCGCCTGGATGTTTTCATCGCTGATCTTGCTTTGACCGCGAAGTTTCTTGAGGCTGCCGAGCAAACGATCGCTGAGGGATTCAAATATAGCCATGCGAAGCAGTTAACTGACCTCGCACGCAAATGTCACGAGGGGCCCTGAGTTCAGAGCCGAAACTTTCTTCATAGCGAGTAGGGGCTTTTTTCCGAATCCGCCGCAAAATAGAGCTCCACATTGGCTCGGCGCGGTGAACTCGCTATGAAGGTGGTGATTCCTCTTCATCTGAATCTCCGAAAGTGAAGTCGTATGAAAAAGTCGTTTTGGACAAGCTTGGTACTGGGAATGAGCGCGTTTTGCATCGAACAAGTCGCTCGAGCGGAGTTTGGCGCACCGCAAATGCTGCGTCTGAGCTGCGAACGCGAGGCTCAGGCTTCGGGACCGGTCGTCGTCAAATCACGCCGTGGCGAAGCCCTGGAGCAGTTTGCGGCGAGTTTAACTCTGATGATCACACCCGAAGGCATGGCCACAGATGCCGCCCTCGTTTCTCAAGACTTGGGCGAATGCGTGGCTCATCCGCACTTTGGAGCCCGCGGCCCGAGCTTCATACCCAGCCACTTTCGTTTGAGCGGCTATAAGTGCCGAGCTGGCCAAGTGGACGTGAGCGTTTGGGAACATCCCATTCATCGGCAGCCCGCGGGAGCCGTGCTGCAGATCGGTCAGGAATATTGGGCCTGCCGCGCCCAATAAGTCTTTCACCTGTCCTTTACAAAGCGCGTGGAATTCTGACGAAACCGCGCGCCTAACCAAAATCCAACTCGCTAAATAATTGAGCATGAAATAAAGACTTCGCCGTGGCCACAGCCCCGACAAGAGGAGATCTTATGTTTCATGCTTTCAATCGGATTCGCCATTCTTTTTTGATGGCGGCCGTATCGGTTGGCGTTGTCGTGTTCCAAGCTTCACCGGAAGCCTCGGCCTCGGGCCGAGAGGACTTTGCTTCGCGGGTGACGAAAGTGGATGGCGTGGAAGTGAACTGCTTGGGAGCGACCCAGTTCGTTCTCATTCGCGATTTCGCCCGCGAGAATCCCGGCGATGTCGATGGGCTTCTCGAGTATCGCGAGTTCATCCGAAGCGGCAGCGTCGTGAGCTGTCGCGATCGTGGTCAACGGCAAATTGAGTGGCACACTTGGTGTGATGGCCGGGGCTGCTTAGGTGCCAAAGCGGAACTGAACGCCAACGGCCGTTGCGAGGTCAGCGATGCATGGACCGGACAAGATGATCAGGACATCATCGATCCTGATGACTGGAAGGCCCGCTGCCTCGTGGCCGACGACTTCGCTCCCTGAGTTCATTTTCTTTTTAGGCTTCTTGGAGTCGACGCCGAGTCGTCGACAAGAAGACTTCCCGGAGGGCCTCCCTTTGCCAGGGGGCCCTTCTTTTTTCGGCGACCTCGATCGACACTCCGCCCCGCTCGAGATGCTAGGCTGATTCCCTCCCGAGTGATTCAATAGGGCTTCCTATCCACGATCAACATGCACCAGCCCCAAGGGAGATCCGCGTGAAAGAAGAAAAAGTCATTGAGCAGCTCAACAAAATTTTAGAAACCGAACTCGCGGGCGTTGTTCGCTACTCACACTACGCCTTGATGATTTTTGGCCATCACCGCATCCCGATCGTGAAGTGGCTTCGCGATCAGGCAACGGAGTCCTTGGATCACGCGCACGTCGCTGGCGAACACATCACCACTTTGGGTGGCCATCCGAGTCTGAAGATCGGCAAGCTCGTTGAAACGCACAAACACTCGCTCAATGACATTCTGAAAGAGAGCTTGGATCACGAGCGCTCGCAGCTCGATAATTTGCGCGCTCTCCTGAAGATGGTGGAAGGCCAATCGATTTACCTTGAGGAGTACGCTCGTGAGATGATTTGCGAGGAAGAATTGCACGTCTCCGAAGTGGAGAAGATGCTTCGTTCCCAACCTAAGTGATTCGGCCAAGTGCTGCGCACATGTGATGCGCCAATATGATGCAGAGAATGCGGAGATCAGCACCGCCGCATTTAAAATCTTAGAAAGCCGCGGTCAGACTGAGTTGCAGGCTCCGCGGCTTTCCGGGGCGTAGGCCAAAGGGCCGTGCCGCGACGACATGGTCCTTGCCCAGCAAATTTTCGCCGCGAAATTGCACCGACCAATCCGCGTCGATTTTATATCGAGTCGACCACCCCACAAGACCGAAGGCCGCGATGCTCACTCGCTGCGCGGCCGCGCTCTGATCTGGCGTTTCACTCTGATAACTCACGTCGAGCTCGTGACCCCATGCACCCCGCTGCATCCCCAGGTTGAATTGAGCACGCAGGTTCGGGACATAGGGCAAGGGGTCGCCCGTCCGAATCTGACCGACTCCCCATTCCGCTGAGTCTGAGACAAAGTCTTCAGCGAAACGAGCCTCCAGAACCGAAAGGTTCAGTGTCGCGGGAAACCAGAAGCCCGATGCGGACCAAGCATGAGCCAGCCGTGCCTCAAGTCCATGGACAAGGGCGCGGCCACCGTTAAACTGTTGGTCGAGCTGCGATGAGGCACAGCCCGTCGAGGAGGTGCAGGTACCGGTCAAGTTTTGGTAGTCGTTACGAAAATAAAGGAGATCCGCCTGCCAAGAATCATAGCCACTGAAATGTTTGAGGGCGACCTCGGTATTGAGACTCTCTTCGCGCCGCTCACGACCTTGAGCATCGAGACCGGCCAGAGTCACCGCTCGGTTCACGCTCACGCGCAGACTCGTATCATCGGAGAGTTTGTACAAAGCTCCTGCACCGGGAACTCCAACCGCATCTCGGCGGGTTTTACTGAGAGCTGAGTTCAGCGCGTCCGTGTAGACAAACTCCGCGGTCTCAAATCGCGCGGCACCCGTCAGCACCCAATTTACGACCCGCCAATCATCTTGCAAACTCACGAGCCATGCCTGGGTGGCCTCACGATTCTGTTTGTCGATGCTGCGCGAATTGGCAACGGCCTGCAGACGCCCGCTGGTCATCTGTGCCACGTCGAAGCGATGATCGCGATCGATCGAATCGCTATGGAATCGCAGCATCCCCTGCCAAGAATGATGAGCGCTTTCGCCGATCCAGCGCGTTTGCACGCCCTGTGATAGAAAATGCCTCTCATTATTGGCAATGAAGAGATCCCCGTTCGTCCCAAGTCCTGAGGAGTTCGACTGTCCTCGGAGCACGTCATAAAAGAGCTGATTGGTGCCTGTCGGTTGCGCGAGAATGGACCGCAAGTTCACGCTCGAGTCACGAAATCGATCCAAGCGATACCATGTGCGATCCAAGCGATGCGAATAGAGGTCCGTCGAAAGAACGCTCGCATTTGGAAGAGTCCATTCGTGACTGAGTTGCAACGCCCGACGTTGCCAGCGCATCTGATCGAGAGCCGAGGCGGCGTACCGACGGTAGGGTCGGTTCGCAAAATCACTTTCGCTCAAGCCTAAGTAGGTCTCGCGCGAGTCTTCATCCGCAAATCCGAGTTTGAGTTGCAAACTCTGGTCAGCTCGAATCTGCCACTTGAGTTTCGCCACAACATCGTTCTGGTGAAAACCGACATCACCGCCGCCGTCGAGTTGCTTAAAGCCGGAGCTCTGTAGACGACCCAAGCTCAGCGCATACCCACCCCAACTTGTTCCACTCCGCAAGATTGACTTCAGCCTTCCTGTCGCAAAGCTGCCACCGCCGAGCTCGACGAAACTTGGCCGCCGTGAATCTGAGGGATCGGGGATAGCGTAGCTGCGAGAATGAATCGCCCCACCAATGGAATTGGGGCCATGGTGAATGGCGGCGAAGCCCTGCATCACATCCAGGCTTTCGGTGTGAAGTAGGCTCGGCGTGTAGTAGGCCGCCGGAGCGGAGTACGGGGCTGGACCCACGAGAATGTGATCTTCCAGCCAAACCACCTTCTTCGAGCGATCGGGATTCGTGCCTCGAAGTCCGACATTGGGTCTTAAGCCTTCGCCCTCTTCCTGACGAACATAAGCGCCAGGGATCTGCTGCAGAACTTTATGAAGATCCGTCGTCTGCAGCTCTTCCAACTTTCGTGGCGGAAGACTGCGTGGACTCGTGGGTTGCGTGAGATCCGACCTCTGGCCGCCCAGTACCCGAAGCGTCTCAAGCTCGGTGACTGAGGGTTCGCTCGCCGAGACCTGCATTGAGTCAGACGAGGGCTCCGCCCACGCTGGATTCGAACCAAGAAAAACCGCAAGGCTCAACATGAGCCCGAGCACAGACCTTTGCGAGATTCGGGAGGCCAACTTAATCATTGTCGCCTTGGTAACTCGGCGGCTGACGAAGCGCCAAGGCCGTCAAGACTTGAATCTTCAGATAGCTCGCAGCTTCGCGCAGATCCGCATGCACAGCACACAGTGGTTGGCGTCGATCCGTCGAGGTCGAGGCTTTACAAGCTTCGGCCTCGGTTCCCTGCAGAGCCTCAACACGCGCTAACCAAGGCGACTGCGTCTCAGCATCCAAACTGCGTTGAGCTTGATCCAGAAGTTCAATAAATCGCCGGGCCACATCGGCATGTCCCTTCGTCGTCAACAAATCATCTAAACCGAAACCTTCCCGGCCCATGAAAACTTCACGAATCTGCCGAAGGCGTTGGCTGTATGCCTTCAAGGCGAGTTCCGAATCCCGATGCTCGATCGACTCGGGGCACGCATCTTTGCCACAATCCTTATGCAAGCCCAGCACTCTTCCCAATCTCTGATCTTTCACGTTCATGAGAGAAAACAGAGCATCGGTCAGCGCATTGGTGGCCTTTGCGACATCGGGGTAAGCCGTGCCGTCGACCATCGACTTGGTGAAGTTCTGCTGCGAGGGGTTCCACGCCTGCGCCAAAGATTGCGCTTGGTTCTGAAGATCTTGAGCGAGTACACGAGCATACCGACAACGATCGAGACGACGCTGGGACTCTTCGGCGTTCGACCATTCTGCAGCCAAAGGCTGAGCTCGAAGATGGCAAGCCGATTTCAAAGTCGGTTCCGTCAATAGGTACTCGACAGCTCCCAAGCCTCTCAGGTTAGGTGCCGTGGAGGAGGCCAACCCGATCGCGGGCGTTTTCGCGTGAGTCATCACAGCTAAATCCACACTGCACTTATTGAGATAAGGCCAGGCGTAAAGCAAAGCCGCCCGCTCCAGCGTCGGCCCTATCGAAGTCGTATCCACCTTGTGATACGCGATCATAGTTTTTTGCCACTGCTCGACAGCATCCGACCAAGCCGCTCGATCCACGGACCGTTGGGAGTCACCGCAGGCCTGATCCAAGCGGTACGAAAGCATCGAGGTCTCGACGGCAAAGGTCTTTACGGCGGGCGCTAAGACATTGAGACCGATATTGATCAACATCTTGCGCTCGGAAAATGGCGCTTGGTCATATTGAAGGTCTTCTTGCGAAAACAAATTCTGCTCCGAGGCCGCACGCGGACCGGGCTGATCTGAGCTCTTTGGCGCAGGCTTATTGAGAAAGGCATCGCAGGCGGAAAGCGACATCGTCATCAAGACGGCAAGGCTCAGCGCCGTCATCGTCTTCAACTTCAACCTCGTCTTGTACATACGCACCTCGATGTCTGACACTGCAATCGGGATTGAGTCGCCTCAGCGCCGTTCGATGTCAGACTACGTTTCCTACATGTGATAGTCGATGGGAACCTGGAAGGCCCACTCAGACTTTGAAAGTTGCACAGGAAATGGTTCAAGACCGTCGAGTCGACGGATCAGATCTTCAGCGGCGTCGTTGAGAAATTTGGAATTCGAGGCTTGAACGATCTCTGCGGACTTCACCTGCCCCGTCCTTTCCAAGACAAAGCGAACCACGACGCGCCCCTGATGACCCATACGCTTAGCTGCGAGTGGATAAGACTTTTTCCGCTCAAGTTGGCGGCGAAGCTCGCGCACGTAGATTTCCGCAGCTGTCGCCTCTTGGGGAGACAGCGTACCGCCTTCTCCCCCGCTTGCCGATGTATTGGATACGGCGTTTTTTTCCACCGAGGTCGAAGCGGTGCTCAATTCGGGAGTCGCCTCCTGGGACGAGGGAGACTCCGCGACAGACCATTTCTCGTCCAACTCTTCTTGAATTTTCTGAACAAACTGTTTCACCTGCAGATTTCGATGGGGCGAGTCCGCTTCCTGAATCTGTGCCCCCACGTCCACAATCTCGATCTCGATCGAACCACGCCACAACTCTTCAGCCCTGGGACCTTGCGAGTCTGTGGGCCTCATGATTAAGGCTGCAAAACCCAGATGTAAGATCAACGAAAGGCCAAGCGCAAAACGCACTCGGCCCCTCTCATCGAACCGTCGCATGGACGTCTCTTTCCAATCAAAACTTCGTCCCGTGAGCTTATTGATAACCCACCTCGTTCATCAAGTCGCGGGCTCGCTGGACTCGGCTGGGCTCTGAGAGCTTTGACCAGGGGGTGAGATCCATGAGGAATCGCCCCCAGTCTTTCACCAAGGTCAGCGGCGAGAGCGACTCTTTTGCCGGGTAAGTGAAATGATCATTCGACGCGTGAATCTGGTACTCATCGTCCAACAGCAACTCGATAAAGCGTCCTGCGAGATCAACCTGTTTGGAGCTTGATGCGACACCGATCATCTCACCATTGACGTGAACACCGGCTCCAGCTTGGTCCGCAAAGAAGGGCCGCACTGTGAACGATGGATTTTTGGCAATGAGCTGGGCGAGATAATAGGTGTTCGAGAGACCCACGTCACAAACGCCGTTCGCAATGGCTTCTAAAAGAGCCGTGTCGCCGTTGATCGGCGCAACCGCCAAGTTGTCCACCCAACCCTTGAGAATCTCGCGGGTGCGCGATTCCCCGTGACGTTCGATCAACGATGAAACTAGCGCCTCATTGTAGTTATGCTTCGAGGTTCGCAGACAGAGACGCCCCGCCCACTTCGCATCGGCAAGATCTTCATAAGTCGAAAGCTCGCCAGCCTTTACGCGAGAAGGTTCGTACATGATCGTACGTGCCCGATACTGCAGGGCCGTCCAAAGACTTGATGAGTCGCGAAGAGCTGCGGGAACGGTCTGAGCCGCCTGCACAGCCGTGCGAGCCGGCATGGCCTGAAGGTGGCCCTTATTGACCAGCTCACCCGCCATCACCATGTCTTTGATGTAAATCAAATCAGCCGGGCTACCTTGGCCTTCAGCTTCGTATTGAGCCAAGAGCTTCGCGTAAGGAAGCTCCACGACCGTCACTTGTGCACCCGTGAGCTGCGTGAACTTCTGAACACTGGGAGCCAAGCGTGCCGTCGGACGATCCGTGTAGAGCGTCAGAGTTTGTGCTTCGGCACCGATGCTCCCTGCGAGAGCCGAGCCTAAAAGCATGAGGCTGACACTGAGGTTGAGCTTGAAACCGGATTTGAAATTGGACTTAAGGCTCGAATTAAAATTCAACTTCGACACGAGCGACTCCTTCATGAACAAGCGCCCGAGTTCGAGATGAACGAGCGGGCTTGCGGTCGATTCGGAAAGAGAAATCGCATCTTTCGCCTTGAAGTCCAAGCTTCTCAGCAAGCTGCAAGAGGGCTGAAACCTACTTGATAGGACGCTGAAACCGAGATGAAAACTGATTGAGAATCACCTTTGAACGCTTTGAGAAATTTCGTCCCAGTACAAGCTGACTCAGGTTCGAAGCACTCACACCGGGGACACCAAAGCGCAAAACGCCGGAGGCCTCGCGCGAAGGCTTCCAAGAGCCCCAAAGTTGGTCCCAAAGGGCGAGACTGACGCCAAAATTCGAGTCGTAGTGGTTTGGATCACGCGAGTGATGGATCTGGTGCTGCAAGGGGCTGATCAGAATTCTTTCAAACAAGCCAAAGCTCATCGGAATCTGCGAGTGTCGAAGGTTAGCACCCAACAAGTTGAACACCATGCCAAACCAGTTCACGCCAAAAAGCGTGACCAAAGAAAAACTTCCTTGAAAGGCCCACACAAAAAAGCCAAGGGCCACGCCGAGACTCAACGCATTCCGGAGCGTGGCGATCCCCACTTCAACCGGATGCGTTCGGTAAAGAGTGATGGGAGTCAAGACCCGCGCTGAGTGATGGGTGACGTGAAACGGCCAAAGCCAAGGCAGCCGATGCATCAACCAATGATGAAAGAAGCGGAGGAAGTCGTCCCAAACAAAGCTCAAGAAGGTAAACGCCCAAAGCGCCGCGCCCGCCGGCGCAAGCTCAGGACTGGGCCCTAGAAAACGTGTCGCCGTCTCCGCAACGATGACAGCCAATGCGTAGCTTGTCGCGGTCAGTGGAGCCAAAAGCGTGGCCTTCAACAAAACGTTCAGCGCATAGATTTGATAATCGACGCGCGTCGATCGATTCCACCAGTAACGTTTATTTAAAATTAACTTAGAAAAGTGGATTTGAGGCCGAGCAAGTACGAACCAGACTCCGACGAGACCAAGACTTGCGATGATGTTCAGATGGAAGAGCCGCGAGCCGGCGTCGTCGACGGGCAATAAGGCGATTTCCCTCAGTTGGCTCCAAAAGGTCATCATACAAGCTTCGTCTTACGAGCGGCTAAGTTCTTGAGCAAGAGGAGGGTGAATTTTTGTGAATTTGAAACAGCTTGCGACCGGTCCCGAAGACGACTCAAGCTGCTAAATGAAAGTGAACTGCGAAGCCCTCGGCGTGCACGCGGACCTCACCCACTCGGTCACACTGGAGTGACCTGCGAATCCCGCCCCTCCGAGGTCGACTTGGGGCCATCAAGGATTTCAAAAAATCGAAACACACGAGCCGCGTTGTCTCGAAAGCGATTCAATTCCGCTTCGGGGACTTCTATTTCGCCAAAGAGAGTCCGCGAAAAGGTCCTGGTACTTTGCCGAAACGGCGAAACGATCGACGAAAATGTTTCGCTCTCTTGAGCAATACGTTCTGCAAAGAGTTCGGCGGGCTCACTTTCACTTCGAGGCGTGGCCGAGGCGTCAAAGGCTCCCAGTAAGAGGTTGTAGGTTTCAATGACTTCTTGATCGGGGCGAAGTTGCTGGCGTCGCAAGCCCATCAGTCGAGATCGCAGAAGCTCGCGCTCTTTACGACCCAACTGAATGAGGCGCACGGCGGGTTTGTGACCGCGCTTTCTGAAATGTCGCAAGACTCTCATGACGAGGTAGATCCCGCCCACAATCAGGGCGATCTTAAAAATCGCCATGAATACTTGAATGATGAGCTCGAAGGTCTTTTGAGCGACTTCGACTTTTCGCTTATGCTCGGCCTCGGCCTTTTCTCTCTCTTTGGCCTTTGTTCGAGCATCGTTCAGCGCCTGGGCAATCGGCGGTGAAGTTGCCGGCGCGGTCGCCTCCAAGATCTTCTCCCCTTGCGCTGCACGTCTCGCTGCACCGTTTGGGTCAACGACGTCCCCACGGCTCGCCTTCGAATCTGGTCCGGGAAGGTCTGTCGCAGGAGCCCCTCCCTGACCCGGAGACGCCGAAGCTGGGGCGAGGCTTTGCCCCGAATTCTGATTCTGATTCGGGACGACCGACTGAGGCGCCAGCGGACGCAGTTGCGTACGAGTTTGCGCCAGCTCAGAGCGCATTTGTTCGCTCAGCTTTTCGAGTTGGCGAATTTGCTCTTGCGCCCGGTGGAGGTCCGCGGGCCTTGAGGGCGTCGGGCTTTGCGAAGAGGCGGCTGAGATGTCCGGTTCTGAAGAATTCGGCCACTGTTGATGTGAGGCCGATTGAGCCTTCGCTTGAGCCTGCGCCCGCGCTTGTCTTTGAATCTTCTCAAACTCCTCAGGACTCAATCCATTTTGCGCGGCGAGCTTCTGAAGCTGTGACAACTCCCGATCCATCTCAGCAGAGCCTCGTCCGCTCGACCAAAGCTCTGCAACCGAACCGCCTTGAGGAACTTGCAAGTCCTGTGAACCGGAACGGGTCGCCGGCAGCTTTTGGGCGTGAGCGCGAAGCATTTCAATCGCCTCGATGCTCCTTCGAAGCTGCTCGAGATCCGCGGCAGACATGGGCGGTCGTGCCCCCCCGTTTCCCGCAGGACCTGAAGAGGAGGCGCGACCCTGAGCGAAGCGCGACCCTGCTTCAAGAGATGCCGACGAATCCCTACGACTCCCCAGACCCGATGGGCTCGCGTTACCCGAGATTTGCGAGATCTGCGAGATCTGCAATTGATTTCGATCAGCATTCGTTTCTCCCGAGCCAGACGGCCTCATGACCGAATTCGCGTCGGGTGCAGCCTGGCCGACCTGATGTGGACCCAAATGCGACGGCTGAGGAATCAATTTTTCGGCCATGCTTTGCGCCAGCCGCTTGGACCACGCCGGAGGGTGCGCCGACGCGGATTTTGGACGCCCCTCCAAGATCTGTCGAAGCTTCGACTCGACTTCGTAAACACTCCAGAACAGGAGGCTAAAAACAACGGCAAACTTGAGACCCGATCGAAAGATCCGACCGAGCTGTGGATCTAGATCTGTGGTGAGCTGAAGGTCGCGCCAACGTGCAAGTTTCAGATGCGAAAAAGCGGCCAAGCTTGTGGCATGCAAGACAAGGCTCAACACGCCAAGAGACAAAGCGGCGTTACTGGAGAGATCCCGAGGTACAAAATAGATCGCAAACGCACCCGACACCATGAGCAGCCAAAGCGACTGCTGGAGGAAAAAGTTTCGGAAGATGACCCAGAAAACGAGAACGGCGTAAACTTTGACGGCTATCGGCCACCAAGAAAACAAAGCCACAAGTCCAACACCTAACAACAGCCCCACAACAAGACGGCCAAGTCCCGGCAAAGTTCCCACATGCAATCGATCCATCAAGCGAAGTTCCGCATTCTCCACACTTCGATCCGGCCATTCTTCGCCAAAGGCCACGAAGTTTGTCTTCGCATGGGCCTGAGGCTTCCGATCCCAATCGAAAAACTGCGTTCGATGGCCTTGAAACAGATCGCGAATTCGCCAAGCCACAAGACTCACAAATGTAAAGGCCACAACCGAGGCGACAAGATCGAGAGCCTGACGATTCGAGGCCATGGGCCACAAGCCCAACACCAGCGAACTGCACATCGAAAGCCCCAAGAGACCCTCAAAGTGAAGCTGAGGCACGCTGAGCCGATTCACTCGACCGGACTCGCGACCTCTCGGCCCACTCCCAGACGACGATCGCTCGAACTTGTTGCGATGATCTGCCCGAGGCGCTGTGGCTTTTGAACGATTTGATGACTTCATCGCGATGAACCCTCGACCTTCGATGGCTCCGCGTGCACGGCTGCGTCTTTGGGTGAGGAATGCCGAAGAGCTTCGAACCGAAGCCACTGATCCGAGACGCTTGTCCATCTCACCACTTGTACATCGACACCCTCGTTTTTGAGTTCCATCAGTTCGCGATCTAACTCCGCAAACTGAAGGGTTAGCCCAATCGGCAAATCGCGGAGATCACCCATATGCTGGCGCCATACACTGTGTGTATCAATCGCGATGACGCTCACAGGGTGCGATTCAGCCAGGAGCGTTTTGAGGGCATTTCGCGATCGCTGTAACTCACCGGTCTGAAAGGGCGAAATGTACACAATGTGCGAGCGACGAGGAAAAAAGCTGTGATAGTGCTCCAACAGATCGATATGCGGTGTTTGTAAGATCGCATCGCGGTCCAAGTCGACAATTTGCTCGGCCACACGATGAAAGTGTTCAAGACCACCCGATGTTGAATGCATGGCCTGAGGCAGATAGACGCCGACTCGATTGCCCTGTTCGATCTGCTGCCGCAGAAGCGCCAATGTCAGATCTTTCATGAGTTCCCATGTCGATACAGAATCTCGTCCCAACTGCCATACGCCGGCAAAATTCAAGACCAGTTGCACATCGACGGCGACCGACCTTTCAAACTCTTTGACGATGAGCCCCTGCCCCCGGCTCGAGAGACGCCATGCAATTTGGCGAAGAGAGTCCCCCTGCGCGTAGGGTCGCACGCCGCTGAAATTGACACTCACGCCACGACCCAGCGTTTCGTGCATGCCAAAATGCAAGTTGTCCGGGGTTGATTGAACCTTCAACTCGTCAACTTGAACAACAAGTGGATGAACACGAATCTCTGATCTCGAATCATCGCGGACGCGATACTCAAAAAAACCCCATGGGTCAGTGAAAGCCAATTCGGCCGGTCCCGTATGAAAGTCACCCATGCCACTATCGCAATGACGGCGGTAGCTCACTCGCGTGAGCGCGCGCGCCGCGAGTGGATCACGCACCTCGCGAAAGTGCGTATGTCGACAGGCCGTGAAGCGGTCCTCTAAGGTCCAGTAAGGCAACTCAAAATCGCTCTGATTTCGAACTTCAAAGACCATCTCGACAACATCACCCTCGCGAATGACGGAGCTTATAGCTCGACGACGAAACTCCAAACGCACATGAATCGCTCTGTGGAACCAATAAACGGCCGCAAGACTCAATGCGAGTGCGATTCCCGCCGCGAGAGCAAAGCGAGAAAACAAACCCATCAGCAAGAGTGCACCAACAGCCTGATAGGCGATCACACGAGGATGAGCCAGCGCCCGCCAAGCATGGAGTGCCGAGACCTCATGCTTGCGGAGCTGGGATTGAGAAGCCTCGCGCCAGATCTCACGCAAGGACTGGACTTCGCGATGCAGCGCTAACGATTTCGATGTATCGGCTCGAGCGACGTCTTGATTCACTTTCGGCGCGTCGGTGCCGGTGTTTTGGCAACCGCCATCTCCAAGATCTCTTCCGCTCGGCGACCGGACATTTTGGCCTCAGGCCGTAAGACGATTCGATGTGCGAGAACATGCTTCACGCTTTGGTGAACATGGGCCGGCGTCACAAACTCCTCACCCAGCATGAGCGCGGTCGCTTGTGAAAAACGCGCCAAGGCCAAGGCGGCGCGCGGGCTGGCGCCCACTTTCACCTCGGACTCCTGCCGAGTTCTCTGCACAATCCCGCCAATATAAGCGTAGATTTCATCGGTCATCTTCACATGCTTCACCAGGCCCTGTAGCGATGACCACTCCTCGTGAGTCGCGACGGATTTCAAAGCATGAATCGGATGCTGGTGCGACTGACTCTTTAACATTTGCAGTTCATGGTCGGGGTCAGGATAGCCGATGGAAAGTTTCACCATGAAGCGATCCAGCTGAGCTTCAGGCAAAGGGAAAGTCCCGAGTTGATCGATGGGATTTTGCGTGGCCATTGTGAAAAACGTCGAGTCCAGCACACGAGTTTGACCGTCGATCGAAACTTGTCCTTCGCTCATAGCCTCCAAGAGCGCGGACTGCGTTCGCGGAGTGGCTCGATTGATTTCATCCGCCAAGAGTAGACTTGTGAAAATCGGACCCGGATGAAATTCAAAAGAGTTGGAATCTTGCCGAAACACCGAAGAGCCGAGAATATCGCTGGGCAGAAGATCCGGTGTAAACTGCACGCGCTGAAAGCTCACGTCCACCGACTTTGCGAGAGCCCGCGCCAGAATCGTCTTGCCTGTACCGGGGACATCTTCCAACAGGGCGTGACCGCCAGCCAGCCAAGCGGCCATCAAATCGCGAATCACTTTGGCTTTACCAAAGATGACTTTGCCGACATTGGCCTCGATTTGCGCAAGAAGAGCTGCGCCTTCTTGAAGGTTCGTGACACTCATGACGACATCCCCTCTCACTTCAAAGCCCGCTCGGGACCTGCGTGTATTTGCCACAGCGGCCGAGAACCCCAAGCCGAGCCTCAAGCTTACTGCCCGAAAACACGGTGAGCCAATCCGAGATTGAGACGACAACAGGGTCTGGATCATCTGCGCTCGACCTAGGTCGCGGAGCGTGAAGCCTCGATTTCCCCGTCTCAACGTGGTCTATTGTTCAGCATGAGTGTTTTGCTGACGGCCCGAGAATTGGAAAAGAGCTTCGCTTCGCGCGTCCTGTTTCGAGGCCTTAACTTTGGCGTGACCACCGGCTCGCGGATTGGCTTGATTGGCGCCAATGGTGCCGGAAAATCCACTTTGCTTCGAATCCTCGCAGGACAAATTCAGCCCGATTCCGGAGAGGTGATTCGCCAGCGCGGCCTGCGCGTCGCGATGATGGAACAGGAAGCTCGCTTCGCGTCCGGCGCGAGTGTCGAGAGCGCCGTTCAGGCCGGAGCTGAAGCCCTCGGCGACGACGTGTTTGACGCCGATGTTCATAAGCGAATCGAGGTGGTGCTATCGCGACTCAAACTGAATGAGATTCGCGATACTTCTGTCGATTCCTTAAGCGGCGGATGGCGACGACGCGTGCAATTGGGCGCGGCATTGGCCGGCGCACCCGACCTTCTTCTGATGGATGAGCCCACCAACCATCTCGATACGGAGAGCATTCTGTGGCTTGAGGACTTTTTATCCTCGAGTTCGCTGAGCATCGTGTTGATCTCTCACGATCGTCTGTTTTTGGCCCGCACGGCGAACTGCATTTTGGAGCTCGATGCCCGCTATGAAAATGGTCTTTTGATGATGGAAGGAGAGCTCAGCGAGTTCCTCGAGCGAAAAGCGGAGCGATTAGCGGGTCTATCGGAGCGCGAACGCCGACGCGCCAATCTCTTACGCCGTGAAACAGAGTGGCTACGACGTGGCGCTAAAGCCCGACAAACCAAACAACGCGCCCGACAAGATCAAGCCGCCGATTTGGCGGACGAAGTTGCTCAACTCAAACGCTTGAACCGACGCCAACGCATGCAGCTCAAGTTCGGCTCAGCCCAAGTTGATGAGGACCGGGCACCCGAAAAACTGATCGTCGCCGAACAATTAAGTGTTTCGCGGGGTGTTTCGCGGGGTGTTTCGCGGGCTGACCGCGAGCTGGTTCGCGGTCTCGATTTAATCATCAATTCTCGATCAAGAATTGGTCTTCTTGGGCCCAATGGCTGCGGAAAGTCGACCTTGATTCGCGTGCTCCTTGGAGAACTGCCCCCGACTTCAGGAAAGATCAAATGGGCCGAACGATTCCGCGCCACACACTTTGAGCAAGGTCGAGACACGTTGAACCTGAGTGTCTCCGCGATCCGCAACGTTGCTCCCGATGGCGATAGCGTGGTGATCGGCGATCGTTCGATCAACGCCAAGGCTTATCTCTCCAAATTTCTCTTCACGCCCGAGCAAGCCGTGCTCCCTGCTCAACAGCTCTCAGGTGGCGAACGAGCTCGCCTGCGTCTGGCGCAAACTCTGCTCGAGCCATCGCCCCTGCTCGTGTTAGACGAGCCCACCAACGACTTAGATTTCGAGACGCTGGAGGTCCTGGAGGAGGCGCTCGAGGACTTTCAGGGCGCGGTACTCCTCGTCTCGCACGATCGCGCTTTTCTCGATGCGGTCTGCGATGAAATTTGGGCGTTCGCAACACCCCAGGCCCCCGCCCTCGTTCGATATGCATCTTATTTCCAATGGGAATTAGCACGCGGACAAAATCTCAATTCATCGGCACCAGAGTTGACCTCGACCCAGCGATCGAATCGCGAAGCGAACTCCGCGACCAACGAGACGGCGCCAAAAGTCAAAGTCAGCTTTAAGGATAAATACGAGTTCGAGAACATGGAGAGCACGATTCAGCTGGCTGAGGCCAAGCTAGAAAACCTCACGCAAAAGGCCGAGACAGCATCGATTCAGGAGTCAGCTGAAGCTTGGCAACAGGTCGAAAAAGCCCAGGCCGAGGTTGAGAGACTTTACGCAAGATGGGCTGAGCTCGAAGCACGGCTGAAGGTATAACTTCCGCGGCTTTCCGCTATCCTGAGGGCCTAGGTCCCCTCAATGAGGACTTCTTCGTTAAGTAGCGGGAGCTTCGGTTGAAGACCGAATTCCTTCTCGATCAGCTGCGCGAAGATCTTCATGCTTTCAATCTCACCGTGATTCAAAATGATTTGTCGGGGCTTACGGTGAAACTGCCGGAGCCAGTCCAAAAGATCATTTTGATCCGCATGCGCTGAAAAGCCATCCAGGTAAAGAATTTCAGCCTCAACTGGAATTTCCTGATGATGAATACGAAGACTCAGTAGCCCCTCAAGCAGCAGTCGCCCTTTCGTTTGCGCGCCCTGGAAGCCGACAAACAAAACCGCATTTTCCTTTCGAGGAAGAGCCTGCTTGAGGTGATGCAACACTCGACCACCTTGCAACATCCCCGATGCCGAAATCACAATCTTCGGCTCGAGAGAGACGCAAAGAAACATCGAATCGTCTGGCGATTCAATCACCTTGAACCAACCTGAATTCAAGGCCTGGATGATTTCATCAGCCTGTTCATTCGGCCAAAACTCGCGACGATGCCTCGCATAGATCTCAGTCACTTTGGTCGCCATCGGGCTATCTAAGTAGACAGGTAAGTCGGGAATCTTCTTGTCGCGCCAAAGTCGGAATAAACTTAAAAGCAAATCTTGCGTGCGACCGAGAGCGAAGGCGGGAATAATCAAGCTTCCTTGTCGCGCATGCACTTTGCGAACGATCTCCGCGAGCCGGTCCTCACGACCGACGCTGTCGATTTTTCGATTCCCATATGTGCTTTCCAGCACAAGAGCGTCTGAGTCCAAAACCAATTCAGGGTCCTTGAGAAGCTCACTTCGACCGCCCCCGAGATCTCCCGAGAAGGTCACAAGGCGCTCCCCGTTCTCCGTTTTGACGGAGAGCTGCACAACAGCACTACCCAAAATATGCCCGGCCCGTAGAAATCGAAACTTGAGTTCGGAAGAGAGCTCGTGCCAATGATCGAGTTCCACGGGAACCACACGCCTCAATATCGCCTCGGCATCCTCCACCGTATAAAGCGGCAAAGCCGGATCGTGATGCGAATATTTGCTGCGATTCGCGTATTTTGCGTCTTCCTCTTGGAGATGAGCCGCATCGCGAAGCATGATTTGGAGCAATTCGGCTGTCGGTTTGGTGCAATACACAGGACCCTTATAGCCCCAGCTCGACCATCGAGGCAGCAGACCCGAATGATCAATGTGCGCATGAGTGAGCAAAATCGCACGAACCCGTTCATAAAACTCAGGCTTGTTCCAGTTGAGCAATCTGAGAGGCTTCGGCCCTTGATACAAACCACAATCCACGAGACCAGCAAAGCCTTGGTGCTCAAACAAAGTTTGACTGCCTGTGACCGTTTGAGCCGCACCGGCAAATGTCAGTTTCATTCCGTCTCCCTGCCCTGTTTCCGCCCACTCTCCGTTACAGATCGACAGCCATCTGTTGCCGATCAATTCATGCCTTTGGGTTCTAACACCTGCACAGGGCTATGTGCTAACTTTCGCAAAAGCTTCACACGTACCCAATGCGGCCACCAGTCGTAGAGAACAAGCTCAATGGGTCGCCACATCGCCACCCAGCCGAAAATGACGAGTCCCTCGCGAAGAATAGCTTGTGGCCATCTTGCCACATCCATCGAGTAAGCGATCCCCAGACAAACAAACAGCGTGATCAGTCCGATCAGAAGAAAAAACTGCCCCGTTCTCAACACATGGGTCAGCTGGCGACGCTTCAAATCCGCTTCAAAGCTGAAGTGTTGCGAGACTGCGTGAGCAATGGTCGCGCTATTCAGCTCCGGATCGACTTCCTCTGTCAGATGCACAATGACTTTAAACTGCTGCGCCGAGGAAAACTCTTCCGCACAACTCAAGATGTACTCGACCAATTCATCATCTAAATCGCGCTCACGAAAGGGCGCGGGATCTCGGACATCAAAAAGTTGCCGGGGAGATTTGACGCGGACCTCGATGAGCGCCCGACCATCTTCAAAATGATATCGCATTTGCCGAGCCAAGCGCATCCACCTCAGCGAGTTCATTCCATTCGACTCGCGACTTGCAGACAGTTTTGCCACTTCGACGAGGATTCGCAAGAACAACCCCGAGTCAGTCTTCGCAAATGAGCTCGACGCATCTCCCGTCATGCAGCGAAGCTGCTATTCGATCAGTTCGATCTGAAGCCCGTATTGACCTGCAAGATAACGGCGCAGTTGCGACCACGCGTCAGATCGACCTTGAAAGATGTGGGCCCATAGAAGCTTTGCGGAGTCGTCAAAGAGTCGTGATTCAAGCAGAGCACCTGGGCCTTCCTCGGCGAAGGTTCGCCAAGCGTAGACCAAATCGGGAGAACGAAGGTCGGATTTGATGATTAAAATAGCGTCACCGAGATCGATACCCATTTCGGGAAGTTGCAAGAGCAAATGCATCGAAAAACGGGCTTCGGCATTCTGCAAGGTCTCAACGTCCCGAAGTTTTGAGTCGACGGAGTCTGACGAAATCAGGGAGGGCCCGTCTGTGAACTCCTGGCGAGAAGTCTCCGCAAGAAAGTCAGAATTCTCCGAGAGAATCTGCCCTAGAACCTGCAGGAGCCGCGATCGAACCCGGGCCTCGAAGGCCGAAATTTGCTGAATTCCGACTCAAAGAAAGAGCGGTCGAAAGCTCATCCCCCGAGTCGCTAGGGCGACTTCATCATTGAGCAACTGCGATGAGATCGCCTTTTGCGCCAATTGCTCAAAAGCGAGTAACTCAGAGTTTTGAAGAGACACTTGGGCGACCTCACCTCGTGCGATGCTCGAGAGTCTTTGACCCAAAGCTTGAAACTCCAAGTGCGAAGGAAAATAGATTGGTTTTGACATATTCTCCTCGTGAGCTGATGAAGCGGCGATTTGGCCCCTCGTTCACTGCGGATCACCGAGGCAATCCACTCCGGCGTATTGGCAATATCGGACATTGGCGAATTCATTGCAAACTCCCAAGCTATGGGTCGAAACGCGAGGCTCTTGTCGAAAAGAGCCTCGTGCACGGAGTCCTCGACCTTTGGTCGGGACACTTCTGACCAGCGCGACTCAAAAGTAAACTGGGGAGTTCGCTTCACGGCCATCTTTTCTGCAAAAGCTCTGCACTGCAAAAGCTCTGCAAAAGCTTCGCCGCCTTGGTCTTCCTTAAGATTGAGTCAATCTGTCGCAGATCGAATACATCTCGGCAAAATTAACGTGCGATTGCTTTCCGAAATGCTGAACATGAAAGCCATCATATCTTCTGAACTGACCGATGACGGCTACCGAATGGCGTGGGAGTTTCCCCCCCAACTCATGGCTCAAGTTTCTCCACGAGGCCGAATCTTGGCCGCTAACACGGCCTTTCAAAGGGAACTGCTCGGGGTCCGCGAGGGCCTCAATTCCAGCTCAGATCTCGGACTCTTATAGGAACTCATCGATCCCGAAGATCGACCCATTTGCGAAGCTCGACTGCAAGGCCACCTGAATTCGCCCCAAATCACAAGCTCGAGTCTTCCCTCACCACCCACGACGATTCGATTTCGGACCCATCGGGGACATCAACAGACATATCTGGCGCAGTTTTTTTATCGTCCGACTCCCGATTCGCCGCGCCTCATGATTCTCACCATCCAAAATCAGCACGCGAATCTTGAGAGGGACCTCGACCTCACAATCCAAGAGGTGAAGTGGACTTCTCAGATCTACAAGATCCACGAAGTTCCCGAGTCCACTCCGGAGCGGCTTGTGGATGCCACCCAGTTCTATGCGCCTCACGAGCGCGAGAGAATTGCCGGTCTCGTCAAGCAATGCTCGGAAGGCCAAATCTATCGTGAGGTTCTCGAGTTCTATGATCGGCTTGGAAATCACAAGTGGGTGGAGACCACCGGCTTCCCGCTTCGAAACGCAGATGGACAGATCTACAAACTGCGCGGGACCTTTCAGGATGTCACAAGATCCAAAATCCGCGAGCTGGAAGCGAAAAATCTGTCTCTCGAACTCCAACAAGTTATGGATTCCATTTCCGAGACCGCCCTCGTTGTGATCACAACCCCAAGTGGATTC
>CANHQR010000013.1 GCA_947462815.1 Pseudobdellovibrionaceae bacterium
AGAACTCGCTCAGGATGGGCAAGTTCTTGTAAATGATCTGCACGTCACCGCGCTTGGCGAGAACGGCAGCGTTGGTCTTCGACTGATGTTCGCAATGCCCGCAGAGGAAATCGAAGAAATAGGCAACTTTGACTTTGCCATCTGTCGCGCCCGCTGAGGGGCTGCCGGCGTGTTTGAAGAGTCCATCCGCGTTGGCCTGCACGTCAGCGGGCTTGGGCATGGACTCCTCTTGCTGACGGCGCTGGAAGTCCATCAGAGACTTCATGATCACTTCGGGATTCTTTTCGACCCATTCCTTAATCTTGGCGTCCGAAGAGCCACCTTCCAAGCAAGAGGTGAGCGCCACAGTGGGAAGAAGAAGAGCGACCATTTTGAACGATCGGGTTTGGAAACAGCGAATGGAAGACGAAATAATTTTGTTCATGCCCAATAGGCTAGACAGACAGCACATCGGCTGTCGAGGCCAAATTGTGACGCACAGTTGGCTCGAGGGAGCGTAAGGGGGGTAAACTCGGTCGACCCGCTCTCACTTGAGGATTGAGTTATGGAGTGAGGCCTCGGCGCTGGAATTCCTGCACCAGGGAGTTGGTGTATCGGCCACCGAATAGTCGGCTATCCGTATTGGAAATCTTCAGTAGCGCAGTGCGGAAGTCATCATCGCCATTGAGAAGCTTGAGGTGCTCAAAAAATAGCTGATCGACCTCATGTGCGTTGGTGCCGGCGGCGACACGCACTTCCCACCACACATTCGCGTAAACTAAGCCCATGGCGCCGACGTCGCCCGCAGATCCGCCCGTGCCGGAGGAATTGTAGGCATCCAGCAAACTTCGGTTTCGGAGTTGAGTCATGTCGCGAGGAAAGCCGGCGATCGACGCCGCTTGGCCTGTGTTCACTAAAGTCTCCCCAATGAGGGGTCGGTTGGGAAACATAATTGCTGCGACATAGTCGCCGACCCCGAACTGCAGAGCCGCGGCACAACCATTTACGGATGAGCAGCACTGCAGCGAGGGCGCCGGGCAAGTTAGATTTTTGATGGCTGACTTTGTTCGCATGGCTCCCGACGAGGCGTGCTCGAGGTTGGCCAGAGCGAAGAGGTGGACGAGAATTTCTCCGCTCCAGGCCACGTTGCTTGTGCTGGTTTGTCGCAAGTGGATTGTGTTGGTGGAGGGGTTGTATCCAGTGATTGTGTCGTCCACAACGACCCTTATGCCCTTGCCCTTCGCTGGGAGTTGGCCTCGCAAACGCGAATCCAAATATTCAGAGGCGCGATTGATCCAATAGTAGGCCATGACTTGCTCGAAAGCCGATGAGTTGGGCGCAAGGGGGTAGAGGGTCTTCAAGCCATTGGGAACGCCGCTCAGTTCAGGGGTGTTGATGGAGGTCACTTTTATCGTTGAGTTTTCGAGCTTTCCGTTACCCACAAGCGAGGTGAGTTTCACTCCGTAAGATTGGCGCGTGTTGAGCTCAGCCACCCGCACTGTGCCCGTTCCTGAGAGCTGGGCGCCATTGGCCATAGCCACCGGATTTTGTTGGAAGATGCAAGCATCGAAGGCCGGATTGCTGGCGCAACTTGTGTCGATCCGATCGGTGCGAGGCACAAGGTCGGGCGAGGCCACGGCGTTACTGCCTTGCGAGATCACCTTGCTGATTGCATTGGGATCGGCTTTGAACTCCGTGCAGTTTTGGTAGGCGAACACCAACACCACGGTGGCCGAGAACAAGGTCAGGCTTCGCAAGATCTGCGCAGGGCGAGGTCGAGCGCGTTTCATGGTCGCACCTCCGAACCAGCATCGCCGGCCATCACATGACGAGAGTAGAACTGACGGCCCAGTCGCTCGATATCCAACGTTGCGCCATTGCGCACGGCCGACACAAGGCCTGCAACAGGTCGCGAACTATCCATCAAGAGGCGGGTGACCGCAGCAGGTTCTGGCTGATTCACACCGTGCGCGCGAAAAGCTCCGACGACGAGTGCGGCGGCGCCGGCGACGACCGGCGATGCCATCGAGGTTCCTTGTAGATCGCGATAGTTATCGGGAGCGATGTAGGTTGACCGAATACCGTTTGAACCCGGTGCTGCAATCCAGACGTAGGTGGGCGAGAAGTTCGAGAAGCTCGAGCGTGCGCCAGTGACGGCGTCGACTGAGGCGACGGCCAGGATCCCCGGGTAATCTTTGGCGTAACCGGCAGGCATGACGAAACTCGTGGGTGTGATTTCGGAGTTTTCGTTGCCAGCGGCGACGATGATGGTGACCTTTTTTTCGAGGGCGTAGACCATAGCATCGCGAACCGCCGTGCTCTGACCAGAGCCGCCTAAACTCATATTGATCACGTGCGCACCTTGATCTGCAGCGAAGCGAATCCCGTTCGCGATCCCTGCATCGCCGCCAGAGCCCGATGCGGACAGAACCTTCACGCCCATCAGCTTCACGTTTGTACCCATAACGCCCGTCACGCCGACGCTGTTATTACCGCGAGCGCCTATGATCCCCGCCACGTGCGTGCCGTGTCCGTGATCATCGGCGGGATTGTTGTCATTGTTGACGAAGTCGTAGCCGTTGCTGCCATTGTTGAGCCAGATATTGTCGATGAGGTCAGGGTGCGTGGCGAATATGCCCGTGTCGATCACGGCCACCACGGCATCCGACTTCACACCTGCGCTCGAGTAAAACCAGTCCCAACCGAGGAGAGCCTTCGAGAATGCGATATGACGAGCGTTGGAGAGCATCGGATCGTTGACTGTGGCTTGGATGCCGGCTTCACCGCGCTCCAGCGCCGCAGCCTCCGCGGCAGAAAGAGATCCAACGCTCATGGGCTCCGGCAACTTGAATTGGTACTGCTGATTCTTGTCGATGCGTGAGATACAAGGGTCGCTTGCCGCGATAGACTCAAGCTCGTCGAACGCGAGGTCTTGGTCGAGATTCCACTCGACGGCCTGGAAGCGCATTGCGGGTATCGTCGCCGTATCGGAGGCCTCCATGATTTTGCTCGAAGCGGACTGCGCGAGTTTTTGTGAGCCGAAGTTGTTCGCTTGTTGGTCTCGGCATTGATTGTCGACGAGCACCATCAATTGAGAACCGGCTTGAAGACCCGCGGCCGCAGCCTTCAGGCTGCCTCCGCTCGCTGCGGCCTCGATGGCCCCCACGCGAACCTTAGGGTCGTTCTGAGGTGCACCGTCTTCCGAATGGTTCTGCAGCGCGACCACGCTTTGGTCTTCACTGTCGGGTGTGCCTTCGGTGGTGAGAGCGCTGTGGTCGATGGATCGATGACAGTTGTAAGTGAAGGGTGCGATGGCCAACATGCCACTCAAAAGCACCGCGATTCGCCGTCTTCGATACGACCGTATGGACATGAAGTGATCCCCCCGCCCGAAGTCTTATTGTCCTATCGGCAGTTCTCATCTGCCAATCGAGATTCGATTTTCCGCCTCAGACTGAGACGCATCGGAGTGCCACCCCTGATGCGACGGGGGGCTGTCCATCAGTTCGACACAGACGTCGATACCGACGTCGATATAAGATTCGACATCCAAGATGATGTGGAAAACCTCGACACGAATCGCTCTGGGTTGTCGGCGCATGTGTCGTTGCTTGGGTCCCAAGGTATCGGCGCGGTGGTGAATTCCATCTTTGACTCCGTCGAGGCGAGCTCGAAGTGTTACTGAGGGACCTCGGCCGCTGCGGAATTCGTGGGATGTCTTTGAACTATTGCTTGAGATCGCTTCGCGTGCTGAGATGACGCTGTTCAGCGAGTTGCTGGCACTAGCCGTATGCGAGGTGGCTCTTGAGCGTCGATTCATCGTCCCTCCAGCAAGTCCTCTCTTCTCCGCTTCCTGAGTTGGTGTTCGCGCGACTCCAACAAGGCTTTGCCTCGGGTCGCACGCGACCGATCGCCTGGCGCGCAGAGAAGCTCCGACTCCTTGAAGAAGGCTTGCGAGCAAGGGAAAGCGACTTGCAATCGGCCCTCACGGCAGACTTGGAAAAACCTGAATTTGAGAGTTTTCTTTCGGAGTTCGCGATCCTCTGCGAGGAGTTGCGCGAGGCCCGGCGAGAACTCGCGCGGTGGGCGGCGCCAAAGCGGCTCGCCACACCCTTGAAGCTTTGGCCGGCTCGTTGCGAGTGGACCTACGAACCGAAGGGTGCGGTCTGCATCATCGCACCTTGGAACTATCCGATCCAGCTGGCTCTTGCACCTTTGATCGCGGCCATTGCAGCGGGCAACACGGTCTGTGTGAAAATGTCGGATTTTGCACCAGCCAGCGCGCGCTTTGTACACGCGCTGATCCGAGAGATCTTTGCCGATGATGAAGTCATCGTTGTCGAGGGGGATGGACCTTGGACTTCTCAACTTTTGGATCGGCCTTGGGCCCATGTGTTTTTTACGGGCTCAACCGCCGTCGGTAAAGCTGTGGCGCAGGTGTGTGCACGACATTTGACCCCGACAACTTTGGAATTGGGTGGCAAAAGCCCATGTATCGTCGATGCGACAACGAATCTGGAAGTGGCCGCTCGTCGAGCGGCGTGGGGTCGTTTTTTCAACGCAGGTCAGACCTGTGTGGCGCCCGATTACATTTTGGTTGAAGACCAAGTGGCAGAGGCCTTCACGCGTCTGTTGATCAAAGAAGTTCGCTCGCGGGGCGAGTCCGCTGGGGACTCCGCGCGGCTCATCCATCATAAACATGCGGAACGTCTTCGCACGCTCTTAAAAGGCTGTGAGATCCTGACAGGCGGTGCGCCATCGGCAGGAACTGATCCTCGTCGCTGGCCGCCCACCTTAGTGCGCGTTCCGGAAGATGCGATCGTGCGGAAACATGCGCTGCTGCACGAGGAAATCTTTGGACCGATTTTTCCGATCCTCAATTGGTCGACGCGCGAAGAGCTGCGCTCGCATTTGGCGCGAAACCCAGATCCACTGGCTTGCTATGTATTCAGCGAGGACCAGAGCTTCGTGGCGTGGCTTCTCGAGGGTGCTACGGGCAAGGTTCACCCCAACTTCAGTTTTGGATTCGGGGGCGGCGTACTCAATGATGTGATGGCCCAGTTTGGAAGCCCTGAGCTTCCGTTTGGCGGGCGCGGAGCCAGCGGCATGGGTGCCTACCATGGCGAGTTCGGCTACATGGAGTTTTCGCAGCGGCGCACTTGGGTCGTGCGTCGGACTTGGGGTGATCTTGCACTCCGATATCCACCCTACAGTAACGCATGGAAGAGATGGAAAGCATGGCTCGCATAAAGAAACGAAAGTTGTCTGGATCTCGATTCACACTCTTTGTCGGGATTGCAAAGCTTTGGAGTTTTGAGGAATTCGCAGAGGCCGACGGGCGGCACCCGGAGCGTTGCGAGCTGCGACCGATTCCCAAAGCAGCTTTGTTTGTTGATCCAGATGGCCGCGTTATCTGGAAGGGCGAGCAAAGGAACTTTAGTCGTGAAGCCAAATCTTGGATGCCGCTTCAATTCGAGCGCGTCGATCTCAAGGGTGCGGAGGTGCTGCCGGCATTCATTGAAGCTCACACGCATCTGCTCTATGCGGGGGATCGCAGCGATGAGTTTGAGCGCCGAAATCGCGGCGAGAGCTATCTGCAAATTGCTCAGGCCGGCGGAGGGATCCGCCGCAGTGTCGAGTTGACACGAAAGGCTTCGATTTCTCGCTTAAAGTCCGATCTGCGGGCTCGACTGGGCGAGCTGGCTCAACAAGGCGTGGCCACGGTTGAAGTTAAAAGTGGATATGCCCAGAGCGTGGAGGAGGAGCTCCGCCACCTGCGTCTCATTGCCGGCGTCGTTCGTGAGAGTCGCCGAAGCCCCGTCGGCCCACGCGTGGTGGGGACAGCGCTCAGTGCGCACTCCGTGCCGCCCCAGACTCAACCCGGAGATTGGTTGAAGCTCGTCCGCGAACAAGTTTGGCCTCAGCTTCCGAGGGAGATTCGACGCATCGACATTTTCGTCGAGAAGGGCGCATTTGCAGCGAAAGATGCGGGCGTGCATTTTGACGAGGCCAGGCGCCGAGGTCTTGAAATCACGGTGCATGCGGATCAGTTGTCCTTGTCCGGTGGCACAGATTTGGGAGTTCAGTATCAAGCTCAATCCGTAGATCACTTGATTGAGATTGGGCAGAAACAGCGGCTGGCGTTGGCAAAGTCGGGCGAGACCGTTGCCATGCTGCTGCCGGTTGCAGATCTCTATGCGCGGCTCGCCTATCCGAAGGCACGAGAGTTAATCGATGCAGGCGCCCGTGTGGCGTTGGCGACGGATCACAATCCAGGTACAGCTCCAGCTCTCGACGTGGCCCTCGTAGGTGTCTTGGCGCGAACGCAGATGCGCATGACTCTCAAAGAGACGCTTTGCGCTTACACCTACAACGCCGCACGCGCTCTCGGCTTAAGCGGAGAGACCGGAACTTTGCGACAGGGAAGCTCAGCTGACTTTATCGCTCTCACCCCCGGGGCAAGCCTTGCGCAGCTCTTTTACGAGGTGAGTCCGCACGCGAGTCGCCGGATTTTGGCAGGCACTTATCGCGCCGGTGTTCGAATTGCCTGAAGGAGGACGGGGTATTGCCTGCTTTTCGATCGACATTTGCAGGTCTGAATCTTCCGGCATGGAGAGGTGGAGCTTGCAAGTCATCGAAATAACAGACTTGTGTTGGCCGAGGTCCGAGACGCATCAAGAACCGGCAAAAATCTTAAATAGTCTTAAAAAAAATTTGCATCCGGAGAAATTCAGCGTCTAGGCTCGGAGGTGACATCCCCTCACGGCAGGATGCTGGAGGGGTGTCAAACCTTCAGTTCACTTCTCGGCTGTAAGTGAACTTGAGGCCGTAGCGGTCGCCGGCCCAAGCGGTGACGAAGGTTCAGCCGAATTGACATCGAGGGACAGCATGAACGAGATCGCGACACGGATGCCGCTGAACTCACTGACCACTTCAAACGAAGTGGCCACGAGCGAAGAGACTCGTCTCTTCATAACACAATCCTCTTACTTCACAGCCGCCTTCAACGGCGCCATCTTCGATGGACCTTTGCGCTTGTACTTTGCACAGGCTCAAGAAGGTTTGGCTTTGAATCTATACTTTGAACTCCGCGCACAAATGGGTGAGCTGGCCGAGCCACGGCCCGGTCGCGTGTCGCGCCCCAATCTTTTTGTAATGATTTATCCCACCGAAGAGCACTTCGATTTGTGTTTCGGTCCTCCGGCAAGTCGCGTGATTGGAGCACAGGCGGCGCCTGCCAATCCTGCAGCTTTTGGACAAGACCTCGTTTTGGGCATGATGGCGAGTGACTTGGAGTCGGATTTGGCGACGCATGTCGCTCGCGCCGCCAACGTGTTGCGTCTTCTCGTGAGTCGTGCGGCTGAGGCCGGCCGCGTGGCTGAAGTCTGAGTTCAAGCGCAGGTTCGGGTCTGTGTGCCGGACCTCTGGCTGTGAGTTCAGTCTGCTTCATCCCCTGAGGCCGACTCTGCCAGTAAGTCTTCGATCATGCGTTGCGCTTCTTCCTGCGTCCAAATCATCGAGCCGCCTCCAACCGAGGCGACGCGCCCTGCGCGATCAATCAGAACTGTGCTCGGAGACGTATCGACGCGCAACTCAAAGGCCGCTTTGCGAGTCGGATCGTGTAGCATCAGGTCTTTTGGTTCAAAGCCACTGCCGTCTAGAATTTTGGGCGATAAATCCACCACACGCCGAATGGCCTCGGCATCGACGTCCATATTGATCAGACGAACTTGCAATCCGGCGCGCTGATACTTTCTCGCCAACGCGACGAGCTCCTTGATCTCGGTCCAGCAGGGATCGCAGTCGGCTGTCCAAAACCACAAGAGAAGCACATCACCGCGATGTTCTTTGAGTTTGAAACTTGCCTCGCTCGAGTTCAGACGTTGAACTTCAAGACTTCCGGGAGCTGCGGGGCGCTCGTGAGCCAGGGGGTCGGGCTCAGCTTGGGCCAGGGGAAGTTCCACGGCGGGTCGACTCATAAAGTAAGCTGAGGCCAAAATCGCAATCAGCAGTCCACCCACCAAACTCGTTAAAACTGGTTTTGAGGTCAATTTACTTGAGCCTCTCGACGCGAGAGCTTTTTTGACGGATTCTGTAGGCTCAGGGGGCGGAGATGAAGGCTTATCGAAATTCATGCCTCAACGCTAGCGGGCGGGGACGCCGCGGGCAAGTTGTGCTCGAATACATTCTGCTGCTGATCATTTCCGTCACCATGGCTTTTATTATTACGCGCTTAATGGTCGGTCGAGACGAGGGAAATGCCGGCTTCGTCATTGTGACATGGCAGAATCTTTTGACGGAGATCGGGCAAGATCGCCCCGATGCGACCCGAACCGACCAGCCTTAGTTCAAAAATATCGACCCAAAACATCGACCCAAAAAGTAGATCCTCAGTGCTCGTCGAGAAACATCATGCACCGAGCGATTCTTGAGTCGGTATCGTGACGGAGTCCTTTCGATGACAAGCTCGCGATCACCAGGTGGATCGAGCCTTCACGGCGTCGCTGAGCGCGCGCTGCATGCTTTCGCGAATTTCCTGAGCCAATTCACGCACGAGCTCTCGATCCTGGGCGGCCTTTGGCCCATACGGCAGATGTACCGGAGGCAAGAAAATAATCTTCCAACGGACCGGGAGCGGGATGATATTGAGAGGCAGGGGCAGAACGGCGCCGCGGAGAAAGCGAGTGAAGCGCAGTTGCGCTAAATTAATGTGAGTCTCCTCGGCGCCGATGATGAGCGTGGGGATGATGGGGCTTTGCGTTTCCAAGGCGAGGCGGACAAACCCGCGTTTGAACTCTTGAAGGTGGTAGCGCTTGGTGGTCGGTTTGAAGTTTCCGTATTCACCTTCAGGAAAGAGTACGATCAGATTTTTTTTGTTCAGCTGAGTCAGACCGTTAGCTGTGGTCGCTTCAATGAAGCCCACCTTCTCTGCCGGAATCGCGGTGGCTGATGTCAAAAACCAAAAATGATGGGTGAGGATGCGCGGCAATCGACCCGTGCCACGATGAATCTCATGGCCGAGCAAAAAAGCATCAAAGCCTGAATAGCCCGAATGATTGGGAGCAATGATTCCCGAACCGCGCCGCGGAACGTTTTCGAGACCCTCAACTTCGAGTCGAAAGTATCGGCGCGCAATTTCCATCACGAATCGGGGCAGAGCTCGGTAGACCATGCGCTCTACAGGACCGGTGAGAAGGTCGGGTCGGTTTCTTTGGCTGTGGTTGGTTTTTGGATCGCCCCGATTGAGTTTGTGCCGAAGTTCCTCACTCAACTGATCCGTCAATTGTTCGGCCAATTGTTGAGCAAATTGTTTTGCACTCTGCACGGAAAAGTTGCTGAGCAGCGAGGGTTCTTGCTTGGGTTTTCCCGCATTCTTCTTCATGATGTTGAACTCATGGGAAGTACAAATATTCTTTCACTTGATCAGGGTACCACAGGTTCAACGGCAAGCCTCATGGATGGCAAGGGGCTTGTCTCAGGTCGCGCCGACCTCGACTTTCGCCAGTATTTTCCTGAGCCGGGATGGGTGGAGCACAAACCGGATGACATTTGGAAGTCTCTGGTCGAACCCGTTCAGAGCGTGATTAAGAAAACGCGCGTGAAGCCGGGTTCGATCTCCGCGATCGGCATTACCAATCAACGCGAAACTGTTGTGATTTGGGATCGCAAGACAGGGCGACCCGTCTACAATGCGATCGTTTGGCAAGATCGTCGTACAACGGAAGTCTGCGAACGGCTGAAGTCCGAGGGCGTGGAAGCGATGCTTCGCGAGAAGACGGGTTTGGTGATCGATCCTTATTTTTCGGCGACGAAGCTGGCTTGGATTTTAGATCATGTATCGGGCGCTCGATCGCGTGCGGAGCGAGGCGAGTTGGCCGCGGGCACAATTGATACATACGTCTTATGGAAGCTGTCCGGCGGCAAAGTGCATCGCACGGATGTCTCCAACGCCTCGCGAACCCAGTTGATGAGTTTGGCCACCTGCGATTGGGACGAGGACTTATTGCGGCTCTTCAAAGTGCCGCGCGAGATCTTGCCCGAGATTTGCGATTCCAATGCGATGTTTGGTGAGACCTCGGGGCTTCGATTTTTGCCAGATGGTATTCCGATCACGGGAATTGCGGGCGATCAGCAGGCGGCGCTTTTTGGTCAGCTTTGTCTGCGCGTGGGAGAGGCCAAGTGTACCTTCGGAACAGGAAGTTTCCTGTTGATGAATACGGGTTCCGAGAAACTGCGTTCGAAGGCGGGTTTATTGACGACCGTCGCTTGGCGTTTGCGCGGCGAAAAGCAGGCCACCTATGCGTTGGAGGGCGGCGCCTTTGTGTGTGGCGCAGCCGTACAGTTTTTGCGCGATCAACTCGGCTTCATCAAGGATTCTTCCGAGGTGGAGAAGCTCGCTTCGTCCGTTAAGGATTCAGGTGGCGTCGAATTTGTTCCCGCACTCACGGGGCTTGGGGCGCCTTACTGGGATCCGCGTGCGCGCGGTCTGATTTGTGGTCTGACGCGAGGAACGACTCGAGCGCACATCGCTCGAGCGACGCTTGAGGCGATGGCTTTGCAGAACGCAGAAATCTTACTTGCGATGGACGAGGACCTGCGTCGAGGATCGAGCGGCTCGAAAGACGCCCCGCAATTGTCGCGTGTTCTGGTCGATGGTGGAGCCAGTGCCAATAATCTACTCATGCAGATGCAGGCCGATGTTTTGGGAACGAATGTCGTTCGACCGAAAAACATCGAGACCACCTCAGCCGGCGCGGCGTTTTTGGCTGGCCTCGGTGTGGGAGTCTTCGCCTCAACGGCAACTTTGAAAAACCTATGGCGCGCCGATAAAACCTTCTCGCCCAAGATGAAAGATGAAGATCGACAAGCGCGTCTCCAGCGTTGGCGCACGGCGATCCGCCGGGCCACGTTGACCGAAGCCTAAGCGCGCCAAACAAGATGGCCCACGATTTCGTGGGCCACAGGCTCTCCATCGCCGTGAGAGGGACTCGCGCACATCGGAAACCGGCGCGCTTTACTCAAAAAGAACTTGCTGAAGAACGCGAACGTCTTGCCAATCGCGTTTCGCATTTTGCGGATTGCGAGCGAAGTTGGCGACTTGGGGATCCAGCTTTGAATAGCGGATGGTCACAAGTTCTCGAACATGCGCGGCCATAGCGTCGTGAACGCGATCTGTATGCTTCGCATGATCATCGATGAAGACAATCGCATCGAAGTCATCGTCGATTTGATATTTTTCAAGAAAGGTTCCCAACATCACGCCTTTGTGCTGGCCCGAAGTCATCATGATTCCCTTTTGGAAAGTGATGGGACGAGCCGATGCGACTTTCAGGCGTTGCAGTTCTGTCGGCGGAAAACGCGTTGTCCCGGCGGCCTCATAGCTCAAAAAGCTGGTCACGGGTTCTTGAGGAAGACTTCGCATGGGACCAATTTGAAAACCGTTTCGTTTGAGCTCTCGCTCGGTTTGGGATCGAAACTCAGGTCCTCGCGAGGTCAGAATCATGGTTTCAAGGCCATCGCCTTTGAGCTGGTTGAAGATCTCCACAGCCTTGGGTTCCGTCGGGATCATCTTCGCCAAGGTGAAAAACACGCCCTGCCATTCGAGCAATCCAGAGAAATCGGCGGCCACAAGATCCGGACTCGCGGGGGACTTTTTCAAGAGATCCTCTTGCCAGGTGAACCAGGCATCTCCACCGAGATCCTGTTTCATGGTCAACAGTGTGTTGTCGATGTCGTAAACCAGCAGCACGCGATCCTTGGGAATTTTGCCGATGACTCGGCTGACTTCGGAGGCAAAGGTTTCGAAGCGATCAGATTCGAGCTTGAGGTGCGTTTGAGCCGAGGCTGGCCAAACAAGTGTTGAGACAAAAATTACGCCGATCAGGGATGCCCTGAGGTCCGAGCTCGCGGCGCCGATTCGTTGAAAGACTGAAATCAAGTGGGACCAAGAATGCTTCGACATCAGATTTCTCCCGTTGGTTGGTCTCACTGATGCGACATGACTCGAGCCGTATTCAAGTTGGACTTCCGTCAGGGTCTAGTTTGTGGCGCATTCGGTTCAAGGAGAGGCTCAAAGACGCGTTGAGGTCCGTGAGTTTGGTGAGGGCGTCGATTGTTGTCTTGAGGCGTCATCCGCCTGGAGGAGCTGATTTTTGGAATCCCAGTTGACCTCGACCTTCGCTCGGGGGCTCGGCGTCAGGTGCCTGGAATGTGGGACAATTCTCTAAGCGCCAGACTCGTTCTCGTGAGGGACTCAATTCAGGAAAATTCTGCTGCTTTCCGATAAGTGGGTTGGAGGAATCCATGGTGCCGAATGAAGAACTTTGGAGTTTGTTTCGACTGTCGGATCGTCATCAATTCGACAATCTGACCATCGACAAAGTGGAGTTTCTCTTTAACGCCCTCCCTGAGGCGTTACGTCGCGACTGGATCATGTGGCGAGAGGGCTTCACTGGGTGGAAGTCCTTTAATGAATTTCCTGTGATTCTTCAGCAGATTCGGCAAGGCGGAAGATTGGGTGCGCAGCCGCCTCCTGTTCCGCAGGCCGTTTTGAAAATTGCCGAGGAGATCAGCGAGATCGTGGAAGTCAGTCGTGTTCACAACCTCGATGGCAGCACGGACGAGGCGACCGTTCCGGAGCCCACGCTGCAAAGCGGGCAAAGCCTACCGGACTCTGACGTTGTTACAATTGGTGAACCCTCCACGCAGGCTCCCTCGCCGCGCGCGCCAGTGCAGCCGCCGATCGAGAAGCTCAGCTTGGATCGTCACGGAAAAACGGCGGCGGGAGCTCCAGCGAATTCTCACGTGGCCGTGCCCAACGTGGCGGCTGGCGGTCAGGCGACTAAAGCCACTCAGTCGCGCAACGCCACCAAACCGAAAGTTATCGTGCCCGCCAAGGCCCAGATGAAGCCGGGCCAGGGTGTGCGCGTGATCAACCTTCCCGACGAAGCGACGCTTTCGCTGATGTTGGAGTCGCAAGTTGCCAATGAAGACAATCGCGCCGCCCGCTACCGCAAGCGATTTCCTATTCGAATTTCACACGGTGGTCGAGTTTGGGAGAGTTCGACAATTGATATCTCGATGTCGGGCATGCGCATCCGCGACTCCTTACCTCAGGGATTGCCGCGATTTTTCAACGTCGAAGTGGATCTTGGGCCCGAGGGGAAAATTCCTTTGGTTTGCAGTGAAGTGAAAGATGATCCGACGGCCCACCAAGGGACTCGCTTGCGAATTCAAGTCAATGATCATCAGACGGCCCTGAAGTCGGCCCTGTTCCAAGCCTCCTAAAGACAGGCGCGTCGACCTGTTACGGGGATGCTTTGGCTTGAGCTCAGATCACGTCGGTCAGCGCTCAATTCAGAACTCACCCAGGCTGAAAAACGTCCCTCCATCACCCAAAGGCGGCTCGGGCACGTGGTCGGCGAGCTCCCCCATGAGACGGAAGGGCTGCCCTCGGTGGGGCGGAGGGCTCTTCTATTTTTCCCCGCGCGTGAATGGGCTGGGTTCTCAATTTTCGCTCCAAGGCAATTTGTCGGCATAAGAGTTGCGTCACCGTTGGCTTTTGAGCCGCGGCTAGAGCTTTCGATGGGACCGATGGGGGAGCTTCCCTGGGTCTTTCGATACCTCGATCAACCGCCCGGGCTCGTTCAAAAGCTGATCTGAATATTTTGAGGAGGTCACATGTCGACGCATGGAAAGGTTCGCCGAAGAATCGTGCTCGGATTGGCTGCGGCCTCGGCCCTCGTTGCGCTTCGCTCGCCCGCTCAAGCGCAATGGAGCATCTTCGAGACTGGCGAACTCAAAGAGAGCGAGATTCTTGCGGCCTCGTCGACAGATGCTTTGCCGGTGCAATCTGCGCGCGTCATCGTCGATAACGATGCGGCCTTCCAAACCAAACTCGAAGCGATTCGCTCGGCGAAATTGAGCATTCGCATGGTCTATTACATCTACTCGGACGATCATTCGTCGTCAGTTTTGAGTGAAGAGCTCATTGCCGCTGCTCGGCGCGGCGTTCAGGTGAAGCTCTTGCTGGATTATCACACGAATCACAAGCATCTGGATCTGCTCGCCGCGATGATGAGAGAGGGCAACACAGGTCGAGGTCGTCTCGAAGTGCGTCTCTTTAACGGACCAACTCTCGAGATCAAGAAGGACTCCAAATTTCTTGTCTCAGCTTGCAGCGCACAGGCCGCTCGACAAGGCGGTACGGCTTGTTCAGACGAAAAGCTCGCGGCTGTCGAGCGATTCTTTGCTCAAGATCCGACGGGACAGTCCTCCTTCTTCCTCAATCTCTTCCTCTCCGCGCTGTATTCGAAAAACGTCGCAGCTCTGCAGCTTGCGGCTATTGAAGGCTCGGGATTCAATCCCGCTGCGACGGCCAGTGCTCAGCCCAGCAAAGAAGAGATCGAACAGTTGATGGAGTTTGGTCGTCTCGTATTCGATGCGAAGTTTCGCGGTAGTCTTCAAGCGAAGATCAAACTGGGTTTGGCCTTTGCGATGTACGGCGAGAAGTTAGGGCCCATTTATAACATGTTGACCAGCACTTTGCCTGTTGAGCGAGAGCGCAACGAAGCGGCAAAGATGGACTGGAAACATCTCACCGACTTTACCCACCACAAACTGCTCGCGGTCGACGATACCTTCATTCAGTTGGGTGGTCGAAATATCGAAGACTCCTACCATATGCAGGCGAACGAGCTCACCGCGAAATACATCTTCATGGACACCGACATGGTGGTTCGCTTGCGACAGGCACATCCGGGTGTTGCGGCATCCTATGATCGACTTTTCAATTTCCGCGCGATGAGTGTACCGCTGGCGGATGTGAAGCGCGAAGCCCCAATTGGACTGTTGAAGAACCTCCCCCTCGTGCAGCAGGCCGTTGCCAGCTGTGCGAACACCAAAGCTTCGCAGCCCGCTCGCTATGAAAACTGTGTGGCCACAGCTTACTCGCGTGCGACCGTGGTGAGCGACGACACTCGTCAGGACGAAGCGCTCCGACTCATGCGACAAAAGGCGCAGATCTATCGCACCCGCTACCAGCCCCGTATTCAAGAAACTTGGCGTGCGGCGCTCCAGCAGGGCGACGAACTATCCGCCCAAGACGTGCGGAGTATGTTGCTCACTTACATCGAGAATGTGCCCTACGATAAATCTGTGGCGGTAGGTCAAGAACGCCGCAAGTACGGCGTCGACAATGGTCGCGATGAACGAAGTGGAAAATACATACATAGCCTTTGGACTCAGTCGCTCCGCCACGTCTGCCGTGAAACTTCGCGCTCCGGGCAGCGACAGCGAGTGATCCTTCACCAAGGCTATGTGCTCATGCCTTCGAATCTCATGATCGCTTTGGGATCGATGGTGAACGGCGATTGGGACTGCCGCAACGTGGAAGTCATCATTCTCACCAACTCTCCGGAAACGACGGATTTGAATATCATCAACTTCTTTGCGCGCCATCAGCTCAAAGCGCTCCTTGATTTTGCGGCGACAACTCCTGCCCCCACGAAGGCTCGCATTCGCGTGATGGAGCACAAGGCGCCCAGCGACGGATCGAAAGTTCGCTCACTCCACAGCAAGCTGAATATCATCGGCAACGATGTGATTCTCGGTTCGGCGAATGCCGATGTGCGATCCTACTATATGGATACGAACAATGCTTTCTTCTTCAGGGGCGCAACAGACTTTGTGCGCGATTATCAAGCCTATGTTGCTCGCTTGATGGCTGACCGAAACAAAGTCGGCGATTTGTCGCAACAGTTGTTGCGTCAGTCGAGACAAGATCTCATCCGTGAAGATCTTCAGGCGATTCGTGCCTTAGTACAAAGGTACGACAAACAAGGTCGGATTACGCCCGAACGGCTGGAGTTGATCAATCAGCAAGTGGTTCGAGTTTTGAACTTTACCTTCGAGACGAATCAGAAACTCGTGAACCGAAACATGATTGAACTGCAAACGCCGCCGAGTGATAGCGCCTCGCATGGTCAAGAAGATGGCGAGCGAATGCGCTTGCAGAACGAGCTGGCCGACGAATTCAACTCATTGATGATGTTGTTGTAATGGGCAGAGATCCCGTTTTCTCCATGAAAAGCCCGCCGCTCCAAGAGTGCGGCGCGCCGGCCCTATGAGGTTCAGTTCGACGATGTTTCTCCCCATAAAAGTTTATTTGACCTGAAGAATTTCGTTGTCGGCGTCCTTTGTAAGAGTGCTAGAACCCTCGGAGTGAATCTCGGCCCATAGCGGGCGAAGAGCAAGGGGCTTGAGCATGGTGATTCTCGAACAAATCCGCACAGAGACTCCTCCGTTCATGAAGTCGCAAAGAGATTCGCTGACGTGGCTTTCGGAGGCGTTTAGCGCCGCTTCTCGTGCGTCGTCTCAAGCCGAGAACCTCAAGACCGAATCCCCCGACTTTGAGAGGCTCTTGGAAAAGGTGGGAGTCAAGCCGGCTCAGGTGGGCCATCGCGGCCATTATCTGCCGGATTATGCTCAAGCTCTTCACGATGGAGCACCGAACTCGATTTTTACCCGCCAGGTCCCAGAGGGAAGGGGCCTCGATGAGCGAATGCGATTCTACGCGGAATGTTCTCATGAAATCGTCAATCGACTTTTGCCTCTCCAAGAATTTCGAAGGCTCCCTCGGGCCGGGGAGCCGCCGCGACCCCGCGACCTGATTCATGTGTCCTGCACGGGCTATGTCTCTCCCAGCCCGACGCAAAACTGGATCGCTCAACATGAGCTGCATGAGAGCGTGCAAAGCTACCATCTCTATCACATGGGTTGTTACGCCGCTCTCCCGGCGATACGGCTGGCGGAGAGCTTGGCGCGAACTCAACGCGAGGTACACATTGTGCACACCGAGCTTTGTACCTTGCACTTGAGAACTCGCGACCCGCGCCTCGAGGATCTGGTGATTCATAGTCTATTTGCCGACGGAGCTGTGGCTTATAAGGTGAGGTCGCTTGAGATGAGTCTCGAATCGGACGCCGAGGCTCGGGAAATCGATGCACTCGAATTGGTGAAGAGTGCTGAAGCGATCATTCCCAATTCGTCCTCGGCGATGACTTGGGGCCTGGGGGCTGCGGCATTTCACATGACTCTGTCGAAAGATGTGCCTCGCTGGGTGGGGGGACGTCTTCCGGGTCTACTTCGAGAAGTTGGATTTTCATTGAATATCGAAGACGAGGGAGTCGTCTGGGCGATTCACCCGGGAGGCCCCAAAATCATCGATCATCTCCAAGAGGTCTTCCGACTCAAAGACCATCAGATTCAGCATTCTCGCAAGATTCTATTTGAGCGGGGCAATATGTCCTCGGCGACTTTGCCTTATGTTTGGAAGGAGATTCTTGAAGACTCGCGAGTCCCACATGGGGCCGATGTTTTGGCTATGGCGTTTGGCCCCGGTCTTACGATTTGCCTCCAGCACTTCCGCGTGAATCGGGTGAGCTAAAATGTGGTCGGAGTTGAATCTGGGTCCTCGCCTTTCGCAGATGGAGCGCCCGGAGCTCGCCTATGCCCTGGGTGGGCTTTTGATTGTACAAGGCCTCGCCATGTTGGTGGATGAGTTCTACTTTCATCATCGCCGAGGTCTCGGGAGGTGGGAGCGAATCGGGCATCCGGTCGACACTTTGATGTTTATGCTCGCCTTGGGCGTGCTCCTCCAATCGGGATGGAGTCTTCTCTCAGCGAGCCTTGCGATCTTCAGTGCCTTGCTGGTCACGAAAGACGAATGGGTGCATCGGCGAGAGGCTCCTGCGGCTGAACAATGGCTTCATTCGATTCTGTTTCTTCTGCACGGTTTGATCCTTGGGCTCGCCGGAGAGTTGGGGGAGCAGGTCGTCCTCAGTGCAGGTGCGACGCTATTACTGCTTGCGCCGATCGGAATGTTCTTTTTCTACCAAGTGCTTTATTGGCAGAGCTGGAGGCTTTTGCGTTCGAAACGCCCTTCCCACCTCAGTTCGTCATCTGGGAGGAGCCCTCATGAGTCGTGAACGCGAAACGCCTGCGAGATCCGCTCGCGTCGCCGATGCGCCTCGCGATCGTGAGATTGTGAATAACAGCTATTATGATCAATTGGGTGAGGCTTGGTTCACAGCCGAAGCCGATCCCATTGCGCTCCTTCGTGCCGAAGGAAAACTGAAGAATGCTTGGGTGCTGGAGAACTTGAGGCGCACTCATCCGGAGCTCTTGCAGGGCGTTGGCTCGGTTCTCGATGTGGGTTGTGGGGGCGGTTTTCTGAGTCTCGAGCTCGCTCGTCATGGAGTGAAGACTGTCGGATTGGATTACTCACAACCCACAATCGATGCGGCTCAAAGGCGAGCCCAGCAAGAAGCGCCGAGTGCACCTTTAACTTATATCCAAGGGGATGCGTACGCTTTGCCGTTTGAAAACGAGAGTTTTCATGTCGTCACCTGTATGGACTTTTTAGAGCACGTCAGCGAGCCCCAGCGTGTGATTGCCGAGATCAGCCGCGTACTGAAGCCAGGCGGCTGTTTTTATTTTCACACCTTCAATCGCAATCGCCTCGCACAACTTGTGGTCATTAAAGGCCTGGAGTGGTTTGTTCGCAATACACCCAAAGACCTTCACGTCTACGAGCTCTTCATTAAGCCCCGAGAGCTTGAATTATGGATGAACCAGCATCAGCTCGAAGCTCAGGAGTTTCGGGGGCTTCGGCCCCGAGTCGGGCGTTGGGCCTTTTGGCGTATGCTGGGTACGGGGTATATAGCGCCGGATTTTGAATTCACTTGGTGTCGCTCGCTTGCGGTTTCTTACGCTGGCTGGGCGGTCAAGTGTTGAACGGGTTGAACTGAATCGAATTCGGGGACTGGTTGGTGCCCTTGATTGTCGATGAACTCAGGCGGGAAGAGGCCTAGCTGACCCCAATATTGGCGGGCTTGAAATCCCGATACGATCCAAGACGCCATCTCTTGCCGCCTCTTGCGGATTAAGTGCGGATAAAGTGCCGATGAAGCGCCTTTGAGCGCCTTTTCGAACATCACCGAACAAAATCGCGCCTGGCGCAAGTTTCGCAGTTCGCAATCTATAAGACGAAGCCGCTGTCTGTCGGGTTGAGACAAGGTTGGAGTTCAGGGCCCGTAGGGGCCGAAGTCGAACGCTTATCGGCCTAAGGCGGTTTAACTCAAAACTGAGGAGCACTTTGTGGAACGTGAGTTCAAAACTCGAGCATCGGTTCGCCCAACGAATTCTTCAATCCGCCTTGGGTCTGGACGCTTGCAGAGCATCGCCCGTGCGACCGCACTCATGGCCGCTTTGGCCACGTCGATGACGAGCACTCTTCTGCCGTCCTTTGCGCGCGCGGACAAGTATGCGGTGAGTTTAGATCGAGCGATCTCTGTCCTGCAGCGGGATTCGAGTTCCGCATTGCAAATTCAAATCCTAGGTCAAGGCTCTGACGCTCTTGCTGTATTCAACATCTGTGAACAAACCGGTACAGGCGCGGGCAGTGTGCGTTGTGAGCCCATCGGGAGAACTTCGGGTTACTCGGTGACGGAGCTGCAAGCTAAGGAGCGCCGGGCGCAGACGCGAGCTGTTCAATCTCTCGCCATCAACATCGGCGCAGGCCTTCTCGGTACTGTGGTGGCCGGTGCAGGAACGCGAACTCTCTTGCAGAACACGAATCCTGCATTCCTCAACGGCAATGCCGCTCAGCAATTGGTGGGTGCCCTTGCGATTGGCCTTGGAGCTGGTGTGGGCGGTAGTGCGGCAGGTGGAGTCGCCTACTATATTTTGCGACCTGATGCGGCCTTCGAGGCGCGCGATTTGTTCCGTGTCGCTCGCGATGGATCTGTTGGCGTTGTGGTGGACGATCTTCCCAGTGTGGTCGACGCGGTGACTTCAATCTTAATGTCCGAAGACTGATGGGCTTAATGTCCGAAGACTGAAGGGTGAGCTGAAAAAACCAAGCCCGCCATTTTGGCAAGGAGCTCAAGCATGCGAAGCCTGAGGCTGGCATTGGTCATGGCCCTTCTCTGGAGCCCGACCCCACATGGTTTGGCATGGGCATCGAGTGATTCCGCCGTACGGCCCGATGCCAACGTCATCAATCGGGTTCGGCCTCTGAGTGCTGAGATTCGTACGGTGACCTCGGCCGACTTGCGAAGGCAACTCGTCTACTGTGAGATGGGTCGGTGTCGACCCATCGGCTCAACGCAAGGATATCGACCTGATGTTTGGGCGCAGATCGGTCAGCTGTGTTTAGATCGCTCGCGCTGGCAGGGGCCATCGCAAATCCTCGTCCAAACATTGATCGTTCTTGCTGCGGTTCGCACGGGATCGGGCTTGCTCTATATGCTCGGTGGCGCAGGTATGGGGGATCTGTCGACACAAGGCGAACACTCTGCTCGTGGCGCCGATTGGGAGACCGCAGGCCAACGCCTCCCTGGACTTATGCGAGAAAACGAAAGTCACATGCTGTCCATCGATGCCTTCGTCTCGCTTCGCAATGGTCTGAGATCTTGTGTGAAGCTGTATGAAGATCGACGCATTTTTCAACGGCTGCTGCAGGTCTGTCCCAATCCTCTGATCTGTTCGGCGGAGGCCAAGGCCTGGGCCGAACGCCCAGACGATGAGGCTTGAGCGTCAATTTCAGAAACCTAATTCGTCTTCGCCAGACTGCGCTTTCTCGCCCCGAGATCCACTCGCGCGGCGTTTTGGACTATCGCCGTTTGCGAAGCTCTGGGCGAGATCGCGGAGATCGCGGACAAAACGTACGCCCGAAATTTTCTCAGCCTTGAGCATCGCGGCGAGTTGCTTTTGATTTGAGGCCGGAACAATGAAGCGCTCAAAGCCCAGCTTGCGCGCCTCGCGAAGACGTTGATCTGCAAAAGTCACGGCTCGCGCTTCACCTGTCAGGCCCAACTCGCCAAAGTAGACGGTCTTCGCATCCAGAGACTCGCCGCGCTCTGAAGAAATCAGCGCGGCCGCGACGGCGAAATCCGCTGCGGGTTCGTCCAAACTCAAACCGCCGACAACGTTGATGAAGAGATCCGAAGCGTGAAGCTTCATCCCGAGATGTCGATTGAGAATGGCGGCCAACAAATGCACTCGCTGAGTATCGAAGCCGATGGCTGTGCGTCGGGGTTGCGGAAGCGGAGATGAAATCGTCAAGGCTTGCACTTCGCAGAGAATGGGTCGCGAGCCTTCCATCGAAGCGAAGACGGCCGAGCCAATCAATTCGCGACCACGCTCCTCCAAAAACATTTCCGATGGATTCGTGACTTCGACAAGGCCACGGGAGTCCATCGTGAAAACGCCCAACTCGTGCGTGGCGCCGAATCGATTCTTGAGAGCGCGCAACAATCGAAAGGCGTGCGTGGCGTCGCCTTCAAATGCCAGCACCGTGTCCACCATGTGTTCGAGAACTTTCGGTCCCGCGATTTGGCCTTCCTTGGTGACATGACCAATCACAAATACGGAGATGCCTTGCGATTTCGCCAAGTGCATGAGCGCCGCCGCGCACTCGCGAACTTGTGTCACCGAGCCTGGAGCGCTTTCAAGATCCGAGCGATAGATCGTTTGGATGGAGTCGACAATCAGCACACAAGGCGCGCCGTCGGCTTGGGCTTGGTGAGCCAAGGCCCGATCGCGAATGACTTCAAGTTCGGACTCGGCCGCAAGCCGCACACCTGATTGGACGACACCCATGCGTTCGGCGCGAAGTGCAGTTTGGGTCACGCTTTCTTCGCCCGAAATGTAGAGAACCTGTGAACCTCTTTTCGCGAGGCCTCCGGCCATCTGCATCATGAGAGTGGACTTGCCGATGCCGGGATCGCCACCGACCAACACGAAGCTGCCTTTGACGAGGCCGCCACCTAAGACGCGGTCCAACTCACTCGAGCCCGTCGGAAGACGCATTTTCGACTCTGTGCTTCCTGAGTGGGCTTGGGCGATGGCGTCTTCGATGCTGAAAGTTAAAGCATTGGCGGCCGCCCCTGAGCCAATCGCCCAGGCTCGTGGTCCAGATGTCGACGCCGCGCCTGACTTGGCTCCCGAAAGCCCACGCGGCTCGGTTTCGGTAATGCGTTCTTCCACCAAGGTGTTCCATTCGCCGCAATCCGTGCATCGACCTTCCCAACGCGAGCGTTGGGAACCACAATTTTGACAGACGAAGACGGATTTCGATTTCGACTTGGCCATGCGCTTGTGGCTATCATGTTCCTTCACGAGGAGCCACAGCGAAGATGAGTGATCGTCCAGCCGAGTTTTGCGTCAAGCTGAACTGGAAAATAGAGCGTGGCGAAGTCGAGCTTCGCCCGCGGCGCATCCGCCGCTCGTCTCACTCCGACCTAGGTACACGTTCGGCATGGTGCTGGGTGGTTGGCTTAGCGGCGTGGTCCATGAGTCTCTCTGGTAGTTTTTCTCTCAGTCTCTCCGCGGCGCTCGCGACGCCGGCCTCGACGCCGGCCTCGACGCCGGCCGTGGCGGCCTCGCTGACGAAACTTCGGCCCATCGGGCAAGCGATTCGCACGGGTGACTTGTCGCGCGCGATCGATGAGGCCAAAGCCGCAGGAGATGAGCCCGCCGCTCGATTGTCTCTCGCCGTGCAACTTCAAAATCGTGGCGAGTGGACGGAAGCTGATGCGGTGCTGGCGCAAATGCTCGAGAATTCTTCGCGAACGAATGGGCTTCAACATCAGGCTCGGTTAGCTCGCGCTGAAGGCTTGATCGAGCTCAAGCGTCCTCTTGAGGCACGGCTGCTCTTGGCGAGTATCGTGAACATTTCTCAGAAGAGTCTTTTGGCTGAAGTTCCCACCGCTCTGCGCGTCCGCGCCATCGTGCTCTTGGCGCGCGTTGAGGCTGGTCAGGAGCGCTGGCGCGATGTCGAGCGCATCACGTCGACCGCGCTTCGACGCGTGCGTGGTGGCGAAGCCTATCCCGCTCTCGCCTACGAGGCTCTTCGTGCGAAACGCCATCTCGGTAAAAGTGACTGCCGTCTCGCGCGTGCGCTCTATGCTCGTTATCCGGCTGCCCCAGAAGTTGAAAATTGGGGCCCTTTAATGGCCGAGAACCGTGTCGATGGATTGACTCTGGCCTGTTCGAACACGGCGAAGGATCTGCAAGATCGCTTTCGGCGTTTGCAGCTGTCGGGTCAAGGCGACCGCTCTCTGGCGGAGATTCGTAAAATTCGTGAGCTCGGCGTCTTTGCCGCTTGGTCCACAGATGCGTTTGAGATCAATGCGCTGCTTGCGAAGGGCGAGTCCGACGCCGCGATGGAGATTCTTGCTCGGCATGCGGACACGCATCGCAGTCACACGGGCTTTTGGATGCTGACGGGTAAGGTCGCTTCGCGAATGGGTGAGTTGGCGCTGAGCGCGGGAGCTTACCGTCGCGCTTATGAGATGGCGCCAAAGGCTCGCTCGGCGAGCGATGCGCTCTTTAGTGCGGCCTTCACAGCCTACCAGATGCAAGACTACGACGGCGCGGAGCGCGACTTCGAAAAACTTGCGACACGCTACGGACGAGCCAAAGTCGCGCGCGATGCGCGCTGGCATTTGGCGTGGATCTCCTATTTGCGCGGTGACTATGAACGGGCGCTGACGCGTTGGCAGTCCTTGCTGAAAGAGCGCGCGCGCGGTCGGCGGCGAGTGGCGGCAACAGATGCGACCTCTCCAGATCGGATTTCTTATTGGAGCGCCATGGCTTTACTGCGACTGGGGCGCAGCTCAGAGGCCATCGAAATCCTTCGTCGGCTCGCGAGTGATCGGAGCATTTCCTATTACGCGATATTAGCTTGGTATCGGTTGAAATCACTGCCTCAAGCGCCCCGTGTGGATCTCGCGGGGCAAATGAGTTCGGATCTCCAAGCGGCGGAAGGGAAACAAGATGTGGCTTCGGCTGCCGAGGAAGACGCCGGCGAAGTTGAAACGGAGTCCGAGGCCGAGGCGGCGTTGAGTGAAGCGTCCGTCGAGGTCACGCCAGAAGCCGCAGCGGATTCTGGCGGCGCTCTGGAGAGCAAGGCGGTGAATGGATCGACAGACGGAGTGTCTTCGGATGCCAACGCTGAGACGAGTGTCGAAGTCACCATGGAAGAACCGGCTGCGGATCCAAGTGTGCGAGACCCGAGTTTGCAGCGTCACCTCGATCGAGTTCGTATGCTTCATGCGGTGGGCTTGGATTCACGAGTTCGCTGGGAGCTCGAGAATCTGGATCGCCGCGTTCGCAACTCGGCCGATCGTCGCTTGATGATGGCGGAGTTGTTCCGTTTGGGACGGTATGATCGCGCCAGCCAGCTTGCGGAGCTGGCCTTCGGTGGCGAGCGTGTGCGCGGTGGACTTGAGAAAGCCCGGGAACTCTGGGAGTACGCCTTTCCTCGAGCGTGGAACGAGGTGGTCGAGCGTGAAGCGCGAAATTCAGGTATCGATCCGCTGTTTGTTTGGTCGATCATGCGAGCCGAGAGTCAGTATCGCTTCGATGCGCGTAGCCCGGTCGGAGCCACAGGGCTTATGCAGTTGATGCCCTTCACGGCACAGCAGGTTGCGCGTCTTTACATGAGCCGCTCGATGGACGGGATAAATCTCACAGACCCCGCAACTAATATCGAATTGGGTGCCCGTTACTTGCGTCGATTGGCTGAGAAGACGGGGGGGAGCTTGCCACTCATGGCGGCGGCCTATAATGCAGGCCCGCACCGTGCACAGATTTGGCTTCGCGGCTTTGGCTCTCTCGGCATGGATGAGTTCATTGAGCACATCCCATTTGCTGAAACTCGCAATTACGTCAAAAAGGTTTCGCGGCACTACAAGATCTATCTCGCGCTTTATGAGGGCGATCGCGGTTCGCTGACTTGGCTCACGGGTCCAGTTGGCGTGCGCCCGGACGTGAGCTCCACCGCTCTCGAAGTTTGGTAAGCCATCGGCCTCTCAGGGAAGGCCTTGTTGAAAAGGAGTTGGAAGATGACTCGGTTCTCGTCATCGGTTTCTCAATGGCGTCCTTGGGCTCTCGACGTTGCGACACTGTTGTCGGCGGTGGTGGTGCTTGTGGGGCTTGTCGGACTTGTTGGTTGCACAGGCCGTCGCGGCGATCGCATCGCACTCCCCGAGGGTGGCGAAGCTGTGCTCGCAAAGGCTGAGACGCTGAAGGTGAATCTCACCAGTGAGCCGCCCACTCTCGATTGGAGCAAGGCAACCGATGTGTCCTCGTCGAAGGTGATCAACAACATCATGGAGGGCTTGGTCGCCTATGATTTGCAGAGCGAGGAGTTGGCGCTTCGACCGGCTCTCGCGGAGAAATGGTCGTCCGACAAAGCCGCGCGCGTTTGGGAATTTGATTTGCGCGCCGACGTGAAATGGCAAGATGGAGTGGAATTCAGCGGTCAACACGTTGTCGATGGCTTTCAGCGGCTTCTCGCCAAAGAAACAGGTAGCGAGTACGCTTACTTTCTCTTTGGTATTCAAAACGCCAAGGCCTTTAATCAGGGCCAATTGGGATGGGAGCAGGTGGGCGTTAAACTGCTTTCGCCGCGCAAGCTTCAAGTCACCTTAGAAGCGCCGATGAGCTACTTCCCTCACTTGCTCGCGCACACGTCGACCTTCCCCGTGCGTTTGGATCTGATTCAGAAGCACGCAACAAAGTGGACAGAGGCTGGCAATCTCGTAGGCCTTGGCCCCTATCGATTGCGAGCTTGGCGCCACGATCAAGATTTGCTCCTCGAAAAACATGACGGCTACTGGGGGAATCCAAAACCATCCGTTCGCTACGTGCATTTCTTGATGATCAATGAAGCCAGCACCGCCTTGAATCTCTTTGATGCTGGGACGCTCGACGTTGTCGATCAGATCCCGATCACCGAGCGCAAGCGTCGTCGCCAGCAAAAGGAATACCGTCGGGTCGGCATGTTGCAGTCTTTGTACTACGGCTTCAATACCGAGCTTGCACCGATGAACAACGCGAAGCTTCGTCGTGCCATCGCGCACGCCATCGATCGGGAAAAGATCGTCAAAATTCTCGACGGCGGCGAAGTGCCTCTGACGGGTTGGGTGCCGCCAGGTATGTTCGGTTACTTTAGCGACGTCGGACTCGAGCACAATGTCGAGAAGGCCCGCGAACTGTTGGCGGAGGCGGGATATGGAGAGGGTAAAAAACCGCTTCCCAAGCTCGAGCTTCACTTTAATACGAATGAAGTTCATCAAAGTGTGGCGGAAGCCGTGCAGGCTCAGCTGCGGGAGAATTTGGGTCTGGAGTTGGAACTCAAAAGCGCAGAGTGGAAGTCCTACTTGGACCAACTCAAAACGAAACCACCGCATGTGTTTCGCTTTGGATGGCAGGCCGATTATCCCGATCCGGATAACTTCATGAATCTGATGACTTCTTATTCGGACAACAATCGCACCCGGTGGAAGAGTACGGCGTACGATGCCCTGATCAAGCGCGGCGCCAGTGAAACGGATCGCGAAAAGCGTCGAGAGATTTATCGGGAGGCCAGCCGTCTTCTTCTGGAAGACGGTGTTGCTGCCGTACCTTTGTATGCGAATGTCAGTCACATGTTGATTCATCAGCGCGTGGAGAATTATCCAGCCAATGCGCTGTCAAGATTCGAGTTTAAGGGAACGCGATTGAAATGAGCGGTAAGGGGCTCTACATCCTAAAGCGTCTTGCGGGAGCTTTCGTCACCTTGGCGGTGATCGCGACGCTCACATTTACGCTACTGCGGGTGTTACCCGGCGGTCCTTTCGATACAGAGAAGGCTTTGCCCGAAGAAGTGAAGGCGAACATCGAGGCGCGGTACGGCCTGGACCGACCGGTGCTGGATCAGTACCTGAGTTTCATGGGTGGCATCCTGCGAGGCGATCTGGGTGAGTCGTATAAATATGTCGGTCGAAGTGTGGCCGATATCATCGGCGAAGCACTTCCGGTCTCGATGGAGTTGGGTCTGATGTCTTTGCTGGTCGCCTACCTGGTGGGAATTCCGTTGGGTGTTTTCGCGGCCGCTCGGCACAACTCGGCTTTCGATACCGGCGCGATGCTGATCGCAGTGAGTGGTGTGGCGCTTCCAAGTTTCATGGTCGGGCCACTCCTGGTGAGCATTTTTAGTTTCGGTATTCCCTTCGCATTTTTACAGGGGAGTTTGCCGCCTGCCCTCTGGGAGAGTCCCGCGCACTACATTTTGCCCGTTTTGACTTTGGGTCTGAGGCCTGCGGCGATCTTGGCACGGATGACTCGCGGAGCCGTGCTCGAAAGCATCCATCAAGATTTTGTACGAACGGCTCGAGCTAAAGGTGTCAGCGAGCGTGTCGTGCTTTTCAAACACGTGTTGCGCAATAGCCTCATTCCAATTCTTTCGATTTCAGGTCCCTTAGTTGCGGGCCTTTTGAGCGGGAGCTTTATCATCGAAATTATTTTTGCGATTCCCGGCATTGGTAAGCATCTGGTCCAGAGTGTGACCAACCGCGACTACCCTTTAATCTTGGCACTGACCTTGGTTTTCTCGATGATGTTAGTGGTTGCAAATTTGGTGGTCGATTTGCTCTACGGGTTTGTCGATCCACGTGTACGGCCGGAAAAGTCAGGAGCCGGCGGCTGATCCACGGCGAACGAAGCGGGCCTGATCTTGGGTTGCCGCACATCGCAGCGCCGTTGCGGCAATCAAAAGAGCGCTGACTTTGCGAGAAATAGAAAGGTGCGACATGAAGAAATCCAATTCGTCTCGAGCAACAGGCTGGTTGAAAATTCTGGCGATGGGCCTGCTGCTCGCCAATACGGGCTGCGCTTCGTATTTCACTCGTAAGACTTGTGAGTCGACGAACTGGTTTCAGTACGGAGAAAAAGTCGCCAGTGAGGGCCGTCGTCTTTCGGGCGACGGCTTCATCAATGAGTGTCGTAAAGTTGAAGCCAACATCAACGAAGCTCAACTCGATCAGGGCTTCAAGCACGGCATGGCGAACTACTGCAAAGTTGAATCGGTTTATGATTTGGGTAAGCGAGGCGAGTTCTTCACGCAAGAAATGTGTGACGGCGAGAATCTGCGCAAACTCGTCGAGCGCCATAAAGCAGGCGTGAACGACTACTGTCAGAAGTCCAACGGTTTCACAGCGGGCGCCAAGGGCAAAGCCTACAATCGGATCTGCCCCAAAGAAGTGGAAGCCGCATTTCTGCCGGAGTTCAATCGCGGACGGAAAAAGTACCTCGGCACGCTCGCCAGCGAAAACGAAAAGCGCATCATCGAGATTGACCGAGAAATCATCGGCCTCGAGCGCGATCGCAACATGAAACAGCTGGAGATGCAGCGCTTATCCATGCCGACGGGTTTGGCCGTCGAGCGCAAGTACGACCCTGTTTCGGGCTCGTATCGAGAGCAGGTGATCAATCAGATCAGTGAGGATCAAAAGCGCGCCATCGAAGATATGCGCTGGAAGGTTCAAAGTCTCGACTCGCAGATTTCTCAAAAACGTACCGAGCAATCGAATCTTCGCGAGGAGATTCGTAAGATCAATCTCGAGATCTCAGGCCTCGACGGGGCGGGCTGATGACCGCCGATGGCGAGACCACAAGTTCCTCGCGCACACTGATCGATCGTGAGCGCCTTGGATCTGGGGTTCGAGCTTGGTCTCAGGCGATTTTCCACTCGCGTGCAGGACGTCGCTTCTTGGCTCACCGTGGGGGTGTGCTGAGTGCCATTTACATTTTTGTCTTGCTCGCCATGGCGTTGCTCGCACCCTTCGTCGCGCCCTATTCTTTTGAAACGCAAAATATAGATCGCTTGTTGCAGGGGCCATCAGCCGAGCATTGGTTTGGTACGGACGCTCTGGGGCGCGATGTTTTTTCGCGCGTGATCTACGGTGCACGGATGTCTATGGCGGTGGGTCTGCTGACGGCTCTCGTCTCGTTGATCATCGGCGGTGTTTATGGGGCGATCTCTGGATGGGTCGGAGGTTGGCTGGATTCTGTCCTCATGAGATTGGTCGACATTCTCGACTCGATCCCGTCGCTGGTCCTCTTGATTTTGGTGGGTGTTGTTTTCACGGCTTATCAGCCCTTTGAGAACCCCGAAATTCGCGCCCTGGTGGGAATCCTTCTCGCTCTTTCCGTTGTGGGTTGGGTGAGTTTGGCGCGCTTGGTTCGCGGTCAAGTTTTGCAGGTTCGCGAGATGCAGTTTGTTGAGTCGGCTCACGCGATTGGAGCCCCAGGTTCTCGCATCTTGATCCGTCACATCGCGCCCAATATCCTGGGCCCTGTGGTGGTGATGCTCACTTATCAGGTGCCTGCCAACATCCTTTTTGAATCGTTTCTCAGCTTCGTTGGTCTTGGCCTTCAACCGCCCTACGCCTCTTGGGGAGTTCTCGCCAACGATGGCTGGCGCGCAAAGTCCGATCCCCACCTGATTTTTTTTCCAGGAGCGGCTTTGTTTGTCACGATGCTTGCGTTTAACTTTTTTGGTGATGCGCTTCGCGATGCTCTCGACCCAAAGGTCGCAAGGTCGCGATAAGTTATTGTAGAATTCGGGAGGTCTCATGGCGAAAGATCCGTTCAAAGCTCTGCGAGCACGCTCGCCGGTGCATGTGCTTGAGTCCATCGGCCGCGCTTTACAAGAAGGGCAGACCTCACGCCCTGAGCTCATTGTCGGACTGATTTCCGGGCATAAAATGAATTGCCAGTTGATCGCTACCGAGCCACCACCTGAGCCGCGTGGAGAGCGCAGCTTCATGTTTTTGTCATTGGACTCGGGCCGCTCGGATCTTTTCTATGTGAGCGCTGAACACATCGAGTATGTGATTGTCCGGCGCGCTGAGGATTATCTTGAGCAGTTGCCTTAAGCCGCGAGCTCAGTTGGCGGTCACGTAGCTCACGCGAATCTGCGCGACCTCGTCGCCTTCCTCGCCTGATTCTTTGCTTTCAATGTGAACCTCGGAGATTGCGGATCCTGTGTTGGCCCCATTGGTCAACGTCACCCGCCATACCTCGCGGATCCCCAGATCGTGGTCCACACCCGCCCACGTCACAGGATCAAACGTTGAAGCGGAAGAACAAAATATCGCCGTCTTTTACTTCGTAGTCTTTGCCTTCGAGGCGGTATTTTCCCGCATCTTTGACGGCCTGCTCGGACTTCAGAGTAAACAAGTCATCGCTATGGTAGGTCTCCGCGCGAATAAAACCTTTTTCGAAATCCGTGTGAATGACGCCGGCCGCTTGCGGGGCTTTCATGCCGCGACGAATAGTCCAAGCTCGGACCTCTTTTTCACCTGCGGTGAAGTAGGTGAACAGATCCAAAAGCTTATACGCCTCGCGAATCAAGCGATTGAGGCCAGGCTCTGTGGCATTCATCGAAGCCAAGAACTCAGCGCGCTCCTCGGGCGGGAGCTGAGCGATTTCGGCTTCCATGGCTGAGCAAATCAGGATCGCCTTGTTGCCTTCGCTCGCCGCGAACTTCTCCACGAATCGCGACCACTCATTGCCGCCGCTGGCAAAATCCGCATCGGAGACATTGCAGGCGTACAAAACGGGCTTCATCGACAGCAGATGCAGATCGCGCACGATCAAGCGCTCGGCATCATCCAACTCGACGGAGCGGGCGGCGCGACCTTGTCCGAGAGCATCCATGACTTTTTTGAAGGCATCGTACTCGGCTTTCAATTTTTTGTCGGTCCCTGTCTTGGCGACCTTCTCAATTTTCTGCACACGTTTTTCAACGCTATCCAAATCAGCCAACATCAGTTCGGTGTTGATGACACCGATGTCCCGGAGTGGGTCGACGGAGCCCGAAACGTGCACAATATTGGGATCGTCAAAGCAACGAACCACATGCACGATCGCGTCTGTCGAGCGAATGTGTCCGAGAAACTGGTTGCCGAGGCCTTCGCCCTTCGAAGCGCCGGCGACGAGACCCGCGATGTCGACAAATTCCATCGAGGTCGGAACCAAAGATTTCGGCTTAATCAGTTCGCTGATTTTGCGAAGTCGCTCGTCGGGAACGGGCACGACGCCCACATTGGGATCGATGGTGCAGAAGGGATAGTTTGCCGCTTCGGCCTTGGCCGAGGTCAGTGCGTTGAACAGCGTGGATTTCCCCACGTTCGGAAGACCTACAATTCCTACCTGCAATGCCATATCCATTACCTCTTTTTACTTCGTTCCGATTCATCAGCCGAATGCCCGGAAGAGCTGCCGGCCCCAACAGTTTCATCGCCGAGAGAAATAGGCCCACGTGTACATTTGGTGGCGGCTTTCGATAGGCCATCGATCACCCAAGCCTCGATGGCGTCACCCGCGAGATCCAAGAACTCAGGCAAATGTTCGGCTTCGTCCGTAAAAAACGGAGAGAGCACCCAATTCGCTATGTCCCAGCGTGAATCGGGGGGCTTGCCAACCCCCAGCTTCACGCGCGCATAGTCTTGTGTACCGAGAGTCTCATTGATGCTTTTGAGACCGTTGTGGCCACCCGGGCCGCGATTGCGCTGCATTTTGAGCGCACCGAAGCCTAGATCCAGCTCATCGTGAAGAACCAGCAGCTGATCGACGGAGATTTTGTAAAAGTCCATCAGCGAGCGGACGCTTTCTCCGGAGTTGTTCATGAAAGTTTGCGGCTTCGCGAACAAAACCTCGTGCCCGTCGATCTTGGCCCGCGTGACCAGAGCTTTTCGCTCTTCTTTCCAAGCGGGGCGAGCGTGTCCAGCCGACTCGAAGTAGCGATCGAGAGCCATGAAGCCGATGTTGTGCCGGGTGAGCAGGTACTTTGCTCCCGGATTCCCAAGGCCCACGATCAGAAACATCCCGACTCTCCTCAAAACCTGCACGGCGCTGAAAAGCCCGTGAATGCCGATTTTCAAAAAACAAAATGCTCATCATGAAAAAGGCCGCGCGAAGCGGCCCTCTTCCAGGAATTCGCCTTCTCCAGCGGATTACTTTTTGTCTTTGCCAGCAGCCGGAGCCGCCGCGCCAGCAGCCGGAGCCGCGCCAGCAGCCGGAGCGGCTGCACCTGCCTCCGGAGTTGCCGCCGCAACAGGAGTTACCGATTCTTCCTTCGGAATTGCGCAAGTTGCGATCGTCAGAGTTCCCGAAGTCATCACGCGAATGTTCGCGGGCAACTTTAAGTCCGAAACGTGCAGAGCATCGCCCACGCCGAGGGGCGAGACGTCGGCCACGATTTCAGCAGGAATATCGAGAGGACGGCACTCCACTTCGATTTCGCGCATGACCCACTCCAACACACCGCCGTCGGAAGCGCCCGCCGGCTTGCCTTCGATCCGCAGCTGAACGGTCACGCGCAGCTTTGAGTCCATATCGATGGCGTAGAAGTCGATGTGCTGAGGGCGGCGATTCACGGGGTGAACCTGGATTCCGCGAAGCAGAACCGCCATTTGATTGAGAGTTTTGTCTTCGGATTTCAATTGGAAGATCGTCGATTCGAATTTTGCACCCGAATAGCGGCGAACGGTCAGCTCATCCGTCATGACGTTGATGGGTTGAGTCTTCGGACCGTAAACCACGCCCGGTACCATTTCTTTGGTGCGAATGGCGCGCGATGGGCCTTTGCCGGTTTCGCGAGTTTGAACTTGGATCTCGGGACGTTGTCCTTGCGTTGTCATCTTTCTCTTCCTCCAGGAGCGTTTCCCAGCGCTTTATTGCGGGAGTCGATCTGACTCACATCGCCTGCGTACGCTTTGTCCGCCTTGCCCGTTGTGGCTCGAACTCGAATCGCAGATCGAGAGCGAGCGGTTAACTTTACGTCTTACTCAAACAGCGAACTCACGGATGCGTTGCCGTAAATTCGCTGAATGGCTTCGGCCACCAAAGGTGCCACCGTCACCACTTCAAATTTGCCCGAGGCCACCGCCGCTTCACTCAGCGGAATGCTGTCGGTCACAATCACTTTCTCAAGTCGACTTTCTTTGATGCGACCGACGGCCGGGCCCGAAAGCACGGCGTGTGAAGCCACAGCGAGGACACTCTTAGCGCCGTTTTTATAGAGAGTTTCCACGCCTTGCGTGAGCGTTCCGGCTGTGTCGATCATGTCATCGACGATGATGGCCGTTTTGCCGCTCACATCTCCAATCAGGTGCAGAGCTTTGGCTTCGTTGGGCCCCGATCGGCGCTTGTCGATGATCGCCAAAGAGCACTCCAAGCGCTTGGCGAAAGCGCGTGTGCGCTCCACGCCACCCGCATCAGGAGAAACCGCGACAAAGTCTTCGCCGGTGCCATGCAGTTCGCGGAAGGAGCGGGCCAGTGTTGGGATCGCGAAGAGGTGATCCACGGGAACGTTGAAGAAACCCTGGATCTGCGCCGCATGAAGGTCGACGCAAACCACGCGTGTCGCGCCCGCGGCGGTGATCAGATCGGCCACGCATTTCGCCGAGATCGGCGCTCGAGGGGCGACTTTGCGATCTTGCCGAGCGTAGCCGTAGTAGGGCATGACGGCCGTGATTTGCCGAGCCGATGCGCGCTTGAGCGCATCGATCATCATGAAAAGCTCCATGTAATTTTCGTTTACGGGTGGGCAGGTCGACTGAATCACGAAAACCGAGTCACCGCGAACGGACTCATGAATTTCGACTTGGACCTCGCCGTCAGCGAAACGTTTGATTTCGCAGAAGCCGAGTTGCACGCCGGCCGATTGCGCGACCTTTTGTGCGAAGGAAGGATTGGAATTTCCTGCGAAAATCTTAAGTCCTGGCATGGGTCCAAAGATTTAGCCCGGGCGCATCGCGTTGTCCAGAAAGGACTCAGGAAATGCCAGGGATTGAGGTGTCTGACCACCGACCCAATAAGGTCCATGGAAGGTCCCCCCCGGGCCCCGTTCTCGCCACCCGAAGACGGTGATGAGCGAATGTGGGGCGGCTCGAACTTGTGCCTAAGCCTTAGGCGGCTCGGATCGCTGATTTCAATCGCTTATTTAAGCAGAAGCGCGAGCAGTTGACGGGCGGCTTGGCCCCGGTGAGACAGCTTGTTTTTGAGCTCCGGCGCGATTTCGGCCATGGTTTTTTTTCCCGTATTTTCAGGGTGATGTGGGATGAAGAGAGCATCATAACCGAAGCCGTTTTTACCGGCTTCGGTCTTGCCGATTTCGCCCTCGCAGCGCGCCTCAAAGCGGTGTTCGACACCCTGTGGGTCAAAGACGTGCAGCGCACAAACAAATGCAGCGTTTCGGTTGGGCATGGGTTTGAGGGCCATCATTTTGATGAGCTTCGCGCGATTTTCGCCATCGCTGGCTTTGGGACCAGCATAACGGGCCGAATGCACGCCCGGTAAACCATTGAGGCCCTCAACCGCGAGACCCGAATCGTCGGCCACGACCCAAACTCCGGCTGGAGCCACAGCGCGAAGTGATCGGGCCTTAAGCCGCGCATTGTCCGCGAAGCTCGCCCCGTTCTCTTCAGGTGCATAGTAAGTATCGAGATCTTGCGGCGTCTTCACCTTCCAGCCGGACTTTGTGAGGGGCTCGAAGATCGATTCAAACTCAGCGACTTTGCCTCGGTTGGTTGAGGCGATCCAGATTTCCATGCGCGTTCACCTTGTTAAGTCGAGGTGAGAGTCAGCATGCTGCCGACAAGCTCAGCTTGTTTATGAAAAAGCTCTCGGCAAGCCGCGCTAGCTCTGTCCAAAACGAGGCTCATTTCCTCACGTGAAAAGGGTGTGGCCTCGGCTGTACCTTGCACTTCGACAAAGCGTCCATCTGCCGTCATCACAATGTTCATGTCCGTGCCGATTCGTGCGTCTTCTTCATAGCAAAGGTCGACCAGTGCTTGGCCCTCATCCAGGCCGACGCTGATCGCGCTCACATATTGAACCAGTGGGTGACGGTTGCGGTCAGTGGGCAGTAGCCCGGCAATTTTAAGCTTTTCAATCGCAAAGGCCAGAGCCACAAAACCGCCGGTGATCGCGGCCGTGCGTGTGCCTCCATCGGCCTGTAGCACATCGCAATCGACTGTGATCTGGCGTTCACCCAAAGCCTTCAAATCGACGGCCGCTCGCAATGATCGCCCGATGAGTCGTGAGATCTCTTGGCTTCGTCCGGAGTTGTTGGCTTTATCGCGCGTGATCCGCGTGTGCGTCGAGCGAGGCAACATGCCATACTCGGCGGTGACCCAGCCGCGACCTCCGCCTTGCAGCCACTTCGGCACACCGGGCTCGACGCTCGCCGTGCAGAGCACGCGCGTGTCGCCAAACTCGACGAGGGCGGAACCCTCGGCATGACGAGTGAAATGAGGAGTGATGCGGATGGGACGAAGGGCCTCGGCCTTGCGGCCGTCGGGACGTGTGCTGATCGGCATGGCTTTAGTCCTACAAACTTGCCGAATCGAAGTCCAGCGTTGAGCGCAGGCGCCGTAGGCACGGCCGAAGTTTGCAGTGGGGCTCAACGCCAGCGCTTCTGGTAGCGGTTTAGGCCTTCGGCGATGGCTTGAACGAGGCTGCTTTGATAAGCGTCGGTCGTGAGCTCATGGCCCTCGATCTTGTGGCTGAGGAATCCCACTTCGACGAGCACCGACGGAATGGCCACGTAGCTGACGAGGTAGAACGGTGCTTGGCGAATGGCTTGCCCGCCGCGAGATCTTTGTTTCACGGCAGAGCTGTCGCGCCAAGCGCGGTGGAGTTCTACGGCCAGTGAGCTGGAGCTTTCCACGCGCGACTGACGAGAGAGGTCAGTCAAAATGCGTTTTACATCTCGGCGAGCCGATTCAGGCACGCGCTCGAGGGAGGGGAGCTGGCGTCCTTCGGCTTGCCGGATGCCGCTGGCGTCAATGCGTTCATTCATACTGCGCATGGAGTTTTGTAGGGTCAGAGAAATTTCGTGATCGTGAGCATGTTGATGCGTGAGCTCCGTGCCCGCCATGAAACTGATCTCACTGTTTTCGCGACTCGCCAAGAACATCGACTCTTCGTCGACCGGAAGCTGGTTTTGAAAATAGAACTCTTTGCCTTTCGCTCTCGGGTCCGTCGACGAGTTGAGATGTAAGCTCAGTAGCAAATCATAATCGCCGCTGTTGGCGAGTTGCGCACGTGAATCAAGGCTGACCGTTATGTCGCTGTTTCGAGTCAGGGCCACGCTAAAGCCACGGCTCTCCAGTTCGCCTCTTAACTTTTGCGCGAGTTTCAAAGTGATCTCGGATTCCTTGATTTCGCCGCGTGTGGCACCGGCGTCTTGGCCGCCGTGACCGGGGTCAAGCAGTACGCGAAGAGGGCGAGAGGTCGAACTCGATGGAGTGGGTGACGGGAGCGGAGCGTTCGCGTTTTGAGTGTGGCCTTCCGCGCTGAGCAGGACACAAAGAAAACCCAGCATCATGTGGCGCCAAGCGCCGCGCTTCGACATGAAAAGGAAGGCGGGTTTGCGGTCTGGCGATTGGTGGCGAAGCTCAAAAGGTTCTCGAGGCATAGATTTCAGTTTGCCTCGGTTATCAAAGTGCAGCCACACGGCCTATGGCTAAAAAGTACGTGACGGTGCGAGTGGGCAAAAAAAAGCGGCCTGGCTTTGGGGGGGGTGCCAGACCGCTCAAAAGGGGGTTGCATAGAGGAGGAGCAAGGGCGAGACCAACCGGCCTCACGGTGTTGTAAACGAAGTTTCAAAGACTTAGCTCAGTCGGCCGTGTCTAGACCTTTGACAGGGGACGCCGCTCGGGGGCACCCGGTCTCTATCGACGAGCCAAGCACTTGATCGAACGGGTCCTGACCACGGGAATGTGCAGGGGCTGGTCTGTGTTCAGATCAACGTACTCTTCAGTTTGGTTATAGTTCCTGAATTCGAATTCCCGTGGACCTTTTGTCGTAAACTCCCAGCCATGCTTTTCCACGGCGAGAATTGTGCCGTTCTTCTTGTACTCCTCACGATAACTATTAAGGGCACGCGTTTGATTGAAGGTCCGCCGCTGCTCGACGGTCCGAAAGATGGGATTGGCTATGGGCCCTTTGTCCGACGTGATCTGGGCCATCACCTGCGAGAGATTCATTGTGTATTGATTCTTGTAATTGGGTTGAGCGGGATAAAATAGAATTTGCCCCATTGCCGTCGGGATCCCGATGGCCTGAGGTCCATAGGTGACAGAGCGGATCAGTCGAAACCGCGAAGGCAGGCTGTCGAGATCGTCTGCCGTGCAAGCCACGGAGAGTTGATCCACCTCGCACTGACAGCTCGAAGGGTCGGGTGAATACCGATCGCTTGCGATGGCTTGCAGAATCCCTGTGGGAGCACTTCGGGCATAGGCCGACTGTCCCGGCAGCGCGCTGAATCCAATGAGAGAGGCCAAGGCCATCGGCATCGATTTGGACAGCCAACTAGGAAACTTCAAAGTCTTTGTTTTCATTAAAGTATGCGGCATCGGTCACCATCCTTCATTTCAGTTAGGCGTTTTTTTCTCGAGCGGAGACGGTCTCCGTTCAAGATGTGAAGTCATCAACTCATCTGCGTCGGATGGTAGGCTCTGCAGCCGAAGAGCCAATCGCTTTGCGAAATGAGCAACGCTCAGGCGTCAATGCTGGAGCTGCGTCTGCATGTGCACGGATCGCTGGGATTTTTTCTTTCACGGCGCCCAATTCTGTCATGGCGTCCTCAGGCTTCGGCTCAATTCGATAAGATGCGATGCGAGCGAAAGCTCAACTCGTGTCTGAGGTACGGTGTGAGCTGCCAATCAATTGCGGCTTGATGCTCAACTTCTAAAGCGGCGTTGAGCCAATGGGTGTCGTGGTCAATTTGCACCTGGGTGCTCGGCCATGACCACAGATCATGGAGGCTTGCCCAGGGTCGATCGCAAAGTGCTTCCTGAAGAAGTTGGCGCGCCATTGCGGTGGGGCGAACGAAACTCGGGGCGAGAAGTTCAATCTGCCCGAGTAGGCCAAAGAACAACACGGTATCGATCTGTTCGTTTTCAAGCCAGTGTGCAAAGTCATCAGGCTTGGACGACCACCAAGGAAGTCGATCCGTGCGCGTGTCAAAGCTCAGTGCGACTCGACGGTGAATTGTTGCAGGAAGCTTTTGCCATCGGCGCCGCCAAATCACTCGTGCGATCGGGTCGGGTTCCACGATGCGCACTTCGCCGAATCGATCCACAAGGGTAAAGAACTTCGCAAACTCCAGGAGGTAGCCCGCACTTGGACCGAAAATCGCCATGCGGCCAACGCGACGAGTGAAGGGAGCTTCGAATTGTTGGGCTGGAGTTTGAAGTTCGCGCAACCAAGCACAGGCGGCTTCGGTGACCTGTTGACGTGTCGATTCCCACGTCGAGCGATTCTGCCAAGCGCGCAGATGGTAGACGAGGCCTCCGGTCGGCGATAGGATCATGACTCTATCCGATAGGAGTTTGCGAATATGAGCAAGGCCTTCGTTCGTGAAGATGACGCTGATAATTCGAGCGATTTGGATTCGTTGGGATTTGATGCCGACGAGATCGATACCGCTGGCGAAGGGGATCTCGGCGATCAGGACGGGGATGATGGTGATGGGATTGTGGCAAAGGCCATCGCTCAAGCGGGCGGTAAGAACTATATCACCGTCAAAGGTTTGGAGCGTTTGAAGGCGGAGCTGCATGAGCTTCTGCATGTGGAGCGACCGAAAGTTGTCGATGTGGTGGCTTGGGCGGCCTCCAATGGCGATCGCTCGGAAAACGCGGACTACACCTACGGCAAAAAACGTCTGCGTGAAATCGATCGTCGAGTACGATTTTTACAACGGCGCATCGATATGGCCGTACCTGTTGAACCCGCCACTCAGAAGGGCCCAAAGGTCTTGTTTGGCGCCAGCGTCACAGTGGGTGACGAAGAGGGCCGGGAGCGTGAGTACGCGATCGTTGGCGTCGACGAAACGCATGCCGAGCGAGGGCGAGTGAGTTGGATTTCTCCCATTGGTCGTGCGCTTTTGCAGGCTCAAGTGGGCGATGTGGTGGTGCTGCGTTCGCCGAAGGAAGATGTGGAACTTGAAGTTCTTAAGATCGAGTATAAGTCCTTGGACTAAGGGCCGCCGATCTTTGATCGCAGTTCGGTCAACGATCAAAACTGAACTTCCGTCGAGGGCCAGTGTTGGCCGCGCGATGCGAAGTTGTTAGTTTAGAGAGATGTCGACAGCGGCGGACTCGAATAACTCGTCTGGAACTACGCTCATTAAGCGTGAAGTTCGCGTGACCTTCTGGGGGGTTCGCGGATCACTCCCTACGCCGCAAACGCCGGAGGCCATCCGTGGCCGCCTTCGCGAGGCGCTGACGGGATTCGCTGAAAGTGGTGCCTCGCACGCGGACGCTTATCTAGAGAGTTTGCCAATCTCGGCGGTTGGCGGCTATGGCGGAGACACGGCTTGTGTTGAAGTCGAACGCGTGGGTGGAAATCTCGCTGACGATCGCCTCATCATCGACTGTGGAAGCGGGCTGCGTCGCCTTGGCGGCAAAATAATGAGCGGTCCGTGTGGTCGCGGCCAAGGCAAGGTGCATATCTTGCTCACCCATTTTCACTGGGATCATTTGGTGGGTTTGCCTTTTTTTTCGCCGATCTTCATTCCCGGCAACGAAGTGAACTTCTACGCTGTACAGCCCGATCTTTCGCAGAATATCCAAGCGATGTTTCGCAAACCGTTTTTTCCCGTCGCCTTTGAAGAGCTGCGCTCGACCGTACGATTTCATCAACTCGAGCCAAGGCAGACCTTTAAAATTGGCGCTTTTGATGTAACGCCTTATCAGCTCGATCATCCGGACCCGTGCTGGGGCTACCGTATTGAGTTTGAGACTCCGAAAGCGCGTCGGGCATATGCCCATGCGGTCGATAGCGAATGCACGCGGATTTCTGAATTCGATTTGGGTGAAGACGTAAAGTTGTACCGGCAAGCCGATCTTCTGTTGTTCGATGCTCAGTATACTTTGCAGGAAGCTGCTGAGCATATGAACTGGGGTCACTCGGCGGCGCCCGTCGGCTTAGATCTCGCACTTCGCGAAGGCGTGAAGTGCATCCGCTTTGCACATCACGATCCGGGAGCCAGCGACGCCAAGATTGCCGATGCGGAAAGACAAACTCGCGCGTATATGGAAGCTCTGGGTTCCTTTGCCAAACAAAACGCACGCATCCAACCCGATGTGGATTGGCGGTTTGCACATGACGGCGATTCAATTTTGCTCGATTGATGACATGACCGTCGGCGCAGTTGAAGCACTCAGAAATTGACGCCCAAATCAATACTCATTGAGCCACTCGGTTCAGCGGCGGTGTCCGTCAAGCTTTTCGATTGAGACACGCGAATCGAATTCCAAATCCGCTTGGACCATCGCCAATCTCCACTCATTGAGAGTGTGCGACTGATCTCTCGGCTGACCTTAGCTCGTTGAGTTTCCGCGCGAGAGTAAACGCCCCACTTTCTTCGCGCGTAGCCTAAGCCCAAACCCCAGCGCTCCTCGGCCCATGATGTGGCGGTGGCAATCGCGGACTCCGGAATCACGAGGGCCAGGAGCGGCCGATCCATTTCATCAAAATCCGGACTCAGCTCACTCTTCTCGTACCAAGCCCGGACGCTGAAGCCGCTTCGAAAGCTGAACCCAGAATCGATGCGGAGCCCGCGAGTTTGTAGTTCGACTTCGGATGTCGAAAAAAGAATGTTCGGTCGATTGGCGAATATGAAACTTGCACTTTGCGCTTCGATGGCCACGTCCCAACCTTCAAGCGAATACGGGGCAAAGGTGAGTCGAAGACGAGGTTCCCGAATCGAGTACTGATCGGCTATGCCGCTGAAATCAAGACCAGCTTCAAGACTCCACTCCGCAATCGGATCTGAGCCGATTGCCAGGCTGCCTCCACGTGTTTTGAGCTCGACGCCGTCCAAGCTTTCGATCGATTGATCGACGGCGATGGAGAGATAGTGAACGTCGAGTACCGCCATCCGCAACTGCGCCATAGCGGTCCGGGAATCTTGGCCTGAGCCACCGGTCGACAAAATGAGTGAGTTTGGCCAGTGGCTCTGCGCCCATGCCTTCGCTATGTTCGGGCTGAGCATCAAAGAGATCGTCGCGGCTGCCGCGAGTTTAGAAATGAGACCGTTCAACGGCTTCGTCATTGTTGCCGCCTTCGTCGAATGGCCTCGCGCAATCTCGCGCGTTGAGCTGGAGAGAGTTGTCGCCATCTTTCAAAGCGGCGACGGACTCGATCTCGTTGCTCGGGATTCATCTGTCGATATCGCTGCCAGGTGCGCCGCACGCGTTGTCGTCGGTCCGGGCTCAGGTTTCTCCATGTGCGCAAGTTTTGACGGAAAGCCTGCCGCTCCGAGCGGCTGAGATTTCCATAGTAGGCTCCGACCTTCAGATAGCGCTCGCGCTCTTCGGGACTTAATTTTTGAAATTCCTCATAACGCTTTTGAAGAAGTTGTCGCTGTTCGGCTGATAGATCGCGCCGCTTTTGAGGTCGGTCTGCTGCCATCGAATCCGATTCGCTTTGCGCGCGAGCGACAGAGCTCGCGAGCGTCATAAAAGACCAAGCGAGCGAGTGTCTTAAGAAAGAGCGTCGGGTTTTCATTTCGACTCCTTTTCGATTTCGGCATCGCCGGAATTTTCAGGCGAAGTTTCTTCAACGCCCTCTTCCGGGAGCTCTCCTTCGCCCTCGTGAAGCTCAAGATCCTGAATCGCCTCAAGGTCTTCAGGATCAATTCCGGCGAGATCTTGGGGGCTCATCTCAAGAAGCAGTTGAATGAGTTTTAGACTTTCCAAATCGTTCGCCTTCTCCAGTTCAGCGAAGCTTTTCAGATTCGTCGTTTCCCGATGGCTCCGAGACACAGTTTTCGATTCTTGCGGGGTTTTATTTGCCACTTTCTATGTCTCCTTGCTGGCTTCAGAAATGAGATCGTCAATCTGTAGATCGTCGTCGGCAAAAACCTGTAGAAGCTCTTCGTCTTCGAGGATGCTGCTCGAACCCATCGCCGAGTTGAGAGATGAGGACAAGCGTTCGCCGAGAGTCAACCAGCGTTCCTCTTCGGCTGGAACAGGGCCAGTTAGAGTTTCGACAAACTCGGCCAAGGCGGCTGGATCGTCGATCTCAGCAGCCAAGATCTCGCCTCTGAGATCAGCAAACTCTTTTGGGAGTGGTGACGAGGGATCCATGTCGCTGACGTCGATCTGAGGTTCACTCAAATTCGGGAGTCGACGAAACCAATAAATCGAGGCTGCAGCGGCGGCCGTCGTGGGAATCAGCCAAGGCCAGCGAAGAATCCAAGTGAGACTCAGCCGGCGTGAGACGCTCAAAGAAGCTTCAATTTCTCGATGCGCGGCCGAGCGAATCTTGGCGTCGAGTTCGCCTGAACTTGTTTCGGTGAACCAATCGTCCGGTCGTCGGTCTTGGCTCATGTGGGCTCCTCACCTGATCTGTGAGAGGGAAATTGAGGAGTGTCTTTGAGATCAGGCGACTCCGAAAGGATTTGTCGGAGCCGTTGTCGCCCTCGGTGAATCAAAGTTTTGACGTGAGGCAAGCTGAGGCCCGTGGCTTGAACAATCGCCTCGTAGTCGAGATCTTCAATCCAACGAAGAGCCAAACAAACTCGCATGGCGTCTGGCAAACGATCGATGGCTTGCCGAACAAGCCGATGATTCTCATTTTGACTGAGAGTTTGCTGAAGATCAGATCTCTCATCGGCCAGCGAATCTTGAAACTCGATGGGCGAATCCACTTCACGAGAAAGTCGACGCTGCCGCTGACGAGAGAGTGCGGTGTTGCGAGTGAGGGTCAGTAGCCAGGGTCGAAATTGATTCTGCGGCCTATAGGTCTGACTGGCTCGAATCAGTTTCATCCAAGTCTCCTGTGCCGTATCCTCGGCGGCCGCTCGGTCGCTCAACAGTCTTTGCGAGTAACCGAGGACAAGGCCCGCGTGCCGCCGATATAATTCATCAAAGCTCACTTTCGCTTGATCGACGCGGTCCAAGGGACGATTCTTCGGACTGATCGAGGGCTCGGGTTGGGCATGCTCATTCGGCGAATGCACATTTGCGGACGGGTCGGAGGCTGAAACATCGGGCGAAGCAGGGTTCGTTCGCGAATGACCGATCCGCATCATCAACTCATCGTCGGTCATTTGCCGAACTGAAGTGCTTGCCCGAATTCCTAGCCAGAACATATGTCAGTCACAGTAACCGAGAGAAATTGACTGACTCAAACCATTCTTTGTCCAAACCGCAGCACCGCAGGATTGAAACTCAACGCTGGCTTGACCAGATTGTGAGCCTTGTAAGCTGACGTCGAGTTGGCCCGAAACGGGGTGACAGCAGCTTGAGGACCAAACCAATGGCTTACCCGCAGCGACCGTGAGCGTGCTCGTGAATTTGGCTAAATTGTGATTGACCTCGAGCTGTCCACTGGTGAGCTGACGTCCGGCTCGCGAAAGTGATCCGCTATAGATCATAGGCGAGAGGGTTCGCATCGAGATATCCATGAGGTTGCGCCCATTGCGAGTTGCCAATTTGTGATGGCCGAGAACCTCATGTTGCCATTCACTTGTGGCGTTTCGTGTGAGTCTTCCGCCTCCTCCGATCTGCGTTCCTCGGTAGTCGGCTCGCAAAGCGGAAGTCGACTGGATTTTGCCGCCTCGCGGTCCTTGGATGGACCAGTCGAACTCTCGGCGGACGTTTTCCCCCACACTCAAAAAGCAGCTGTTGTTAGAATATTGTAAGCTGATCTGTCCGGTGAGAGTGAAGGCTCGCGATTCGATCGAGCAGGAACTGAATTCCACACTTTGAGTTCCTGTGTTGGTTTGGCAGGCCGTCGCGCGAGGTCGAACACAGGATGTCGCTTCAGATTGCGGAAGGGACGCCAGCCAAACCAAGCTCTCAATTTTCTGGCGCGAAGACTTCCCTGCGAAACTCTCTCCTGCAGCATCATCGGCTTGGCCAGAAAGTCCCGTGATCGCACTTTCAATCACTTCGGCCTCGGAGGTGGGCTCGCTACTGCCCGCCGCCACTTTCAGGTCTTCTTTCTCGCATCCCGCAGCCAAGAGGGCCAAGACGGCGAGGAGAGGTGTCAAGAATCGAGCTCTTGAGGTTGGAATCTGCGGATTTGGATTCGAATGTGTCATGAGATTTCCTCTTTCTTTGATCGACTTGGAAAGTTGCTCAGATTAACGATTCTCCGAAGACTCCGAAGCGGGGGCCTCGTTGAGCACCTCATTGGACGAGCCAGAAGACGAGCCAGAAGACGAGCCAGAAGACGAGACAGGTGAGGCTTGTTGCTTGTCGTTGTGCTTGAGGCGATGGATCTGGCGCGATCGGCGATCTTGCAGGCGCTCCAGGCGCTGAGCTTCAGACTCAGAGACCTGGCCATCGGCTTGTGCCCGGCGCTCAGCGCGTCGAACAACGGCTCCGCTTTGTCGGACTCTTCGCAATTCGCCACGAGTGAGTTCTCCGGACTCGCGTCCATCGTGAACTCGAGCGCGTTGAGCGCCCTGTCGGCGATCGTGGCGATCTCGAGCCTCCGAAACCTGCGCCCACGCGGTGGAGATCAATAGAGAACTGGCCAGCACGATACGAAAGACCGGAGCGAGCGAAGGCCATCTTCGGCGGGGAATGTCTGCTGGCAAACTGGGCAATTCGATCATCATGGACGTCGAGGGCAGATTCTTTGATTTCAGCATCTCCATCCTCCTGAGTTAGCGGTGTCTCTGAGCGCGTCGAATCGGGCCGCGCTTCAATGAGGAAACGCTGGGTCACCCCGGAAAGTTTCAGAAACTCGAAGATTTTTTCTCGAATTGATACGGGGTGCTGAAAAGCACAGGAAAATCGCAAGCTTCATACGTAAGGTCCATGACAACTCCCGGCCGATCTCGGTAGGTTTCTAGGCATGGAAATCCATGCCGTTATCGATTTTGCGCAACGTTTCTTTACCGATCTTCCGGGGACTTTGGAGTACATGAGCCAAAGCCTCGGCATCTGGGGCTACGTGATTCTGTTTCTCATCATCTTCTGCGAAACAGGTTTGGTGGTGTTTCCCTTTTTGCCAGGGGACTCACTTCTCTTCGCCGTAGGAGCCGTGACCGCTCTTCCCGGGGCTGGGTTGGATCTCGGATTAGTTTGTGCGGTGATGATTGTGGCGGCGATCTTGGGTGATGCGGTCAACTACCACATCGGAAATTGGGCGGGCCGTAAATATCTGAGCGTCGGCAAGATTCCTTTTGTCCGTCAAGATCACCTCAATCGCACACACAAATACTTTGAAAAGCACGGCGGCAAGACCATCATCTTCGCGCGCTTCATCCCCATCGTGAGGACTTATGCTCCCTTTGTGGCGGGTGCCGCCGGCATGCCGTACTCGCGGTTTGTGATTTTCAACGTGGTGGGAGCGATCTGCTGGATTGGTTCGCTCGCGCCGCTGGGTTTCTATTTCGGCAATCGCCCGTGGGTGCGCAACAACTTTGAGCTTGTCGTGCTCGCGATTATTTTGATCTCGATCCTACCTGCCGTCATCGAGTTCATTCGTATGCGGCGTGAGACGTCTTCGGTGGCTGCGGCCGCTCATTCTCGTCAGACAGGAGAATTGCCATGACTCGTTCCTCTTCGGGGCGCTCGAACTCATTTCTCGCGACATTTTTGGCCTCCACCCTTGGCACGATCGCCGCGATCTCGCTCGTCATCGTCGGCGTGCCTGTGTTCTTTGGTGTGCTGCTCAGTTTTCTCGGCGCCACGACTCATGAATCTGAAAGCGTGGAGCAACAGTCCGTGCTCTACATCGGTTTGGATGGCGAAGTGGTCGACAGTCCCTCTTCGTTTCAGCTCAGTTTCAGTGACGATCGGCCGCAGATTCGGCTTTATCGAGTACTTCGGGCCATCAAAGCCGCGCGCGAAGACGAGAGGATTTCGGGTGTGGTGGTTGAGTTTGATAACCCCAGTATGGGTTGGGCCTCGGCCTCGGCCCTCCATCGAGAATTGGCCGCAGTAAAAGACGCCAAGAAATTTGTATTCGCGTATGCGGATCAAATGGGCGAAAAGGAATTTTTTGTCGCCAGTGCCGCCGACAAAGTCTTTATGCAGCCGCAGGCAGATCTGGAGCTCAATGGCTTGGCTGTGGATGAGACTTTCTTAAAGGGCTTGCTGCAGAAAATCGGTGTGCAGCCTGTCATTTTCCGAGTCGGTAAGTTCAAGTCTGCGATCGAACCGCTCATCGGCGAGCAGATGTCTCCCGAGAATCGAGAACAGCTACAATCCCTCCTCAATGATATCTGGGGAGAAGCGGGTGCGCGAATCGCCGCATCGGCCAAACGCTCGCCCCAGGAGTTGGATGCCGCGATGGCAGAACTGAAAATCAGTTCGGTCGATGATGCGAAAAAATTTGGTTTGGTCGCCGAGGGGCTGTTCTCCGATGAGATGGAAACGCTGATCAAGCGCAGTGTCTACACGGATGTCCAAAATCTCGATGAGCTTCATGACATGGACATCAACTGGGTGACCGTGCCGACGTTACTGGCAGATTTGAAGTCCAAACGCCAAAGCAAAAAGAATATCGCGGTTTTGGTCGCTGAAGGTGAAATCATCAAAGGTGAGGGTGACGCGGGTATTGTCGGTGATGAGTCGATGCTGGAAGCCCTCCGTGAGATTCGCGATGACGAGTCGATCGCCGCGGTTGTGGTCCGAATCAATTCCCCCGGCGGCTCAGCTCTGGCGAGCGATATCATCTGGCGGGAGCTTTCAGTTCTCGATGAGACCAAGCCTGTGATTGCATCGATGGGCGACATTGCGGCGAGTGGTGGTTACTACATCGCGGCGGGGGCCCGACATATCTTTGCGGAGTCCACGACAATCACCGGTTCCATCGGTGTCTTCGGAGTGCTCTTCAACGCCGAAGTTCTCCTAAAAGATAAAGCGGGACTCAAATTTGATCGCGTGGTGACGCATCCGCATGCGGATTTCGGAGGACCGAACCGGCGTCTCGACGCGCAAGAGACTCAACAGATTCAATCCAGTGTCGAGCGTGTTTATACTCGTTTTCTCGACGTCGTCGCGCAGAGCCGGGGCTTTGAGAAAGTCGATGAAGTTGCACCGCTGGCGGAAGGTCGCGTGTGGTCGGGCGTGGCGGCTCAGCGTCTGAAATTGGTGGATGAAATCGGCGGCCTTGAGCGAGCTGTCAATAAAGCGGCCGAGTTTGCCGGAGTCGGCACGGGCTTCAACATTGAGTATTTTCCGCGTCGCGGAGATCGGTTCGCGCGTTTTTTGGATCAGCTGAGTGAGGACTCCTCGTCATCCATGTCAGGGCCTTCGTGGAGTCCTTCGGGTACATCTCGCTCGATGATCGGTGATCCATGGCGCTGGGGCGTTTGGGCTCAGACGCTCAAGGCCGTTGTGCCCGCGGGACTCCTGCCTTTATCTCAGCTTCATGGCTGGGCGGCACATGCGACGCAGCCGGGTCGATGGGTGGTGTTGGCCCGCGATTCATCGATGCTGGGCCCAATTCGCTGATGCGTTCATCAGCCGAAAAGTCGTACTGAACAGTGATTCGACAAATCACGAGAGCGCCGTGTCTCAATGTCAAAACATTGAGCATGGCGCACAACTCGGCAGGGCAACGCTCGCGGACTCATTTCTAAACTCGGCGATTCCGAGCGCCGTTCGCTGAGTTTGACTTGTATCGAAGTGAGACGTCTCAAATCGATTGTCTCGCCCGCCAAAAAGAACGGACGTAAGTCTTAAGCTCAGTTTGACCCATTCCGATTCGATAAGTGTGAGGGACTTTGTCTTTCCTGTGGAGAGTCCAGAGTCATCTCGAGGGTAATTTGGGGGGTCGCATGTCGAGTGATGAGACGAAGACGGTCGACAACGAGATGATGCCAGCTGATTCCGAAGGAAGAGTCTTGAGACGCAAACGCTTGCGACGAACCTTGATCAGTTTGGGCATCACAGGGCTTGTCAGTCTCTTTGCCTACCAGAATTGCGATGGGGGATTTCAGTTTGATCCGGCGACGGGAACACTCAGTTCGACGGGGGGGCCGGGCGCTAGCGGGGGTAGCCTCACGATCACCACATTTGATCCCGCCGGGCGAGTCTACACGGGAGAGGTGTTTGAAGGTGGTTTGGTCTACAAGATCGTCGCCACTGGCGGTGGTGTGTCCTCGGCGACGTTACTCTGGACACTCGCCCAGAACAGCGGGAGCTGTGTTCTCAGGCCAGGCACTTCGTCCGACAGCCGCGAGGTGACGTGCTCCAACAGCGGAACAGTCAGAGTTCGCTTGGAAGCGTTTTGGGATGATGGCCGCGTCGACTCTCGCGAAGTCAGTAAAAACACGACAGCGGTCGCCACAGATGCCTGCGGTGTGGGGAGCGACACCCGAGTCGTCTTCCGGATCCCACAAGGTACCAACACTGGACCGTGGAACAGTTCGGCCTCGCCCACACTCGTCTTTGTCGGCCAAACGCTTCGCATTTGTAACGACGATACTGTGAATCACCAATTGCACACCGGAGGTTCACCTTGCGCCCACCAGGGCAATGCGATGTCGCGGGGACAGTTCTACGATTGCGTGATCGCCAATGCGAACACAGCCGGTATGTATGACCACATCCACGGCACCGGAGCGACCTTCTCCGTGCAAGCCCTGGACGGTGCAGCTCTCTACGCCGATGCTTCGAAGTCAGGCACCACAAGCAGCTGTGCGACATGTCACAACCCGATTGGTACAAGCGCTAAACGTGGCCGTACCTTCGCGCAAATCAAAGATGCCATCCTCAACAATCGCGGAGGCATGGGCACTTACAATGGACGAATCACTGACAACGAAATCCGCGCGATCGCCTACTCGCTTCGTTGATGAGAGTCCTCGATTCGCTCTGACTTTCGGTCGGAGTGCCTCGGGTTGAAGCTCAGACGTTGACCTTGCTGGTCTGAGCGGCCAGCATGTTCGCATGTCTAAGGCGCAAATTGAACGAGCAGGAGTTGAGTCCCACGAGATCGCGAGCACCGCTCCGAGCTGGCGGAGTCGGATCAAGATCGGAACGGTTTGGGTGATCGTCCTCAGCTTTGGCCTCAGTCTCTTTATTGAAGAAGATGCGGAGGCCCGTCGGCGTCGCAAGCGGCGTCGTACGAAACAGCCCAAGGTGATCAATGAAAAGAAGCTCTATGAGCGCATGGGTGGAGAGCGAGCCCTGACAACTTTGATTGAGGATTGGTTTCGAACCGCACTTCAGCATCCCGAATTTGGTCCGGCTCTCGCGCCGCGAGCGAAAAGCCCCACACAGTTTGCAAAGCTGCGTCAGCAGTTTAATCAAGAGCTCTGCGAGATCTCGGATGGGCCCTGCTCCGAACCGGCTGAAAGTCCCTTCGAGAAACTCTCCGTCGAGCTCAAGTTCACCGAGCCTCAACAAATCGCCTTTGTGGATTTGCTCTCGCAAGCGATCCTCCAGTCCGGCGTGGGGGAGCGAGAGCGCAATGAGTTGCTCGGCCGCCTCTCCAATGTGGTGGAGCTCAATTTGCCCGAAGCCGACGGTCCTGCGGGTGAGCGCCGCGGTGGTTTCCGATGAAGCCCGGCACGGATCCAGGTGAGCCCGGTGCTTGGGACCTTGCAGAGGTTGAGGTTTTGATCCGCGAAGTGCATCTGGATACTTTTGGCCACGTCAATAATGCAACGTATCTCTCCCTGTTTGAGCAGGCCCGCTGGGATTTGATCGAGACCGGCGGTTACGGTTTACGCGTGATCCGCAATACTGGACTGGGACCCGTGGTCCTCGAGGCGAACATCAAATTCATGCGTGAAATTGGTCTACGAGAGTCCATTCGTATTCAAAGTCGTGCCTACGACCCACTTGGCGGAAAAATCATGCGTATGCGCCAACGCATGGTCAACTCGCGCGGCGATGTGTGTTGTGAGGCCGAATTCAAGTTTGGTCTCTTTAGCCTACAAGAACGAAAGCTGGTGCCACCAACGCCGGAATGGCTGCGAGCCATCGGTGCACCGACATCATGAAACCTCGGGTGATCCTATTGAGCCAAAGTCCGGCACGGCGCCGTCTGCTGCGTCGAATTTTGCCGCGATTTCGAACGGCGAGGCCCCTCGGGGTTGACGAGCGCCAAGAGCAACGCGAGTTCGAGCGAGCCCGACCGCTCCGTGAGGTTCGCGACGCGATCGCTCTCGCTCGGCATTTGTCACAACTCAAAGCCCGCAGCTGGCCAGAAAAACACGTGGATCAAGTGGTCATCGCTGCCGATCAGCTTTTGTTTTTACCTCGTTCACGTCGCGTCCTGGGTAAGCCCGGTGGCAGGGTTGCGGCGCTTCGGCAATTGCGAGCCATGCAGTTGGAGCCGGCGGTGTTGGTCACCGCCGTCACGGTTCGCCACGGGGCGCGCCTTTGGACGGCCACTCAGCGTGTTCGCCTGCGCGTTCGTCCAGAGCTCGCAACCTCCGATTTGCGAAGGGTTTTAGAACTCGATCAGCCGTGGGATTGTGCGGGCAGCTTCAAAATGGAATCGCGAGCTCCGGAGATCCTGGCTTGGATTCGCAGCGATGACCCGACCGGCATCGAGGGGCTGCCGCTCATACGGACCGCGGCTCTCCTCAAGCTGGCCGCGTTGAGTGTTGCCAGCCGGCGAGAGGGGCCACGATAAACTGGGCCGTTTGATTGTGCTTGGAAAGCCCAAATCACAAATGAATTTATTCATTTAAGGCACTTGGGATGAGCTTGAAGCTCGGCCGGTCCGAATGGGGCTAAGGAGATCGATTTGGGTCAGCCCAATCAAGTGGCCCACTTCATAACACTCAACGCCGCCACACTCTGCAGAGCTCACTTATGCACTGAACGAATAACAATATCGCCTGAACTCATTGGTTCGTCCGAATCTTCGGCGGTAAAACTTCGTTCATGAAAAAGCCAACGGCGATCTTCCAGCTTCTCTACCCTTTCCACTCAAACGCGGCGACATCGCCGCGTGTGCAGCGTCTGCTGATGCAGATCGGTCTTGCTGTGATCGTCTCGCTGATGGTCGGACTCGTCATTTCGCCAGCGAAAGCGCAGGCGGATCGGATCTCTGAGGGAGATCGTCCCTGGGTCGATAGCTTGCGCTCCTTGATGCGTGCGGATCGTTTGACCTACGTGGACACCGACGTCACGGAACCGCGCTATCGTGAGCGCCTGCAGCAGATTGCTTGGGATCAAGCGCAAATTTGGGGCGACACCATCTTGGAAGGTGATTACTGGGCCGACGAAGAGGTGCTGTTGGACCTCGTGCAAGCTGTCTTCCGTGATGGCATTCAAGTCGCTTGGCGCATCACCTATTCATCGAAGGCTTTCGACACTTCGGTTTGTACGCCCTATGAGTACGCCGATGAGGATCCAGCACGCTTCACGGGCTGCATTCCTGGCCGTATCCACGAATCGAGTTTCGTCTCGATGGATCTGAAGTCCTTTATCCGCGACGATGAGGCGTTCGCCGAATTCATCGAGAACTAAAGAGCCTTCACGGTTGTCGCAATCACCTGAAGATCACTAGATTAACTCCCGATGTTTATGTCATGATTGGCGCCAATGGCCCGCATGGCCAAAACTCTCGGGAGCCCTCTGTATGACGCCGCTTTGGAACAAATCCGCTGAGAACTCCTATGTCCTGCAAGACGTCGACGTGTGGACGTCGGCGGGTGTCCAGCGCTCCTGTGATCTCGAAGTTCGCGATGGGTTTCTGGTCAGTATCAAGCCAGCCGCGGCGAAGTCAGCGCGTCTTTATCGCTGGGCCGTTTTGCCCTCGGGTGTGGACACGCAGGTGCATATGCGCACGCCGGGGCAGTGGGAGAAAGAAACGCCAGAGGCGGCTTTGCGTGCAGCTCTCGCCGGTGGCGTCGGCGCGGTGCTCACCATGCCGAACACGAAACCCACTCTTGATAGCGTCGAAGCGTTGGAGTTGGGGCGTTCGCAAGTGGCGCGGGCTGAAGATCTCACGGGTGTGCGAGTTCTGTGGAGTGTCGCGGCGACTCTGGGCCAGCAGGGCGAGAAGGTGGCGCCGCTTGAGGATCTTGTCAAAGCCGGAGCGTCGGCTGTTACAGATGATGGCAAAGGAATTTCCCGCGATGAAGTGCAGCGCGAAGTATTCGAGCGGCTTGCGCCTTTGGGCATTCCCTTTCTCCAGCACGCCGAGACCTTAGGTGCTGCGGGTCCGTTGGCGCCAGGTCCCGTCGCTAAACGTTTGGGCCTTTCTCCTTATGACGAGTCTCACGAGGTCGACATGGTGGCGCGGGATTTGGATTTGCTGCGCACGATGGCTCGTGAACCGAACGGCCTCGGCCGCCAAGTCCGGTACCACTTGCTGCACACCTCAAGTGCGCGTTCCATTCCGCTCGTAATTCAGGCCAAGGCTGAGGGTTTGCGGGTCACGGCTGAAGTTTCGCCGCATCATTTGTACTTCTCGAGCGATGAGATCGACGAAACCAACAAAAGCTTCAAAATGAATCCGCCGATTCGTTCTCCGGAGGATCGCGCAGCTCTACGCGCGGCTTTGGCAAAGGGAGAGATCGATTGGGTGGCGACAGATCATGCGCCTCATGAAGCGGAAACCAAGGCGAAGCCATTCGCTCAGGCAAGCTTTGGCACCTTGGGTCTCGAGACCATGCTTCCGGTCCTCTTGGATATGTGTGCGAAAGGTGAATTAACCGAGTCGCGTGTGGTGGAAGTCTTCGCCAAGCGCCCGGCGGAATTCTTGGGGATTGACGAAGATTTTGGTGATTTGAAAGTCGGCAAAAAGTTTCGCGCGACCGTCGTGGCGCCTCGCGAACCTTGGACGGTGCGAGCGCTTGCGCATCAGAGTCTTTCTAAGAACACCTGCTTCGATGGCGTTCGACTCACGGGTCGAGTGTTGGCCACAGCGACCGAGAGCGGCCTCTTCGTGGCGCCGAAAGTCTCCACTTAATCGGCGTTCAGTTTACGTCTAGGATGCCATCGCGCATGAGTTCGAATTACCTGCACAGCGGAAGTCGAGCTCGACTCACATGCATGTCGGGAAGCTGGGAGCAGAGATTGCGATCAAGATTCCCCCAGTTCAATTCGCCTCGGCCAATCAGAATTTGCAGCTTGGCGTAAATCGGCGTGAGGTGATCGCGAATCGCCTGCACCACAAAGCTTGGCTTCCTCGGGTTTCCGGCCTCATAGCCGTGACGACACATTTCGTCCTGAAAAGCTTGCTCCGCCGTCCAACCCTGCGCCAGCTGTCGAATCAATGCAGCCAAGAGACCTGTGCGGTCTTCACCGACGGTACAGTGGAAATAGAGCTGTCGCCTCGGTGAAGCGCTCACCTTATGAATCAACGCGAGTCCATCGACGATATGTTCGCACACGCTCACTTCGTCGTCGATATCCTTCCAGGGCATTGGCAGGTGATGGATCTGCCGCGCTTTGAAGCCCGCATCGCGCAGCGCTTGAATTTGTCGGGCGACCTCGCCTCGAGCGTCGCGCTTAAAGATCAAAACATCGGTGATGCCGAAGTCGACGAGCTCTTGAACCTTGTGTCCCGGCTCGGAGCCGCGGAAGACCCGCGGCGCGATTTCGTGAGTGTTTCCATAGCTGAGGCCCTCGACCGTCGATTTGTACGGGGAGGTGAGAGCGTGAGCTGCGCTCAAGGACCACGACGCGCTCAGCGTCGCGGTGAACATCAAGATCGATAGATTCGATAAGCGCAGACTCATGACCGCACTCCTTTGCCAATCAGGGTACGAGATCCGTGGCGGCCTTCGAGAAAGCTTCGAAGAAGTTCTTGTAGCCTTCGCGGAAGTCTTGAACGGTATGGGTGTGCTCGATGTCCGGAGTCACGCCGTTGTTTTCAACGAAAACGCTGTCCGGATATTGCCCGTCGGGTCGGAAGGTCGTGAAGAGTCCTCGGGTCAACGAGAGCTTCGCACGCGAGTGGGGAAGTTCGATCACTTGTTCGACGCTTCCGCCCAGGCCAGCGGTACGACGACCGAAGATTTTGCCGATGCCGTTTTGCTTCATCAACATCGGAAAAGCGTCGCCGCCGGATCCGCAAAGTTCGTCGACTGTGATGAGAATGGGCTTCTTCCAAACCCCTGCGCCTGGAGCTGGGACCTGTTGAGTCACCAACATGAAGTTGATCGGTTCGCGCGCGAGGCGAAGGCCTGCATCGTGATCTCGATCGAGGCTTGCCGCATAGGCGCGAACCTGTTGAGCGAAAGGAGCGGTGAGTTGGCTGGCGGGTACATCGCTGAGCCAGCTGAGCCAGCGCGATATCCATTGCCGATCGGCTGTGTTGAATTGCACCCAAGCGTTCATGCCTTTAGGGGCGAAGAGTCGGGCGAACCAATCCACATATAAGACACTGCCGCCGGGGTTTTCGGTTTGATCGATGACCAAAACATCAGCGATGGGTTGGAACTGTTCGATGAGAGCCGAGTAGACCGAGAGGTTGGCGATGAAGTCCGCTGCGCTGTAGCCCGGCTGGCGCATCATGAACACCGTTTTACCATTGTGTTTGTAAAGACCGGCGAAGACATCGGGCCAAGTTTTCGGCGTGGTGAAGGGGGTGGGTTCTGAATCAAAGACCTCGAGGTTCTTTCGCCAGAGGGCGTAGTATTTCGCCGCCAAAGCTGGATCGGCAGTCACCTTGGTGAAGCCAACCTGGCTCGCCAGCTTGCGGGAATACCAGTAGGGCTCTGTGCTGCCCATGGAGAAGATCGAGGCGTTGGGCGGGGCCGAGTTTTTTGTTCCCGTTTGCGTGATCTCGCGGCGGAATTGGATGAGGTGAGCGAGGGGCTCAGAATGAAGGCTCGCCCCTTTAAGCTGACTCAGGTCCGTCAAGTGAGATTCGGCCAAAGGTTTCAGGCCCGTGGAGCGTTGCAGGCCCGCGCGCCGCCAAGCGATCCGGGCAATACGTGTCTCGCCGGTGGGTTTTTTGAACTCGATTTGTGCAAAGGGCTGCGTGGGGCGCATCTCGATCAGATGAGCGGCTCGGTAGAAAATGGCGTAGGCCAGGTGGCGGTCGCTCACGTCGTTGCCGTACCAGGAGTACTTCAAGATTGTGCGGAGCAGATCCTCAGGTGACTTTCCGTCCACCGAAATGAGCTCGTCTCCACGTTCGATTCCAAATGAAGCGAGTTCAGCGTGCACGCCATCGATGAAAAAGCCCTGCTCGACGGGGGTGACTTGAATCGGAATCTGCTGGTCGTCGCGAAATGGCTGGGCCAGGTAGACGTGACCGTCTTGGAAAAGGCGAAGGAGCTCGTAGAATTTAGAGAGTTTTTCTTCTTCAGTTTGAGTCGTCGCGATCTGCGAACGCAGGCGCTGGGCCTCGACATCAAACTTGTAGCCGAAGCGACGCTCTTTGTACTCAAGCGGTCCATACATCGAGCGAATGGCCTCGACCATAGCGTTGAAGTCGGCCTCGGCTTCGCTGGTCGATAGCGGGCGAAGTGCAGCGCCCTCATTTAAGATTTGCGGTTCCGAAGACGTCGCGGAAAAGTATTGGCAGCCTGCGAGTGAGAGCATCGCACTGAGCGCAACAGCGGTAGCGGATCCGGCACGCGACCCGAAAAATGACCCAAAAAATGACCCCAATCGTAAGCGAACAACCGGCATAAAAACCCCCTCTGGAGCCGGTTTTTAGAGCCAGAAGCGGGGGGGCCGCAAGCTTGCGGATGCAGTAGGTAGAGATTGCTTGCAACAAGGGCCGGCCCTTGTCGGGGAGAGTCGAGAAGTTCAACACCGGGCGGGCCTAAAACCGACTTAATATTCAATTGGCGGGGGCTGGGGGGGTCAGAGCTTGAAGGAAGACGCGGGCGTTGCGGCCGAAAGTGCGCATTGGCTCTTGCTCCTCGAGATCACGGACGTACCGATGACGACGCGACTGGGTGTGTTCGATGTGGAGATCTTCGGACCGCTGGCTTGATAGAGGAGCTTTAATAAGGAGTCGGAGATGGGAGTCGCGTCGCCCGGCGTTCGGCTTGGCCGAGGTCGCAGCGGTTTGGGTCTACTCGGCGGTTTGGAAGGGCACCTGCAATTTGCTGTCCCCCAAGTCATCACGCTCCGCAAGCCCGCGAACTAAATCTTCGTCGTCGTCTTCTCACCCGCGAGACTTTGCATCCAGCCGCGAAAGAACTCGCCCGCCGGCGATGGCAAAAAGTCGTGATTGGCCAAAAGCACGGGCTGCCAAGCGGCCGAAAAATTCCAAGCCATAAACGAAAGATGCTTTCTCTCGGCGTAGTCTCGCAAAGTCGATGGGTAGCCCCGAGCGCCCGGGAACTGTCGGGCGTCGAAAAGACCATGATCGCTAAATCCAACCTCGGTTAACAGGACGGGTTGGGACTGAGCGAGAATGCCGAAGGCGCGATCCCAGGCTTTGTCGCGAGCGTGGTGGGGGTAGGGGTGAGACGTATAGGCTGTGAGCGAGTCGCGGATGGGCTCGTGCAATGCGAACTCGAGATCATACCCGTAGTTGAGGCCGCCCAACAGAGCGAGCGTCTCGGTGTGCGGTCGGACGACGGTTTCGAGCAGTTCATCGGCCCAATCACGATGCAAAATCCAATTCTCCAATGAGGCCAGTGGCTGGTCGGGAGTGTGCTGATGGCCCGTGGCCTCATTGAAGAGTTCGAGTGCGATGATGCGCGAATCAGAACGTGCGGAGAATCGCGCGAGCAGATCCCAAAATTCGCGAATTTCCTGAAGGCTTGTCTGATAGATTCGCGTGAAGGGTGCCTCATCAAAATGAAAGTCCTCTTCGGTGGCGGGGAAGCCGATACCGTGAAAGTCGATGATGAGATGCAGATCGTGTTCGCGCGCTTCGTTCTCGAGCCGTCTGATTTCTCGCTCGACCTCGTTGAGGCCTCCGGCATATCGAATTGTGACCGGATGAAAAGGCACGCGGACACAATTCGCACCCCAGGCTCGAGCTTGAGCCATTTGCTGCGGACCATAAGCCAGCAATCTTGGCCCTGGAGCGAGTTTTTGCCAGAGCGGATCTTGAAGCGAAACGCCCCAGAGTCGGCGCGGACTTTGTGTTTGGGCATCGATCAGATCGGGTCCGTGGATCTGGAGTCTGGCCATGAAGAGATTGTGACGAGCGAATTGAGGAGGGGCAAGTGGGGTCGTCGTCAGCCTCCTCAAGCTCGGCATTCAGCGAAGCTCAGCGCTGCTGCAGCGCGCCCCGATTTTGCTCCGCCTTGCGCCTCGACCGGAAGTTTTCTTTGCTGAAAGACGTACCGAGGAGGACAAATGCGTTACGCGCTGATTGGCCTTGTGCTTTTCCTTTCGCAGTCCGTCGCAGGTCAAACCGTGACGGAGGGGCAGTGGAAAGCGGCGACCAAAACGATCGAGCTCTCGCGGAGTGAATACCAAAAGTGGTGGCAACTGGAAGTCTCGACCAAGAAGCCGGTGCAATCGAAAATTGAGCTGGATGGTTACAAAGCCGACTGCAGCGTGACTCGCGAAAATCACCCGACATCGCTACGACGGGATCGCTTTGACTATCGACTTGTCGTTGATGCCGACGAAGTTTCCACGGATCGGCTGCGAGTGCGCGTCGAGGTTTGGATTCATCGCTTCCTCACTCTTCCCCCGCAGACTGAAGAGGACTGGAGGCAGATCCAAACGAAGTGTTTGCGGACACTTTTGAATCGGCTCTTCGAAGATGTTCAGCCGAACGCGACGGCACCCTAAACTCCGATGTCGAGTAAAGTGTTGATCCTTCGAACCCTCAAATTGGACGACGAAGCCGCTTTCTTGCGAGGCTACGAAGCTTGGCAAGGAGACGATCCGAATTGGCACAGTTTCGAGTGGAAGCCCGGCATGAATTTCGGCGAGCACCTTGAGAATCTTCAGCGGCAGGCTCGAGGTGAAGGACTGGTGCCCGGCCGTGTGGCCTCGACGATGTGGTATGGATTCGTCGGTGAAGAGATTGTCGGACGGCTGCATTTGCGCCATGCGCTCAATGAGAGCTTGCGTCGCCGAGGTGGACACATCGGGTATGCCGTCGCGCCCCCGTTTCGACGAGGTGGTTGGGCTCACGAGATGCTGCGCCAAGCGCTCCCGATGGCCTTCGCCATTGTCGGTGACGATTTGCTGATCACCTGTGCGAGTGACAACACCGCCTCGCGGCGGGTGATCGAGCGCGTGGGTGGCCAACTCGAGAATGAGATTTGGGATGAGGTCGATGAGGAAATGATCTGTAGGTATTGGGTTCGGCGTAAGTGATCTCATCGAGTGTTGCGCTTGAACATGCGGTTCTGGCGCGGAGCAGCTGGGCTTCTGATAAATGACTGAGCTTTAGAAATAAGCAGAGCGTAAACAGGCAAATCAAACGTAAATTCATAAGTTTATGTAGGTGTTCGTGGCGCCCACAACACGCAATGAGACCATTCGGGTGGGGGCGTAGACTTTGTGCTCCAGCGAGGCGAAGATGACACCTCGGACACACGGACGCCGGCCAACGGAAAGCCGTTCGCCCGCTACTCGATCCGTCCAAGGGGAGAAATCATGGATCTTCGTTCAATGCTTGCCGAAGTTCAGTCGATGAGCGATGGCCTCTACACAGAATTGCGATGGCAGGAAAACCGCGATCAGCGCTTGTCTTACCTCAACGGTCAATTGACCTCTAACTCTCAGGAAACATCGACAGGCCTTTCGGCGCGCGCCTTCAAAGAGGGTTACTGGGGTTTTGCATCGCGAAGCGAGCCGACGCTCGAGAGTGCGCGCCTCGCGGCACAAGAGGCCGTGAAAAACGCGCGATTCTTAGGCTCGCGGGGAAAGAAGGGCGGAGCGCTCTTGCCGGCGAAAGCCACTTCCCTGGAAAAGTCCTATGCAACAAAAAAGTCGAAGCAAAGCACGGGATACTGGATTCAGTGGCTCAAGCAGGTCGATGATCGTATCCAGGCGAAGTTTCCGGCGTTGAAGGCCCGTCAAGTCACGATGACCAGCCTGGAGATGGAAAAGAAGTTTGTTACCACCGATGGGGCGGCTGTGCATAGCCTGGTGCCGCGCGCGCATTTGGCGATTGTTCTCACGGTGGATTCGGAGTCGGGACCCGTTCGCTATATGGATGTGCGCGGAGGGCTCGGCGAAAAGGAAGATCATTTTGGCGGCGATGTGGGCCAGCTTGATGCTTGGTTTGAGGAGATTCACAAAATCGTGCAAGAAAAAGCCAAGGGTGTGATGCCCGAAGCTGGGGAGCACGAGGTGATTTTGGCGCCGGACTTGGCGGGTATTCTCGCTCATGAAGCTGTCGGACATACGGTCGAAGGTGATTTGGTTTTGGGAGGCTCTGTCGCGGGTGAGTACATGAATCAGCGCGTGGGCTCAGATTTGGTGACCTTAGTGGACTTCGCGCACACCTACGCGGGGACTCCCGCGCCGCAACCGGTGCACGTCGATGACGAGGGTGTCGAAGCCAAGGACACCGTGATCATTGAAAAGGGTGTGTTGAAACATTTTATGAATAACCGCGAGACGGCACATCATTTTCATCAGGCGGCGACAGGTCATGCTCGCGCATTTAAGTTTTATGATGAACCGTTGATTCGCATGCGCAACACAGCGATTTTGCCGGGCGATGCAAGCCTCGACGACATGATTAAGTCGGTGAAGAAGGGCTATTTCCTGGCAGGTGCGGGCAATGGGCAGGCGGATACCACGGGCGAGTTCATGTTTGCGGTCAATCGTGGATATGAAATCGTCGATGGTCGCCTCGGTCGACCACTGCGTGAGGCGACGATCTCGGGAGTCGCATTCGATATGCTCAAGTCCGTATCGATGGTGTCGCGCGACTTTGAGTGGGAGTCTTCGGGTTACTGTGGAAAGAAACAGCCGATGCCCGTGGGCATGGGCGGACCCGCGCTCAAGTGCCGCGTGGTTGTGGGAGGTCAGTGATGAAATCTGCATTGGAAATCGCTCGCGAACTCGTGAAGAACACTCGCGAGTTCGACGCCTTCGAAGTGATCTGTCACCGCGACCGTATGACGGAGATGCAAATTGACGCCGGCGAAGTTTCCCTGCTGCGCACGACCGAGAACGTGAACCTCACCTTGCGCGCGATTCACGGCGGACGTTATGCCACGGTTGATTTGAATCAGACGGATAGTGGCTCGTATGCGCAAGCGCTTGAGAAAATGCGCGAAGCTTTGAAGTCGGCACCGGTCGATGAAGCTCGAGCTCTCGCGCCTCAAGGTGTTGGTCCGGAAAAAGCGTCACGCGGACCGACTGAGCCAGACTTGGCGAAGATGCACGATCGCATAGTCGCCTTCGCGCGCGGGACAGCCGATCAGTTTCGTGAGCTTAAAATGGAACAGGCCATGTTGCAGTTTAACCGCGTCGAAGCGGCGCGCGTGAACACGCTCGGCTACGAGTCGGACATCGGTCAGGGAACTTATGACTTTACGGCGATGTTCTCAGGTAAACGTGGTGATAAGACATCGTCCTTCAATTATTCAGGTGCGACCAGTCAGGATCTTGATCGTGAGTTGATCGAGTGGGGTGCTCTCAAGCGCATCATGCAGTCTTCGATTCGCGAAATCGACCACGAACCCTTCGATGGAAAATTCAAGGGCCAAGTGGTCATCGCGCCCGAGGCTGTCGACAATTTTGTTTGGCCGTTTCTGGCCCATCTTGGCGACGATCGCTTGATCGCGGGGACCTCGCAGCTTCGCGATAAAATGGAGCAGCAGGTGGCGAGCGAACTTCTTACGATTCGTGTGAACCCAGAGCGCGGAAGCTTGGGCCGTCGTGAGTTCGCAACTCGCGAGGGTTATGCCAGCAAAAAAGGCGTGATCTTGAAAAATGGCACGTTGAAGACGTGGCTGCTTTCTGACTACGGAGCTCGTAAAACCGGTCTGCCGCGCGCGACGACGGGAGCCGCAAACCTGGAGATCGATGCGGGTGAAATTTCCTTTGCAGATTTGATTAAGCCCATCAAAAAAGGTCTGCTCTTAGGTCGCTTCTCAGGTGGATCGCCGGCTGCTAATGGCGAAATTTCAGGAGTCGCGAAGAACTCTTATCTGATTGAGAACGGTCAGGTGACCAAGCCGCTGAGCGAAGTCATGATTTCGGCAAATGTGTTCGACATGATGAAGCAAGTGGAAGCTGTGTCGCGAGATCGAATGGATGATGGCATGACTTTGAAGCCCTACATTCGCGTCAATGGTGTGACCGTCGCAGGAAAGTGAAGTTGAGCTTCTTTGAGAGCCGTGGGGACGACGACTTTGCGCGCTGATTGAGCGAGTCGATGTTCCAACGGCTCTTGAGTTAGGGGTTCGCAATTCATTTATTCCGAAACGAATGAATACGGTTTGGGAGCTGTGAACCGTTTGGCGATGAGAGTTTGATACAGATTTCGGCCTGAACTAGGCCTAGAGTGGGTCAATCCGTGAGTCATTTAGATGGGCATTCCGGGGGGCAGCCGAAACCGGTTTCACCCCGATCTGGCCCTCGTCTACAGTTTTGGAAGCGTTCAAATCCGTTCGGGGCCAAGGCTCTTCGAGTGTTCGCGGTGCTTGTCGTTTCCATCATGTTGATTGAACTGACAATTCGGATCGCCGCTTGGTTCTTCAGTTCGGATTTGGCGAGTCATTTGGGGAGTGGAAGCCCGCCGGCGACTGCCGGCCATGAGGCTGCGACAAACGGGAACTCCTCGTTCTTGCGGATCCTCTGCGTCGGACATTCTTTGACCCTTGGTGCAGAGTCTCCAGGGCATCTCACTTATCCAGCTCAACTTGAAAGTCGCCTCACAAACAGAGGTGTTCAGGCGCGGGTTTTTAATCATGGCCGGCCAGGCTGGTCGACCGAGCGACATTTACTCGACCTTTCCGAGGTCCTGACTGAAACTAGGCCCCAAGTGATCGTGCTGTGGACGGGAGATCATGATTTCAACTGGAACACGCAAGAGCCGACCCTTCCTTCGACTCAGCTCTCGCAATGGGGAATCGTCAGATTATTGAATTGGCTTGATAAGAGTGTCGACCGGCTTCAGTCCGCGCGAGACCTGAAGGCTGCAGAATCTCGCTATAGCCATATTTTCAATGGGGACGACATCGAGACTCTCAAATTGATCGCGGCAAGTGTTGATCCGCTGCAAGCACCCCTCAGGCGTTTCGATCCCGATCTCAGCACGAATATGGGCGAGCTAGCGCGCCGAGCTCAGTTGATGAGTCCCCCTTTAGGTATGCGCAAAAGTCATTGGTACTTTGTGCGAAGTCACCTGCTGCTGACCGAACTGGGCGATGAAGCCTCCGCTCTCATTGGGCTTGAGAAACTCTTTGAAATTGATCCCACCCCGTCTTTGGCGACTTATGCGCTGTCTCGTGAGATGAGTCGACTGTCGCGAGAGCCCGATCGATGGAGAATTTTAGAGAAACGACATGAACAAAGAATTCTAGCGTACAGTGAGGGGCGTCTTAGCTCTACGGCTCTCGAGAGATTGCATGAAGCAAGCCCTCCTCATCTCAATGAGCTGACCGATCAGGAGATTGCTGAACTTTTTAGAATTGCCCCGGAATTGCCTTCCATTTCAATTGCCAGACTCATTCGAGATCAGGTCTACGTTGTCAATGTGCTGAAGGACCTGAGATCTCACCTCAGGGAGCAGGAGGGCTCGTTGGCTCTTCGTCCTGTCCTGCAGATTCTTCTGATGAGACCCAACATGACGGCCGCCAGAATGCATCGACTGTGGGATCAATCGAGTCCGGCGAATCCCTCGTTTGAGGACCAAGAATTTGAAGAGAGAATGACGAGGCGGATACGTTACGAACTTGCTCGTAGCGATCGCAATGGAATTCAAACGCAACTTCATAGGAGCTTATTGAAGTTCAAAGAAATCGCCGAAGCGCACCAGGTGAAGAAGATCATTCTGGTCGGATATCACCCCACGCGCACACCGCATCTTTCAAAGGCCACGCGTTTTCGTCGTGATCTGAATTTGGCTCTCGAGCTTGTGGCCGCAAGTCTCGGTTTCAAGTTTGTCTCTCTCGAACGTTTCACAAGAGACAGGTTGAATTTCAAGATGAGCGAAGATCCCATGGGCAATGAAGCCTTCAATCGTATTCATCACAAGCCCTCCGATCTTGCGGATCCACATCTGAATGCAGAGGGAAATGCGCTGGTCGCAGAGGCCGTCGAACTCGCTCTTGAGAATCACTAACTCAGCAGGGTGAAACCTGTCATGATGGTGGCGCTCGTCTGAGTCTCTCAAAAGAGCCTGAGAAGTGACGACGAATCTTTGTCCCGAAATGCGACGAAAATGAGTTTCGGTACCGCGCTTGGGCAAGTCGACTCATCTTGAATTGAACTCACAGGGCCTGAATGAGTTTTTGCAGTGCGCGAATCTGAGGAGCATCTCGACTCACGTGATCTTTTTGTGTGTAGCCGAACCAGTCCCAGCAGCCCAAGGGATTGGTACGCGACTTCGCGACTTGCGGGTAGAGGATCACAATGTCGTTAGCCTCGGCCCACGCGTTGTAACCTGCATGTTCGATGAATTGACGCTGAATGAACTCGGTCGACATTTGGCAGCCGTGAAGAGCCACATGCAGGGCGCAAGTTTTTCCAGTGGCAGCTTGGCAGGCGGTGGGAACATAGACCTCGGCCCAATCGAGCATCATCGCATCGGGAGGCGCGTTTTGAGCGACACGAAAGTAGTTCTGTGAAATTGTGCTTTGTCGTGAATTCCACTTTGCCGGACGGGGCTGTACAATTGCAGCGAGCAATTCGCCAGCCTGATCGTGATCGCAATCAATGATCCACGGCAGGCCATGTTGGCCGCAGGGTTTGCCATAAGTCTCGGTTAGAAATCCATGGGCCGCGTCGGCGTGTTGAGCTCGTTGAATCTGAGCGAGAGGAGCGACGCTTTTATAAAACTCGGCGAGTTTATCTCCGGCGACCGGCCGTGTGACTTGGTCCTTAGCGCTCGCGAAGATCCAAATCCTGTTGTCGCGGGCATTGAGGTAAGAGTTGGCCGCCAGTTTTCCACTCTGGAGTTGGGAACGGTAGAGTTGCTCGAGGGCGGCGACATCGACCTTCTCGGGTTGCTTCAAGCAAACATCTTGAGAGCGTTGCAGATCGCCTTCGGCGCAGTTCCAGATCCCTCCGGCAATGCTGGCGATGCCGCGGATCGATTCGGCATGGGCGATGTGCAATTGGACGGCCATGAAGGCGCCAGATGATATTCCGGAGACACTGATTTGGTCGCGATGTAACCGCAGCGGAAAGTTAAGCTCAGGATGTGTGGGCCGGACCTGCGCTGTTGTGGCCTTGAGAGAGGCGGATGCTGCCGACCGAGATGATGCCGGAGTGGAAGCCGAGACTGAGGTGGCAAATAGAGGTGCAAGGGCGGCGATCGAAATCAAAAGCAGCTTGATGAGTCGCATGAAGAGAAGAAACGCCAGAGATCAAGAGTTGGTCAAGCTTCGCGAGTTCTCAGGTCTTGAGCTTCAAGCCATTTATTTGCGGCGAGCCGGCAGGCCCTGCCTAGAGTCTTTGCTTGTGGTGTTGACTCGCATTCTTGAGGGGACCGTCGAAGCGAGCTTGGGAAGCTCATGGAATTTCGACGTCCAAGTCGGAGCTCGAGCTTCGCCAAAAAAAAGGCGATGCCCCGAAGAGCATCGCCTCAAATTTTTGAGTCTCAATCTTGGGTTCAGCGATTAACGCGAGCCCCAGCTGCGGTTTCCACCGCCGCCACCGCCGCGATCTTCGCGGGGAGCCATCGGCTTGGCTTCGTTAACGGTCATCGAGCGGCCGCCCCAGTCTGCGCCGTTGAGTTTGCTTGTCGCTTCAACAGCTTCCGCATCCGTTGCCATTTCAACAAAGCCGAAGCCCTTGCTGCGGCCCGAATCGCGGTCCACGATCACTCGTGCTGACTCAACCGTGCCGTAAGCTGCAAAAGCGTCCGCAAGATCGGCGTCCGATGCTGTGTAAGGCAAATTGCCTACAAAAAGTTTCTTTCCCATTCTTTCCTCCTCGTGCGACTTCGACGGACGCGAACTTCGCGATTTGTCGACGAACGCATTGGCCCCTCGGCCATGTAAACTCGGGCCTTGCGGCCGCTCGTGGTTTTTGTTGCATCGATGGGGATGGCCAACGAAGAATTTCGGTGACGTCCGTCTCGACGTTTTTGTCCGCAAACGGCTTCAGAGACGGGAAACAAGGGCCCGCAAACTTTCACCTTGGTCGGAATGACCTGCAAACACGGCCGACCCTAACAGGGGCCTGGGCAATGTCAATGCGAGTGATTGGTGCTGGGAGTCGCTTTCGAATCAATTCGATTGAAAAAGTCGCGAACTCGTCGTCCCGGCGCCCAAAACGCCTCAGTTTCCGACGTGGGGGACACGTCCAGAGATTTGAGCCAATTGAGGTCGCGTTCCGAGCGACGTATGTAAGCATCGAAAAATATTCTCGTCAGCGCTGCAATCGCCGTTTGCCCATCGCCGTTGGGACGGTCGCGGCCCTTCCTCCCCATGAAATCGGCTGTGGTGCCATCGATGAGATTCAGAGAATAGGCCGGGGCCTTGCCGGGGAGTTCGAGGAACATGCTGTTGTTCGTCGGGTGCGCCATCAGGCGTTTGGAAAAATGGAGATCGCGATCGCCATTCACGAGTAAAAGTGGCGTTTGAATCAAGGCCCAGGGCGGCTCCGTCAAACTGAATGGAATGCGAACATGATCGCGCCCATAAGGTGAGTAGATGACGGCGGCTTGGATCTGCAGTCCCTGAGGCTGCTGATGAAATGCGGCGTGATTCAATTGCGGTAATCCTGAGTCCAAACGCGCGCCCAAAAGAAGTTGCGCTTGCAGTCCACCACTTAAGTGTCCCATGAGACCGATGCGATTCAAATCGAGGCGTTGGAAGCCCTGAGGCAGCTGCTCACGAATTTGTTCGCGCGAGTTGAAGAGAGCCAGGGTGTCGACGCGCAGTTGTTGGATGATTTCAGGGCTCTCTGAATGATCTTGGCCCCGGAGGGTCTCGCGCAGCTCTTCGACGGGTGCCGCGACGATGTTGAGGGGTTCCTGATAGTCGACGACGATGACGACGTAATCATGGGCCGCGAGGCGGTGACCCAAGTGGGCGTAGGCGCGCTCCACACTCATGTGTCGGGCCGGCAACATAAAGATCACTGGCCAATCGGCGGCGCGGGACTCGCTGGGTAGGTAGGCGCGAAAACCGACCGGACGTTCGGGGCCTTGGATCTTGCCGTCGATGATCTGCGCCTCAGCTTGAGCGTGAGAGTCGGATTCGTTGAGGGCGCGCTGGCCTTCTGCCATTTGTTGAGCGGCGTTTTGCGGCGAGGCCGTCAGGGACTCGTAGTCCCGGAAGGCCGTCCAAATCGACACGAGTGAGAGGGCGACGATGGCGAGGACAATGAGGATGCGTCGAAGCATTCCAAAAGTTGGCATAGCATGAGTTTGCGCGGATCGCCGGGCGGAGTGCAAGTGAAGTGTCGATGTCGGCTTGGCCGTGGCTGACGGTTTCAAAAAGCTAGAAATGCCGTCGCCACTCCGTGCGGGAGCATGCTAAAACGAAAGCCATTCGCTGAGGGGGAATGGTGTCGACATCGAGTCCGAATCAGGTTCGTCAAATCAATCTCTTGCAGGTGCAAAATGCCAGCAAGAGTTTTGGCGCACGGTCGCTGTTTTCTGGGCTGAAGCTGTCGGTCAACGAGGGCGAGCACATCGGCGTCATCGGCCCAAATGGCGCTGGCAAGACGACCCTATTTCGAGTCCTCGCTGGTCTTGATGATTTTGATTCGGGACAAATTGTGCGATCGCAAAAGCTGCGATTGGGCTATCTCGCACAAGAGGAAATTGGCGAGGATTTGAGTCGGCGCGCTGAAGATGTGTTGCGTGAGGTTTCGCAACGGCCTTTATGGGAGATGCTCGAGCTGGGCCAGGGACTCGGGCTTCGTGAAACACATTTTGCCTCTGCGCTTCGTGAGTTGAGCGGCGGCTACCGTATGCGGATGAAGCTTTTATGTTTGTTGGCCCAAGAGCCGAATCTTCTGCTTCTCGACGAGCCGACCAACTTTCTAGATCTCGAGAGTGTCCTCACTTTGGAGCGATTCTTAGTCGACTACGATGGGGCTTTTTTGTTGATTTCCCATGATCGGGAATTCCTGCGCAGGGTGACAGATCACACCTTGGAAATCGAGCTCGGCGAGGCGACGAAGTTCCCCGGCAATCTCGACGACTATTTTGAGCAAAAAGACCAGCTCAGGCGAATTCTCGAAGCGCAAGCGGCCCAGCAGGCCGATCAGCGTGCGCGCATTGAAGACTTTGTCGCGCGCTTTGGCGCGAAAGCGACCAAGGCTCGCCAGGCCCAGAGTCGTCTTAAACGCCTCGAAAAGATGGAGAAGATTGAGATCAAAAAGCTGCCGACTCGAGCGCGTATTCGCTTACCTGTTCCCCAGCGGACGGGTCGCGAGATCTTGCGCCTTGAGGCCGGCGAGTTGGGCTATCCGGAGCGGACAATTCTGCGAGGTCTAGATTTGCGACTCGAGCGAGGTCAGCATATCGGTGTGGTGGGCCTCAACGGCGCAGGAAAGTCGACCTTGTTAAAAACTCTTGCGGGTCGGTTACCGCTTCGTTCAGGTCAATTGGCGATGGGAGCTGATGTGCGCGTGGCCTACTATGCCCAACATGTGGCCGATGATCTGCGGCTCGATCAAAGCGTGTGGCAGAGTTTGAGCGAGAGTGCGCCTCGCGATCTTCCTCAGCAAGATGTGCAGGATCTGGCGGGGGCTTTGCTGTTTTCCGGCGATGCGGTACAAAAACCGATTCGGGTTTTGTCGGGCGGCGAGAAATCGCGCGTGGCCTTGGGTCGATTACTCTTGCAGCGTTGTCCTTTGCTCCTTCTGGATGAGCCAACCAACCATCTCGATTTTGATACGGTGGAGGCCTTGACGGAGGCTCTTCAGGCATATGAGGGCAGCGTGGTTGTCGTGAGCCACGATCGAAGTTTTATCTCGAGGGTGGCTACGCAAATCCTCGAGATCGACGAAGGCCGTGCGAGGGTGTATCCCGGTACCTATGATGAGTATGTTTGGAGTTTGGAGCGAGGAGCTTTTCGGCGCGAACAAGAGAGCGCCAAGCTTCACACCGAAGGCCAGAATCGTCGGGCCGAAGGCGAGCATCGTCAGAATATGAATTCAGGAGCGAGAGGTACGGACTCAATGAGCTCGTCATCTCCGTCGGATGCACAAGATCATGATTCTTCAACTCAACCTATGGCTACCGATATCTCGGATGCCAAACTCAAAGCTTTGAAACGCGAAGCGGAGCGACAGCAATTAAAACTTGAATTGAAGCTCCAGCAGTCCGAGAGCAAGGTTCGAGTTCTGGAGAACCAGCTCCATCAGGCTGCACCGAGCGAAATGGCGGCGCGAGCCGAGGAGCTTCGACAGGCGACCGAAGATGTGGCCGATCTCGAAGAACAGCTCCTCGAAGTCATGTCGCAATTGGAGAAATTCGAAGGCTTAGAGCGAGATCGTCATACAGGTGAGGCATGAAAGTCGGTTCGATCAAAGATCGTATATTGGGTAGGGCTTGGCGACTCTGGAACTTGTGGCCACCTTTTTTTGGAGCCGGTATTCGACTCACGCAGGTCTCGCCAGACTGGTCACGAGTTGAAGTTCAGCTGAAGCTTCGTTTTTGGAATGCCAATTACGTTGGCACTCAGTTTGGCGGTTCGCTCTTTGCGATGTCCGACCCATTTTTGATGGTAATGGCACTTCGTCGCTTGGGTCGAGATTTTGTTGTGTGGGATAAGGCGAGCCGAATTCGATTTGTTCGTCCGGGGACTTCGGACTGTCGTGTGGTGTTTGAACTCAACGATCATTTACTGGCGGAGTTGCGAGATCGTGCCTTAGCCGAACAAAAATTTGATTGGGTGATCCCCGTTGAAATTAAAGATCGAGAGGGGCGTGTCGTAGCTCGGGTGGAAAAGACGCTCTATGTGGCGACGCGCGATTATTATAACAGCCGGAAAGGAACAGCAGATGCATCTTTAGACTCGGCACCTCCTTCAAATGAATCGGCACGCACCCCAAAGGGCTGACGGTTGCGCTCGTCCATTGTTTCCATTTTTACCCGCGCGGTGAAGCTTGAGGATGTCAGCTTTGGCCTTACGAGGCTTTGCGTTCGGCGATCTGATCGCTGAAGCTCTCCGAGAGACTGGGCCGCCGCGAAATCCAAGGCAAAAACGCGCTCAAGATCCATGCGCTCACGGCATTTGCAGCGATGATCGCAGGGTAGCCGTGAGTCTGCGCGAGCTGGGATGCGATGGCCTCGCCGATGCTCGTGCCAAGGTTTGAGAAAACCATGAGCATGGCAAAGCTGGTGGCGGGTGTTCGTCGATCCGCCATAAGCATCGCCAAAATCACGTAACAAGTTTCCTGAAAAGACCATGCTGCACCCCACACCAGTCCCATATAAGGTGCGGAAGAAGGCGACTCAATGACGAGTAAACTCAGTCCTGCCCCGCCAAGAATGAGTAGCGAAGCGCGCGCTGTGCGGCCTCGCCCCCAGCGCCATGCCCACCAGCCCGCCGATAAGGCTCCGAGTACAGCTCCGACGCCGCGAAGACTTCCATAATAGCCGATGCCTTCGCCACTCAGGCCGAGACTTTCAGTCCAGTGCAAAGTGATGAGCCCATCCAGCCCAAATGAGAAAATCGAATACAAGATCGCGTACGCGACAAAGAAAAACCGATCTGTCGTGAAATAGGTCGTCAGCGGACGGAATTGATCGCTGAGGGAGGCTGGAGTCGGTGGAGAATTAGGCTCTTGGACTTTGAAATACACCAGAAGCCAAGCTGCTGCACAAAGCCCAGCAAGGGTCGTAAATACGGGTGCAAATGTAAAGTTATCAGCCATTTGACCAAAGAGCCATGACAACAGAATCAGACCCGCGGCTCGGCCTGCCATCATGGAAGATTGAATCGGTGCGGATTCGTCGGATTGAGTGACCTCAATCGCCCAGGCATCTGCACAAGTGTCAAAGGCGGCGATGCCGAGACAGGCGATGAAGATCGTGATGGCAAAATTCGAAAAGTTCTCATCGGGTTGAAGCTGTGTGAGGCACGCAAAACTGAGTGCAGCCAGCGATAGGCCCAAGAGCATATACGGGCGCCTGTGGCCTCTTCCAAAGAGCGAAACGCGATCGCTCCAGGCTCCAAGGAAGATCTTCAGTATGAAAGGTAAGAGAAGCGCGCTCGTGAGCCATCCGATCGCTCCAAGCGAAACGCCCTGTGATTTGAGGTAAGGCTTTTGGAAGTTCGTGATATAGGCGAGCACAGCGCCCTGGGTGAAGTACAAGGCGGCGAAGACGCCATAGATTGGACGAAATTGGAGTCGCAACACAATTTGAGGCTAGAGAGCTCGGTTGGGTGAGTCAATGAGCTGGGAAGTTTGAGTGTGGTGAGAGCCTTGGGTAAGATGTGGCTCGATGAACAACACAAATAATGACCCTCGTTCGGTGATTCAGTCGGCCAGTCAAGCGGCCAGTCAAGCGGCCAGTCAAGCGGCCAGTCAAGCGGCCAGTCAAGCGGCCAGTCAAGCCGTCACTCAAAGCACAGAGCAAGGTAAAACGCCTGATGAGTCCGTAGGCCACAAGCCTAAAGCGATTGGTTGGCGTGCGTTTTATAAGCGTCATGAACGTCATGGTCCGGCTGCATTTTTCGTTGCGGGATTTCTGTTTGATGTCCTCACGCTTGGGCGTATTGATGATCCTTTCACTATCTTCTCGCAGCTTGTTTATCTGTCGATCGTATCCGTGGTTTGGCGCTGGGAGTTGCTCAGTAGTTTGTCGTCACATGTGGAAGCCAAAGTTCGTCTCGGGTTTCTGGCGCGATGGCGAGATCGCTTTTGGCGCTATCATGACGAAATCGTACACTTCCTTTACGGCAGTTTGCTCTCGGCCTACACGCTATTTTATTTCAAGAGTGCCTCGTTGGCGACATCGTTTGTTTTTATGCTCGTGCTTGCGGTGTTGTTGGTTGCCAATGAGCTGAGTCGCTTTCAAAGGTCGGGCCCGCATCTGCGTCTGGCGCTTTTGAGCCTCTGTTGGATTTCATATTTCAGTTATGTGATCCCGACCTTGTTTGGATTTGTCGGCTGGGTGCCGTTCACTCTCGCTGTAGGAACCGGCGTGTTGGTGATCTTCGCTTTATTGAAGTGGACCGAAACAGGTGGAAGCTCGGCACTCGAGGTGATGGCCTTTCAGCTTCGCAAAGGGCGCGCCATCGCCCTCATTGTGGCCCTCGGTTTGACGCTCGCCTACGCATTTCGATGGTTGCCGCCGGTGCCGATCGCGGCATTGGAGATCGGGGTTTATCACCATGTCGAGAAAGTTCCCGGTGGATTCTATCAGGTTCGATATGTGCGACCGTGGTACGCCATTTGGCAAAGCGGCGCCCAGACCTTTGCCGCGCGCCCTGGTGATAAGGTTCACGTTTTTGCCCGTGTTTTTGCTCCGGGACGATTTCGGGATGAAATTCGCGTGCGCTGGTTGAAGCGAGGAGGGCGAGGGTGGGAGGGCACGGACTCCATTCCCCTCTCACTGGTGGGAGGACGCGATGAAGGCTTCCGAGGCTTTGCCTTCAAGCAGAATTACTCGCCGGGACTATGGCGGGTTCAGCTTGAAACCACCGAGGGTCGAGAGATTTCACGGATCAGCTTCGAGGTTATCGAAGACTTGGGTACCGATGAGCGGGAGTGGCGAGCGCGTCTCTTCTGACGGCTAAGTGGTCTCGTTGAGTGTTGCGACGTCAAGGCGGAGCTAGAAAAGATCCCCGCAAGAGCTTCGAGAGTTCGCCTGTTTTCCGAGTCGTCCGAGATCCGCTTACAATTCAACTCTATCGGTCGTGGCGAGTCCCCCGCTACGAGTTGATCCCTTCGCGAACTCATCGGCATCCTCCGAGCGCCGCATCCCGCGTTGAGTGAGGCGTGATGACGTTCGTGAGATCAGCTCGCAACACTCAACGAGACCATTTCAAGGGGTTGAAAGTTGACCGCCAATAGGTTGTCATCTTCAGCAGACTCAATGTCAGTCAACAGGGGAGAGGTTCAGGCTTCAGTTTCTACGTCGGTCATTGTTTGTTGGATTAGCACTGGTTGCAGCCGGGTTTGCGGCTCTTTCGACGGGTTGTGCATCGGGTGGTTTTAAACTCACCCGGCAATATGCCGGATGGGTCAATAGCCAAACTCTCATCTTGAGGGTCGTACTGTACATTCTGACGATGGTGGTGTTTGGTGTCACTCTCATCATTGACGCCGTGGTTTTCAACACCATGGACTTTTGGGAAGGGAGAGTTTCGCAGGGCACTTTCCATTTTGAAAAAGATGGTCAGAGCTATGTGGTAGAGCATCGCTTGCGA
>CANHQR010000014.1 GCA_947462815.1 Pseudobdellovibrionaceae bacterium
ATTGGGATTTGGGCCGATCTTGGCTGTGTACCAGCCAAATGCGCCTCGCATTTTGCCGACGCCATTGGGCATATAAGCGCTCTCAAACCATGCGCGACGATTGCCTGGAGCCGGAACCGGTGGATAGCCGGGCTTATACCAAGCGGGATAGATGTGAGCGGGAGATTCGTAAAACTTCTCCCAGCTGGTGATGCGATAGTGGCCGACGTCGGTGCGTGTGCCATCGTCATCTTGACCGTTGACGACATCGAATTCAGCGAGCATCCGGTTCACACAGCCTTCGGTGGGCAAGCAGCGTTGATAGACGCGCAGTTTCTCAGTCGCCACATTGGTGATCACGAACAGTCGGTTGGCGGGAGCGGCGGGTTGAGCTGGAGCTTGAGCCGGAGCACCTGGTGCCGCAGGAATGCTTGTCGTCGCGGCCGGATCAACTTGCACGCGCTGACTGCTGAGGTGTTGAAGCGATGTATAGAGCGTCTGGCCTTTGGGAGCCGTGCCGCGTGTTTGAATCACGCGAATCTCGACGAAACCCGCTTGGCCTTGTGGTTGGGCGTTGGTGATTTCAACTTGATCATTGATCTCAAGGACGCCGGCGATGTTGCTCGCATTCACCTCGGGGCTTGTGCGCACGCGGAGGCGGTCGGCTGAAACATAGGCTGTCTGACCCTGGCGGGCCACAGGCCGCATGGGTGTTGAGGGCGGATTCGAGGGCGGTGTTGTGGGCTCGGTCGAAGTGGCTTGTGAAGCCGGAGCGGTGAGGTCACCGACTTGTGATTCGATCGCGGGATCACCGGTATGAGGAGCAATCTGATCATCCGGACTCATTTCGTGACGTGTACAGGCGGCGCTGGTGATCATCATGGCCAGCGCGATGATCGAAATAGAGCGTCGCCAAGGTCCGTAAGAGGATCTCTCGCCAATCGTCGTCTTCGTTGATCCAGTTGTAATCTTATTCATGACCGCAAACGTCCTTTCCAAATGATCCGCAATGAAGTTGTCGAGCCTCGTGGAGAGCAAGGCTCGCGCCAATCATCAGGATCGTGAATTGCGCGAAAATTGATTTGAACTCCATTTTTAAGGACGCGATGGGCGCGCCAAGAAAAAGCTTCAGTCGAGAGAGATATTTCTCCACGATGGCCAGCGCGCCGTTGGATTCGCCATCAAAATCATCGAGCGACCCATCGAAGCTCAGTGGCGGACGATCGACGAGCCTACAAGTTCACCGGAGGCGAATCTTAAAGTCGAGTGGTGCGAGGGCGAGGCGTCGACGTCGGGTCAGGCTGTCGAGAAAGCGGCGGAGGTGGCGTGCTCGATGGTGGCAAGATGTGAAGCATGAGAGGCCGGCGAGCCTGATGCCGTGTGCGAACAAATTCGGCGATCTCTTGCATGTAAAGATCCGAAGAAACGGCGAGACAACCCGCTGTCCAATTGAAGGCGACGTTCAAGAAGCCTGCGCAGCGAAACCACCGATCCGGACCGTGAATGCCAATGTCGCTTCCGGTGTAGCCTTGGGTGCGCTGCTGAGCTGTGGGGTAGCCGACGTGCATGAAGAGACCATATTGAGCGCTCCGGCGTGCGGGAGTGAGCGGGTAGCTGCCGAGCGGAGTCTTGCGATCGCCTTGAACACGCTTATCGAGTCCCTTTGAACCAAGGGACAAATCGTAGTTGGCCACACTGCGACCATTCTCGCATAAAAAGAGAACTTGAATGTCGCTGAGGGCGACCAGAGATGTGCCGCGGTTTTCACAAGGATCTTGTGTGGGTAGTGATTTGATAAGGCGAAGCTGACGAGGCGGTGTGATCATCGGACAATTGTCCTCGTCATACTCAACGACTTCCTCGTCGTCGTCAGGTTGGGGTGTCGGGGAGACTCCAGGAGCCGCCGTGCTTGTCAGCTGAAGGCGGGCTCCGCTGGGCGCGAGCCCTGGACGATCAAAGCCTTGGGCGCGGAGGATTTCGCGGGTGGCCTCCGGTGAGAGAAATTCGGCGGGTGAAGGGCCGCTTGCAGCTTGTGCTTGAGGCACCACGAGACAAGCAGGAAGTGTCAAAAGAGCAGACAGTAAAAAACTCAGGCGTGAATTCACAGGGGCCTCATTTCGTCGTGCGAAAGCGGGAGGGAGCTTGGCTCAGTCGAGTCATTCGGTCGGACCCTCCACGTCGATGCAAGTGGCTGACCGCGCAAGAACTCGTCCACGAAGGCCAGGAGTTGGCGACTTCGCTATGAATGAGAAGCATTTTCAAGCGGCCTGACAGGTTTTGTCGGCTCAGCTTGGCTGAGCCTGCTGAAATCAGCGTTCGATTTCAAACTCCACGCGCCGGTTGGCCTGTCGGCCTTGGTAGTTCGCATTGTCGGCAATCGGGCGAGCTTCGCCATAACCGATCGCCGCGATCTTATCTGCAGGAAGACCGAACTTCTCAACGAGGCGCACGCGAATTGCCGTCGCACGCCGAAGGCTGAGTCGTTGATTGTATTCATCGCGACCGACGCTGTCGGTGTGACCTTCGATGACGAGTTTTTTAAAAGCACCTTTAATCGCCATCGCAAGTTCTGCAAGGACCGGATCATAGTTGCCAATCATCTTGTCGCTATCGAACTCGAAATGAATCGCCTGGGTGCGGAAGCGCTCAAGAACTTGCGCGGAGCTTTCGCCGTACACGCGTGTGAGATACTCACTGCGCTGAGTTTCTGATTCGGACGACCAGATTGGACCGAAGGCATAGTTGAGTCCGGCGTAGAGACGCCAGTCGGGCGATGCAACACCTTGCTTGATTTCGGTACCGCCGCCGGCGTGCAAAGATAAATTGGTGTTCCAATCATGCTTGGCACCGATGATCCACTCGAGCGAAGTGAGGCTCCGCTCGGCGAAGCTTGTGCTGCTCTCCGCGGGAGTTGCAGCGAAAATCTCCGTGACGACCTTCGTGCTCGACTGCGGAAGGTGGCGACTCGCCGCAACCGACGCGATCCACTGCGAGCCTAAAGGGTCGGCGATGGATCCCGGAATCTTCGTGCCTTTTTGTCGGCTGCGGTACCCGAGATTGCCGCCGTAGGACCAAAGCCCTCGGCGCGTATCGCCGGCCAATTCAAAGTTCATGGTGGGGCCGGCGTTTCGACCGGCGAAAGGCGAATCTTGAATTTGATTAAAGTTGGTCGAAAAGATCCCCGCGATCCCGCCATCGTCATCGCCCCAAAATCGGTACTTGGTGTTGAGTCGAACTTCCGTGACGCCGGTCGCAGCGAACTCGCCACGGCTACCGCTTTGGTCGCTCACGCTTTGGCGCAGAACCTGCGGAATGCTGATACCAAAATCCCAGTTCGGTGTGAGTCCTAGGCCGGCGTTAAGATCCATGGAAGTCAGTGTATCGTTGAACTTTAAGCGATTGCCGCTGGGCTGATCGTAATCCGGCAGTGAGTTGACCGCGAGGTTGAAAAACAAACCGAGATTGACGATGCCGGGCTTCAGGGTTTCCGAACTCTGCACGGTGACGAAATCCAAGCCGCTGGTTGTAGGATTGAAGTTTTGTGTGTCGACGCCGACAACATTGGCGAGTGATGACGTGGAGGCGAGTGTGATCGTGAGCCCTGTCATCCAAGAGGTCGGCAGACGCTGGGCGTTTCTTCTGATCCAAGCTTGGAGCGTCGTTCTCGAGCGCGAGGTTGTTGGGAAGCCAGGCTTCGTCAACGCCTTTCTCGCTGAGTCGATCTTAAGCTTTGTGATGCGATGCTTTAAGCTGATCATCGAAAGAGTAAACGACATGCTCTTGATGAAAGCATGATTGACGGGCGCATCCAAGTCACTTTTGCTGGGCGGAGGGATTGGAAGAACCGTCCGCGCGAGCGGTGTTGTCAGCAAAATCCCGAGAATTTAACGGCCGAGGCCGTCGCGCTCGGCCGGTACAGCAAGGAGAATTTCATGCTTCAAAAAAGTCAGCCCCGAGTTCACATGCCCGTTTCGATCCTTCATCGTGCCGCCCTTCGTGCGGTCAAAGTGGCAGCCAGTTTGGCGTTTGTGGGCGCGATGAGCCTGGCGGCATCTTCGGCGCAAGCTGCGACTCGATCGGATTCCACAAGTGGTATGAGCTTTGGCGCGATGGGCGGAATGTTGGTGCCCAATAAAAGCGGCACGGCAGCGCGCCCGGGCTTCGGCGTTCATGTGGGTGCACAGCTGGGAACAGAGTTTGGAATTGGCGGCTATTACCTTTCTTCCAAGAAGGATGAAGGAGGGACAGTTGGGCAGTTTGATCTGGATCTCTTCGGCATCGAAGGCGTGTATCGCTTTGAGGGTGAGGCCAAGGGTGGCTACTTCGGCGGCCGCTTGGGTATTTCGAAGATTAATGTCGGCTCGTCCGCCACCCAAGTGAACATGTCGCCCTATCATATCGGATTTATCGGTGGTTATGACCGCTTTTTGACGGATTTCATTTCGATTGGCGGGGAGCTGGGATTCTACTCGATTGGCAAGGGTGAATCGACTCCGCAAAGTGGCGTGACGGTGACGGTCGATTCGTTTACGGCGCTGAGCTTCTTGGCGAGTGTAAAGTTTTGGCTCTGATCGATTCGCTCAGAGCTGCAGGTCAGTGACTTCCGGTCGCGGCTCTGGTCACGGTTTTGGTCGCGGTTTTGTTGAGGGCTTTGGCCGGCCGCTGCTCGGTCAGCTTCGAAGCCGGGGCGCGTTCGATCTTTGACGTCATGACTGAAGTGTCGATGAAGGCCTTGGCGTCTTCGACAAGTAATGAGCGCGAGGCGCTCGTGTCTTGTTGAATCTGTTCCTGGCCGAGAGCGCGCTTCGACGCTTCGACTTTCGGTGGCGGCATCGGCGAGGCGGTGGGGGAGTTGAATTGGGAGCTGAAGTGGTTCGTGGGTTGGTTCAGCACCACAATTGTGTAGGCTACGGCCGCAGTTGTCAGTGAGAGAGCGCTCTTCCAGTAATACTTTAGCCAAAACCACGAGCCCATGCTGTCCTTCGCGTTGTTCTTGCTCGGTCGTCGTGAGTTGGTCTTCATCAGTCGGCCAGCTTAAATGGCGACGATGTGATGAAATTGCCGAGCGTCGTCCTTTCATTGACGCGTAAAATCACGACGGGGTCAATCCTACCGAGACCTTTGTCGGACATTCGAAGCCGGGGGTGCTGAAGAGCCCTTGGCGAGGGGCCTTCGAGCGGAACTTCAGGTTTTCAGGCCACGGTGACTCGGCCGGTGATCTCCGAGTCGGCTTTCACCGATTTCTTGAGATGGGAAAGCCGATGCGTCGATATTCATCGAGCAAATCTCAAAGATCCGTCATCGCCTGCATGGGCGAGGAGAACGCTTTACCGTAAGTGTCGCTGATGGAGACAGCACGCAACTCATACAAGCTTTGAGCTTTGAGTCCTTTAACCATCACATTGTGCTGGGTGCGCAGGACATTGTCGGCCTCGGTGAGTCCTTCGCTGCCATCAGCCCCGCGCCAGGCCACTTGAGAAGTGGCCGGAATGTCGGTGGACCAAGTGATCATGAAGCCGTCGTTGAACTTTTCCAGCACAGTGAAGTTGGAGATCTTGGGAGCAACGCCCTCTTTGCAGGGGTTCATCACGGCTTCGTTGGGGAGTGCGAAGTTTTCATGCGTGAGTGGAGACCAGCCGCGCGCCAAGAGATCTTTGTAGGCTTTTTGTGGCTCGGAGTTTTTGTCAGGATTGAACCAAGTGGAGTTACCCGTTAGACCGCAGGCGGAATCGCGTCCATTGACCAGATCTTTGCGCTCGGGGTTCCACTTGCGCATCAGCATCACCAATGAAATGTGATAGCGCGGGCCTTGGTAGTACTCCAGCACCATCGGCAGCTCGGTGGCCGAGTTCAGGCTTACGGGTGTCGCGCCGCAGGCCAGGCGTGTGGGGTGATCGCCATCGTTGTTGATGTGCGGCTCGTAGAGGCCTTCGGAGTTGCGGAGTTGGAGAACCGCGCCATCGTCGGAAAGCAGCGCAAACTCGTAGAGGCCTTCTTGTTGCTCGGGGGCGAGGCGAAGGATGGATTTGAATCGCAAGCCAAAGAATTCGATCAAGGTGTTCTGGGCATCGTCTTGCACGGCTTGGCCGGTGGGGCTCAAAAAGCCCATATGAAAGAGTCGCGTGGGCACGTTCAGCTGCGAAAAAAAGAGGCTTCGATCTGAACGCTTGCCGGTACGAATGAGATCCGCGACTTTGTAGGTTCTCGGTTGATTCGCTTCGCGCCAAAAGAGTTCGGCCTTAAGGCCTAAGTTCGAGCGTGGATCGGGCTGACCAGGTCCCATCGGATCGCAAACCATTTTGTTGATGGGATAGAGATTCACGTCGAGCTTCGACATGCGAATTTCGGCGGGTGCTACTTCGGACTGAGTTGAAGGACGTGTGCAACCCGCGCCCACACTGAGAGCTGCTGCCGTGAGCGCGAGGGCGAGGCCGCTTCGCCAGACCTGGTTGCGTTCTTCCGGGATCGCTCCGCCAGATCTTTGCATCAACCTGAGGAGACTTTGATCTCGGGTCTCTGTCGGTTGCGGGAACTGATTTCTGTTTCCCATCTTCGTCCTCCGTGAATCTTGTTTGCGTCTGTTTTTTTGGCCTGGCTTCAAGAAGCTCAGGCTGACTTCACAAGTCTGCACGCGGGTGGGGATTGTGACGAGATGTAGAACTTTGTCGATTTTTGCTAACTTTCTGCGGCGGCAGCGGAATTTCCGTTTTATGCGACCTGAGTCGAGGCGGCCCCGGGTTTGGCTTCAATGTGTCGAAGACACTTGCGGTCCTTGTCGATGGAATCGACGCTTCTCCTTGAAATTCTTGTGAGATAGAATCTCGAAATGCGTCGCCTGTCTGACTATGAGCCATTCACATCGGGACTGTTGAGTCTCATTGCACGTGAGACACGTTTCAAATCGCGACCACGCTTGGATCAGATCTTGGCTGAGGAGCCGCGGCTGATCGTCGTCTTTTCGCATTCATCGCCGTTGAGTTGGTTACCAGCGCCTTGTCTTTTGACGGCTCACGCTTGTGCGCGTGGAGGTGGGGCGCGAACGCCCGTCGCAGTGATGGACAAGTTCTTTTACTCTGTGCCGCCGCTCAGGTGGTTGGCCGAGTGGATCTCGCAAAACGAAAAGCCGCTGAACTTCGATGAGTTGGTCGAAAGGTTTCAATCTCTGGATCGAGGTGATTTGGTGGTGTTTCCGGAGGGCTCGAACTGCTTTTTCGGACCGCCCGAGGAGATTCAAGAGTTTCGCTCGCCGCGCTTTATGGAGCTTGCGATTCGAACACGTACACCACTTCTGACGGTTGTGCATCGGGGTAGTGAGAATTGGGGATTGAAGCTCAAGGTCTCCGCCGAGCACTACGAGCAGATGGTCGAGCATTGGAAGCTGCCTGATTTTGCACAAAAGTTCCTTGGGGATCGACTCAAGCGCAGTGGTCTGTTGGTTCTGCCGTGGCTACCGAAGCCGATGCCGAGATTTGCGATGTTGGCGGACTTATATCGTCCTCGTGAAATAGAGCTCTCTGAAGATCCAGTTCTTCGTCGATCCCAGGTGGCGGAAGAAGCCGAGCGCGTTCGGGCGCACATGCGCGAGCAGTTGCGCGAACTCGATACTTGGCTTGCGGAGTCGGCCGCCTCAGGGTCGAGTGCTCCGCCGAATGAAACGACCAGAGGCGCGGCCCGAGGCGCAGCGAGTGGCGCGACCAAAGGCGCGACGCAGGATTCTACGGCAAAAGATGTGGAACTCGGGGGAACGGGAAATGAGTGATGTGAAATCGAGATCTGAAGACACGGCGATGGTGGGGCCAACGGCCATTCATCGGCAGTTGGATTTGATTCGACGGGGCGAGCTCGATCGTTTCGTGGTTCGCCTTCGCTCGGGCGTTCTCGTCATGGGAGAAACGCAGCCGCTCCTTGGGTATTTTTTGCTGCTCGCTGATCCTGTGGTGCCGCACTTCAACGCTTTGGTCTCGGAAGCTCGAGCGCAATGGGCTCTCGACTTGGGCGCCATCGGCGATGCGCTGCTTGAGGAGTCTGGGATCTTGCGCGTGAACTACGAAACCTGGGGGAATTTAGATCCTGCATTGCACACGCATATTGTCCCGCGCTCTCGACATGAGGATCCCGCCAAAGCTCGTCTTCCGGCGCGTGAGGCCTATGACTACGCTCAGAGTCCGCGTTTCGATTTGCAGAATCTCGAACATCGAGCTGTGTTTGAACGATTGCGAGCCCGACTCAAGGCCCTATCGGTTTGAATCGTTTCGGTCGGGAAGTTGCGAGAGAATCGGAAAGTCCGCATCGCCGATTCGCCACTCTTGGCGTTCGTCTTGACCGCGCTTCTCAAAGTTTGTCGGCGCACTCGGCCACTCCAAAAGATCACCGCGTCGGCAGGTAGGTTCGGGGCTTTGTCGGCGATTGGGAAACCACGACAAAAAGGCGCGATCGCCGTCGGAGCAAGTGAGGGTTCGCGACTTCCCCTTTTCGGCGAGCACATCGCCGACCACGCGAAGTAGGGGTCTTGAAGACGGCGCTGGAGGGGGAGTCTTGCGTGCCAGCAAATACGAAAACGTGAGTCGTTGATTCTTCATCGGCAGGTGGGCTTCGAGATCGAGCCACCACGGAGGGGCGGGGTATTCGATGGCGTCGTGACACCAGTCCCGTTCATCGCGAAGCAATGGGCAAGGCTTGGCATGCGGGCATGGTGCCCAGATGTGAAAACCCTGGGCCATGAGAGTTTCTCGACGAGCCTGCAAGCGTCGTGCATCGTCGCGAGTTGAAGGTTCGAGGATCATCAGGGCTTCGAGCTCAAACACCCAACTTGGAATCTCGGTGTTCTCGGTCAGCACGTGGGCCAACACGGCGAGACTTCGGCGGGGATCGTCGAGGTTCTGGGGTCGTGTCTCGAGTCGAGCTGTCGTGTGTCGAGTGTGCGAAGGGAGTTCGGCCACCTGCAGAGCGAACTCGAGAATGGCTGATGACACATCGCGAAGCTCAAGGCTTGTCCAGCTCTGCTGAAGGGAAAGCGCTTGTGCCGCGGCTCCGCTGCCAGATCCCAAATCATAGAGATGGTGGAGGTCGTTCAAAAAACCGAGGTGTCGCCCGCGCTCGGCCGCAGCCCAGACGCGTGTCAGATTGAGGGGGTGATAGTAACTGAAGAGGGCATGGCGAGCCCAGGGCTCGTGCCAAGGCGAGACAGCGCTTGGGGAATGGATGTAGTAGTTCGAGAGCTGGCGAATCTGATCAGCGATTTGTTGTGGGGCGAGGCTTTGAGCGCTGGCCGGCAGACGAGAGGGCAGTCGGGCCAGCTGCGCTTGCAGTTCGAGCCATTTCGAATTCGATTTGTCAGATGCATGAAGCCCTTGGCTCATGGGAGAGTCTCGCGCAGAATGACGAGAACGAGCAACGTTTTGAGATCCTTTGAAGGAGGCAGCATGGCTCAAAAGCATGTCACGAAATCCAAGCCTGCGAAATCGAAAAGCGCGAAATCCGTTTCGGCGAACTCGAAGAGCGCAAAAGCTGTGACTTCGAAGTTGCGCAAGTCCAAAGGAGCGGCGGCGGCTCAGTCCCCATCGGGAAAAAAGAAGCCGACCACACGAAAGTTCCCGGCCTCAACGGTGGGTCGAAGTTCGAAGAAGGTCCACGCTAAAAAAGTGAAGGTGGTAAAGGACAACGCGAAGAAAGCCACGCCAAAGAGCGGCGGGACGGTGAAACGCGTGATGGCCCACAAAAATGTGCCGAGTCTTGTCGGGCACAGCGTGACGAACTTGCGTTTGGAGGCCACGGGTGGTCGTGAAGTCTCGCTGGCGGATTATTTGGGTCAACTCGTCGTGCTGTACTTTTATCCCAAAGACAACACGCCCGGTTGCACGATGGAGAGTCAGGACTTCTCGCGCCTCAGCCGGGAGTTTTCGGCAGCGGGAGCTGTGGTTTTGGGATGCTCGCGCGACTCAGTGAAGTCGCATGAGAGTTTTAAGGCCAAGTATAATCTCGGATTTGATTTGCTCTCGGATCCTTCCGAGAGTTTTTGTCGCAGCTTTCATGTGATTCAGATGAAGAGCCTGTATGGGCGCCAGTTTGAAGGCGTCGAGCGTTCCACCTTTGTGGTGAGTCGTGAAGGCGTGGTGCTGAAGGAGTGGCGCCAAGTGAAGGTTGCCGGGCACGCCGAAGAGGTCCTCAACTACATCCGAACCTCGACTTAAGTCCCGTAGCTAAAACGGAGAAGGCTGCATGCGTGTTTATGACATTAGCCCGCTCATCAGCTCTCGCTTGGGAGTTTTCCCCGGGGATCAAAAATTTGAGCGCCACGTCGTCATGAGCTTTGCGGCGGGTCATCATCTGGAGCTCTCGCGGATCACCAGCACTTTGCATCTTGGCGCCCACGCGGATTCTCCGGGTCATTATTCCGCCGAAGGTGGGGGCATACATGCGGTTGACGTCCGCCGTTATCTCGGGCCATGCATGGTGGTGGATGCACTTCATGCGCGAGGCCGGCGCGTGGGGTGGCAGGATCTTGATGATGAAGCGCGAGAGATGTTGACCTCGCCAACACCAAGAGTCCTGGTTCGCACCCTGAGCTTTCCAGATCCCGAGAAATGGAATTCGGATTTTGCGAGTTTTGAGCCGGAGTTTTTGGAAGATTTGGCCTCTTCGGGTGTGCAGCTGGTCGGTATCGATACGCCATCCGTCGATCCCGAGACCTCGAAAGATCTTCCCGCCCATGCAATGCTGGCTCGCTACCAAATGAGTGTGTTGGAAGGGTTGATGTTGGGAAGTGTCGTGCAGGGAACTTATGTTCTTGTGGCGGCGCCGTTGAAAATTGAGGGTGCCGATTCCGGACCTTGTCGCGCGCTCTTGTTGGAAAGCGAGATTTGGACGATGGATAATCTCGGCGAAATCAAAGAAGTCGTGAAACCCTCATGAGTCGGCTTTTGAAACGAGTCCTGGGTGCGATCGAGCACCACGGGGCCTTGCTCGTGTTTCCGCTCAATAATCGTCCCCAGCCTCTCGCCTTGTGGCATGTGTTGTTTCCGGATCAGCCTATGAATTGGGAGTGGTCAAACGACGGCGACGATCAAGTCGTTCAGATGTGGCATCTTCGCCGCGAACTGATGGAGAGCGGTCAGATTTACTATGGGAAGTTGTTTCGTGGACGGGCCACGGTGTTGTCGCTGTCCGCCTTTGAAGCGGCTTGGAGGCTCACCCAATCGCATCGTGAATTGGGCTTAGTCGGTGAGGCGAGTGAGATCGCGGAGCTTCTCGACTTCGACTCGCCACTTTCTACGAAGCAACTGAAGTCCGGGACGGAGTTGATGGGTCGAGATAACGAGGCCCGATTCAACTCGGCCATGAAGAAACTTTGGAGTCATTTGTGGATTGCGGGAGTCGGCGAGGTCGACGAAGGTGCTTTCCCCAGCCTCTCGCACGCTTGGACCGCGAGTGTATTGGAGGAGTCTTGCCGAAGAGGTGAGAGGTTGAGTGAAGATCTGTCCCGCGACCTGTGGGAAGATTTGGCCAACGGGCGTGAGCTGCTCTCTCGACTTTCTCCTTCCGGTGGGACGAAGATTGAGCAGTCGAAGCCCAGACTTCGGCAAGATCAAAGTCGAGTGAAGAAGAAGAGCCCGCGCTAGGCCGAATGGAGTCAGTCAAGCCGAGCGAGGATTCGAATCTCGATCGCGATTCTCATCACTCAGCTGGACTCCGACGTGCATCAATTTGAGCCGAAACGAAAAGGTGCGTTTCGGTGCAGCTCTGGTCCTTGTGGCCATCATCGTTATTTCTGCAAGTGTCATGGCGATCTGGGGTCGGCATCGATTGCGTGCGCAGTGGGAAGCTGACCAACAAGCGCAGTGGTTGTGCGAGGTCGCGACGGCTCTACGCAAAGAATACGATCACGAGTTTGAGATCTGGTCGAGCCTCGAGGAAGATCTACTTCTTCGGCGTCTTTGGGAGCGCGAGCTGGAAGTGGTCCGATGGCCTCAGCTTGAGGTTTGGGTGGGTGTGCTCGATGATGATCGCCCTCGGTTGAACTTTGCACCACCGAGAGATCAGTATCATTCGAATCATTTTTCTCCAAATTTGGCGGCCTCAAATTTGGTTTCCTCAAATTTGGCGAAAAGCGACGACCATCGCATTCCTGGACAAACTCATCGGCAGCCGACACAAGTCGAAGCCGAGAAGGATGCAGCGACTTCCGAAGTGTTTCGGGGACCTGCACCGACGCCTTGGACGCCATTGCCGATCGGGGATTTTGGCCGTCGCCTCAGGCTCTGGTCCCAAAATCTTACGACAAGTTTTCCTTGTCCAACTTGGGGTGTACCGCTTTGGCTATCGGCTTTCAAAGCACGTTGGTCAGTCGATCGTGATGCTTTGAGAGGTCCAGAGAGGGAAGTGCCCAAATTGGCGAGCCTCCAAGGGCCAGATCTCAAACACCTGCACAGTCAACGCGAGCTCTTGGAGAAAACCTACCGCGAGGATGTCGAGTCGTACTGCCGAGTCGATCATTCGGTCGCTCGCGCGCGCGAGCGAGTTCGTTTGATTCAGGAGCGTTGTGCGGTCCGCGATCCGGCTTCGAAGCCGTTGGTGAAGATTCAAGGCTCGGAACGAAGGCCCGATCGCTGTGGACTGGCCCAGGCCCGAGCTCTCACCACGAAGCGTGAGCTCGAAAATCAGAGAATTGAATCGGAAAGAAAGTTCTTCGAGAAGTGGCAGGTTTGGCGCATGAAGACGCCTCCCACCTGTGCGACCGCTTCATAATTCGCGACCAAAAAAATGCTTAAGAAATCGCGCGAGCGCATTCGCGAGGCGGAGACACACTCACTCGCGTATTCGCCAAAGACTTCACGGTGTCGTAGGTCGAGTCGGGACCGACAAAGTCTCTTCACGTTGCTTCGATTCATACAAATTCACGCTGAGGCCGACCGCCCAAGTGGTGTTCGTCAAAGATCGAAAGAGTGGCGAGAGTTCGTTCGCCGAATTCTTAAACCAGCTCTGGCTGACGGCAAAAAAAAGATTCGCTTTGGGGAGAGTGTGAATGAATGCCAAACTGAGATTTGACCCTGAGTAGCCGCCTCGAGCTTCATAGGCGGGTCGTTCCGCAGTGGCGAATTGGGGCGCAACTGTATAGTAGTAACCGGCCACTCCCGCATCGTAGACGTCCAAAGAGTATTCCAGGATCCACTTCCAAACTGCGGAACGTCGACGCTCCCATTGAATGGAGGGCTCTGTGGCCCAGCCACGTGCCGCCGCTCGACCAACTCCTCGCTCTGGATCTGCACTGAATACTCCTCGAACAGGGAGACTGAATCGCAGCCGATCGCGACCGTTGAAGAGGCGTAGCCGATAAGAAACGCGCGGTCCAAGTTCAGCGATCCACTCCAGCGGCGGCATGCCTCGACGAGTGACATTTTCATTGGCGCCGACCGGGAAGGCGCCTGAGCCTGAGAGGTCGACTTCCCAAGTTCCTGTCGCCCAAGATCCGACAGGAAGCAGGCGCTGGAGGAATCGAGCGCGAGTGCCCTCATCGTCCGCACGCAGTATACGTCCTCGATAGCTGAAAGTGGGAATCACGAGAGCTCGCATCGAGACTTGATCAGCCGCCGGGTAATGCGGCACCACGCCGCCGCCGCCGCCAAGACCCAAAGACCAAATCGCTCGAGCTTCATCCTGGCTTGGAATTTGGGGCGAGGATTCCGGAATTGGTCTGGACGAATCTGGCGTGGATTCGGTGGTGTGAGCCGACGATGCCGAGGGCTCTTCGGAGTGTGCGGCGAACCCCACGGCGCCCAACATCAGCGAGAGAAAAATCCGGATCACCCAACTCAATCGCTGAAGTTGAGGGAGGAGTTCTCGCGAATCGGCTTCTTCGAAGTCATCGTGATTGCGAAACATAACACTTCCATCCCACCGACTTTTCAGAATGGACTCAAGCTTTATTCAGGTTTGAATTGCAGCCGCAATGAGAAATGACCCCAAAGCGCGTTGTCGAAGCTCGCGCTGGAGTTGGTCGAGTTCTGATTGTCGAGCTCGTGTCCCCCGGGCCGGAGCTATGTAAGATGGAGGCATGCTTCGTCTTGTCGATCGAATTCTCGGGAGCTCTTGTCTGGCAAATCTGATGTCGCCCATTTTGATGCGGCCTATTTCGACACGGTCGCCTAGATCGTTACGATTGCCCAGATCGTTCCGATTCATTGACCTGCCTCTGATTGTTGCTCTGGCTTTGCTCCCGCTTTCGGCAGGAAAAGCGGCGAATGCGCCGACGCCGGGCAAATCGGTGCGAGAAAAGCCCGGTCGTTGTGACAAGCCCGGAGCGACGACCCTGCTTCGCGATGGTTATATGCTGCAAGCGGACGGTAATTCCGAAGACGCTCTGAAAACCTACCAAGCCTGTGTCAAAGCTGACCCCAATTGTGCTGACTGCTGGTATGAGATGGGTTGGTCCTATTGGAAGTTGGGGGATTGGTCGGAGGTTTTGCGGGTCTGGAAGCAGACTTTGATCTTAGATCCTCTGCATCCGGAAGTGCCGAGATTTCTCCCCACGGCGAAGGCGAATCAGTTGGCGATCGAACAAAAGGTTTTTCGCAAGGACCTCGCGCGTGGGGTGGAGCTGCAGAGTCAATCATCGCCGCCGGATGCGCCCGTTAAGCTCACCTATGTGAGCCGCTGGCAAAGTTATAATAAAAATGCTGAGGATCCACTTGATCGCTTTGATCTGAATATTGATTCCCCCAAGTCGGTGAACTTTTCGCCGGATTCAAAAGTGGTCATGGTCAACTCGCTGGAAGGCGCTAAAACCGTCGTCTTCAATGCGTCAGGGACTGAAAAGCTCGGAGTTGTGGCGCATCGGTTTTCGGGACGCTCGCCCGATTTGAATTTGTTTTCCTCGATACCACCCTTTGATTACAAATTTCCCTTGCAACCCAAAAAGCTCCAACAATTTGTCGGTAAGCCCGTCGAGGGACAGTTCACTCACGGCGGGAAATACTTTTGGGTGCCGTACTATCGGCGCAGTTGGGATCAAATGAGCCAATGGCCCTCCGCCATGGCGGTGATCGATGTGAGCACGCGTCGCATACGTCGAGTGTTTCACACGGGACCGATTGGCAAATATGTGCGAGTTTCTCCTGATGGCCGAAAGCTCGCGGTGTCTCATTGGGGAGATAACACCGTCGGAATTTGGAATATCGAGGGAGATGAGCCCTCGAGTTGGAAGGAAGAGCGCCTCTTGATTGTCGAAAGGCGCCTTGCGGGAAAAGAAATGCAGGGCGACCGGGACAAGAACTGTGGCTACTGTATTCGAGGCCTCGCCTTCACTCCCGACTCGCGCTTTCTGATGGTTGGTCGGATGCGAAAAGGGGGCTTGAGTTTTTTTGATCTGACGCGTCCCGATCAGCGAGAGATTCTGACGGTTGATGGTCTGGCACCAGGGCCTCGAGATCTCCATGTGAGTCACGATGGCAAATATCTCTATATCTCTTGTAATCTGACAGGCTATGTGTGGCGCGTGCCGCTGAATTCGCTGATGAAGCTCGTGCATCAACAAGCCCAGCGATCTCCAGCGGAGAAGGCATCGGCCCCTCGCCATATCGAAATTGAGGCCAAAGATGTGGGGGCGAGCAAAGCCTTTGTGGGGTTAGGCGTTCGCAGCATAAAACTTTCGCCCCATGACGACTACGTCTTCGCAGCCGTCAATCAAACGAGTGAGGTCGTCGTTGTGCGCACCAAAGACATGACGCTCGTATCGCGGATCACGGTGGACTCATATCCGGTCGGCTTAGATCTTTCGCCCGACGGAGCTCAGCTTTGGGTCACGGCGCAAGGTCGTGAGGCCAAGGGCGGCAACTCCGTTGGAATTCTCGAGGTCCGCTACGCTTATGCGGATGTTATCAAAAAAACTGATATTCGATCAGCCGAGCCTAAGGCGCCGTGAAGTTCATCCGCCGCGTCAGGCTTTCTGGAAGTCTTGGCAGCTTGGATCTGGGAATGAGGAAGGTGGCGAGATTGAAAAGATCAGCGAACACGCGATGCTTTTCTGTCGCGGCCTTCAGGTACTGAGCTCCACTCGAACCGCCGGTGCCGATCTTTGAGCCCAGCATCCGATGCGCCATCAACGAGTGGCGATACCGCCATTGAGTCATCAATTCGTCGAGATCTTGAAGTTTGGTGAGCAACTGGAAGGGCAAAGAGAAAATGGGTTGGTCGCGATACAGCAGAATCAACAGCGCAGCCTGCAAAGCCTCATGTGAGAGTCGGAAGTGACCTTGCGTTCTCAGTTCAGCATAAAGCTTGGCATCAAAGAGAGCGTTGAAGACCTTCTCCGTCTCATCAATGCTTTTGAGGTTACGCTCGCGATCCTCATCGGATTTGGCATGGCGGCGCACGGCCTCGCGGTCTTGTTGCAGGAGTTCGCGGACGGCTTTGCCATAGACTGTGGCAAAGTCGAAGTCTTGAGTTTTCAGAAATGGTGTTCGCGTTAGCCATTCGTCAACACGATCAAACAAGGACGGTTCAGCCTCGGCCTGCTTCATTCGCGTGGCCTCAGCCTCATTGACGTAAGCATGGTAGGGAACGGCATTATAGGTGAGGCGCTGATCGCGCTTGAGGCCCAGTTTGTTTTCCAAGAGACGCCACTGCGTCGACTGAAAGCCGCTTGCGGGATAAAGCATGTCGCGAAAGTCGAGGAAGTCCAAAGGTGTCATGGTCTCCATCACACTGACCTGATCAACCAAGAGCTTGTGAATCTCGACCATGCGACTGAGTCGGTGAACCGCCATCAGCATGGATTCTTCGGGGATGGGATTGGCCGCAAAAATCTGCAGAACAGAGTCGAGTTCGTGGAGCATTTGTTTGAACCAAAGCTCATAGGTTTGGTGGACGATGATGAAGAGCATCTCGTCGTGAGCTTTCTTTCCGAATTCTTCGCTGCGAAGCTTTTGTTGATTCAGCAGATCATTCGTTTTCAAATAGTCGGCATAGGAGATCGGTGGATAAGTGGTCGATGACATAAGTTTCCTCCTAGCGAATCGCTCTCGCTACGAGCATGGACGAAGTCGCGATCGAGGTCACTAACGCGCCGCGATTCCCGAGAGCCGTCAAATTCAAAGCAACTCCATCGGAGGCCAATTCCGAACAGAGAGGTGAGTGATTGTGGCAAACTTAGAAGCTTTAACCTGGGCGGCCTCAATCTTTTGTGCCCTGGGCGCCATCGTCTTTGTGTTGAAGGAACGCGCGAGTCTGTTGCGCAGTCGATTGTTTCTTCCGATCTATTCGGCGGGCATTCTGCAATGGGTGCTGTTTGGATTTTATGACAAAAATTGGGGTTTAGTTTTGCCCAGTCTTCTGCAGTTGATCGTGTTGATGACGGCTTTTCCCGGGTGGGTTCGGGAGCAAAGGAGGCGCTCATGATCCATTCCTTCTTTGCGGCCATCTTTTGTACCATGGCGCTTTTGGCTCTGGTTCGGGATGTAGCGAAAGGCGAACTTGTAGGGGTTCAGCCGCCCAAGCTGTTTGCTGCCCTCTATGGCTTTGGCGTGGTGATTTGGCTCGTGATCGGGATTCGGGAGGAGGAGTATCCTCTCATCGGCATTTCGCTTCTGCAGTTGGTTGCTCCTGGGGTGATCTTAATGCTGCGTTCGCGTCCGCGAGGTGAAACATGAAGTTTCAGCCAGCCAAAGGCAGTGAGAGGTTTGCAGCTTGGTTACTCGATTTCGTGTTTTGTTTATCCGTGATCACGACTTTGCATCGACTCACGATGTGGCTGTGGCCGATCTATGGTGAAGTTCATCTCGCCCCCATGCAGCTCTACACTGCTCGGGATTGGGACGCCTTCGTGTTTTTTTCTTCGATCTCGCTCGCCTTCTTGCCGATCTACCATATGGTCTTGCCGCTGACTCGACTACGCGCCACTTTGGGACCCTGGTGTGTGGGGCTTCGGCTCTGTCGCCCAAATGGCGAAGCTTTGACCTGGCCGTCGAGTTTGTTGCGCACCCTCGGAGCCTTGGTGAAGTTTACTTTGGTGGTCTTTGTAGGTCCCTTGTTCGCGCTTTTTGATTGGCCGATCGTGGGATCGATCGCTGGATTAGGCGTGGCGATCTACGTCTTTGTGGTCTTACCGATCACGGCATGGATGCAACCGGATGGAGCAGGCATTTGGGAGAGATGGCTTCGCTACCGAGTCGCCCGGGTGGAATGAAGCGCGAAGCCTTAGCCTTCGTTGTTGGTCTCCGCAAGACGGCGCACGGTATCGAGAAACTCGTCAATGTGCTGGCTTTGGGTGCTCCATGAACACATGAGACGACACTCAAAGCTGCTCTCATCCCATACGTAGAAGAACGTGTGATCTCGCAGTGCCTTGATCCAGGCTCTCGGAAAAACGGCGAAGACCGAGTTCGCTTGTGTCTTCTGGGTGATCCGGACGGCGTTGATTTTTTCGAGGCCCTCGCGGAGTCGATCCGCCATCGAGCAAGCTTGACCGGCCCAGGTCGTCCAATTGGGACGCGAGAGGGGCTGTCCGAGCAAATCCTTGTCATCGAGTAACGCCAGAAATTGCGCGGCGATGAATCGGGTTTTGCTAGGAAGTTGCATGAGTTGCTTGCGAACGAAGGCGAATTCGTTGGCCGCTTGTCGTGAAGTAGGGGATAGAAACAGCACGGCCTCGCCAAACACCAACGCGTTTTTGGTGCCGCCAAAACTCAACACATCGACGCCCTCGGTGAGTTCACGAAAGTTCTCCGTTCCCCATCGATGAGCGGCCACGACGAGTCGGGCGCCGTCCATGTGCAACCAAAGTCCTTCACTTTGGCAGAACTCAGCGAGCTCCCGAAGCTCTGCACGCGAGTAAAGAGTTCCGACTTCAGTCGGTTGGGTGATCGATACGGCCTTCACTTGGGAATGATGCTGGTCCCCCTTGCGAATGAGATGCGGTCGAAGATCGTCGACTCGTAACTTTCCGTCGAGCGCCTCAATCGCCAAAAGCTTACCGCCCCACACGCGCTCGGGGGCTCCGCATTCATCGACATGGAGATGTGACATTGAACTGACCAAAACCGAGTGATGCGACCGTAGGAGCGCAGCGAGCGAGAGGACATTCGCTGCGGTGCCATTGAATACAAAGTAAGCTTTGGTCTCTGGACCAAAGAGCTTCCGCCACATTTCATCACAACGTTGGGTGAGCTGGTCAGTGCCATAGGCCGGTGCAAACCCCGAGTTGGCGCATTGCAGAGCCTGCCATACGGCGTCGGGGACTCCAGAATGATTATCGCTACCGAAACCTCTTGATGCGAACATGAGTCGCGTCCCCTTTTAACTGTAGAGATAGCGATGCGCGATAACGGCCGCAAGCTTCGAGGTGCGCGCATCGAGATCCAGGCGCGGTGAGACCTCATAGATTCCAATGCCGCGAACGTCGAGGCGAGCCAAACACCACTCGAAGCAAGGAAAGAAGTCCTCGGGCTCAAAGCCGGTCGGCCAGCTGGCGCTGGCTCCCGGAGCGTATGAAGATGAAAACGCATCGATGTCGATCGATAAGAAAGTCGGTCGACGACTCGGCAGATTTTCGCCGAGGAGGCGTTGAAGACTGGCGAGTAAGGACTCCCGGCGCGTGCGACGATCTTCCTCAAAGATCACGCGACCACCGGCACTTTCAAGCCAGGAGCGATGCGCTCTTGAGTTGCAATGGGCTTGAAGGCCCAGTTCAACGAGCTCCGTGTCGGGTTCAGCCTCAAGAAGTCGTCGAAACGGCGTCCCGCTATGGAAGTGGGATTCAACGGGGCGCACGTCCAAATGCGCATCGAAGTTCACAACCAGCGGGCGTCGACCTTGAGATTTCGCCCAACGCACTAAAGCGACCGAGTCCGGAAAGCCGTAGTCATGACCGCCGCCCAAACTCAGTGTGCGATGGCCCTGGTCCAGGGCGACCCGCACCAGCTGTTCAGCGCGAGCGTGGCGTTCCGGAAGATCTGCACCCTCAATGTTGAGATCGCCTAATTCGTAAAGAGTGGGGGAGTTGGGACTCCAACAAGAAGGCGTCATCTTATAGAACGCGCGCCGAATCTCGCGGGGGGCCTCGGCCGCACCGAGGCGTCCGCCATTGAGTCGAATACCTTCTTCGTCGGGATAGCCCAAGACAGCGATTCCCGGAGAAAGCTCGCCGAGGGAGTCTCGCAGGTCTTCAGCAGAATCTGCCGCCGGCAGCACCTGCACCATCGATGCGAGTCGAGGGTCTTCGGACTTTGTCGTCGAGGATAACAATTCAGATGGGATTGCACGCAGCCAAGCTGTCATGCCTCGAGCTTATTCGGCCACTTGCAAAAGGGAAAGCACTTCGGAAACTCCGCCGGTCTTCGAGTCGATGAGACTCAGTTGGAGGACGGGTGTGTTGCCTTGGGTTTGAAGCTCAAGACTGCCAACGAACACCTGACCGGCGCGTCCGAGCTGGGGGTGAGGTGCTTCGACCATAAAGATCGAATAGACCGATCCTCGATCCGGCGAAAGCGAGTAACTCATGTCCTTCAGGTGAGATAGTCGCATTTCGCGCGCTGAGCGCCCTGTCCGATGATATTTGTAGAGCGTCAACTTCTCGAAACTCTCAAAATTGAAAACATCCCAGTTCGCTGTTCGCCAAACTCCCAGCAGGCGCTGGAGACCGACGGACTCGATACCTTGCACGCGAATATGGTCGGGTTTCTTGTTGCGGTTGAGATCCAACAGCTCGCCGGAAATGATGACAAAGTCTCCCGAGTTGAGTTCGTTCAGCGCTTGGCGAAGCGCGAAGGTGGTCTCAACCGGCAAACCTTTCCGACTGAGAGCTCGGCCTTTGACGATCGGATTGAGTCGGGTCTCTGATCGGGTATCTGATCCGGTATTTGATGCAGATTTCACCACCAGCGCGCGAACGGACTCAGCTTGTGCGCGCGGCAGCGAAACCAAAAGTCCAAGGATCACGATGAACCCCAAGCCGAGGCGACGAGGATCGAGACGACGATGGACGACTGACGATTGGCCTTGGGTGCGCTTGGGCCATGATCTGGGCCATGAAACGACCGTGAATTCAGGGGATGACTTCTGAGAGTGCAAGACCGACATGAGTTGACCTCGAAAATCGACGACCGTTCGGAGGAACCGAGCGAGGCCGTGTTAGGCGTCACCTCCTCCAGCGTCAAGTTCGGCGCGGCGCACAATAGAGCTTGGTGAAGAGCTCGAGACAAGAGTCGATTCTCAGCTCACACTGGTTGGGTATGGCTGACCTACAAACTTTTTCTTTTTTGTCTTCGCCAGAAAAGTGGCCAGAAAAATGGGCTGAAAGATCGGGCGCCGAATCGTCTGGCTTTGCTGAAAGTTTAAACATCGCAATGGATTGGATGGTTGCGGTGGGCGGGCCGTTGCGCGCTTTGTGGCAAGCGCGTTTGCTCGAAGCCAAATCGCAGTCGGGGATTTCATTGAGTTTGTATCGGACTCGCGCCGGGGATCCGATTTACGATCATGAAGTGCAGGCTTTGCTTCGTGAGATGAGTCTTCTCTCCATCAAACCCCACGAGCTGCGTGTGGGACCGCAATCCAAGGTGGGGGATGGAATTTGGCCCTTTCGTTTTCCTCCGGCTCACGATGTTGAGTGGGGTCGTGGTTTCTTTGCGGATCTGAAGTTTGTCCACACGGCGGATCGAATTTCTCTCAGCTCAATCGCGCTTGAAAAGCAAAACGAAGTCTTGGGTCGTTTTGCGTGGGATTTGGCTAAGCGAACTCATGCGGGAGAGCCGCCGTGGACGCTGTGGTCACAGTTTCCGCTTTGGCTCAAACGCTCCGGGGATCCGAATTTGGTGTGGCATGAAGTGGATCTACGTGTCGCTGAAATGCAGGCTGTCGCTTCAACCCATGATGAAGTCGCTGAGGCCGCAGGCCTCGACGTTGGCGAAGTGAAGCTGAATCCGACGCTTGTGACGTCCATTCAGCCCGTGTCTCTTTCCGAGTCTCAAAGCAAGTCTCAAAGTAAGTCTCATGTCAGCGGCAGTCCGATTCATTTTCGCGTGCGTTGGGGGCGACAGCTTCGACGAGGGCAGATCAGCATGGTCGAGGCCGCGCTGATCGATGAGACTCGAGAAAATTTTCGTACGACAGTCGGGGCTTTACGAAGGGCCGTGGGTCAGGTTCTCGCACAGAGCCCAGGTGGCCAAGACGAGTTTGAGGCGGCTCTACACAGCCTCAAAGAGCGTCGAATCTTACTGACCAACGAGGCTAAAGCTTCGCAAACCGTCCGTGAACCGATGGATCATTGAGTCATCCCCGGAGTGATGCTGCCCGTGGAGGTCATATTGAGGAGGCCAATTCACGGAGAACATCACTCGCGAGCTGAGCGAGTTCGCCGAGGGAGCTGTCGGCACTTAAGGCTTGCACCTCAGGGGTGAGCTCGTGAAGTTGCAAGTTACTGATCACGTAAAGAGCGTTTCTTTTGAGACCCCAAGCACCACTCCGTTGGAGGGGGGTTCCTCGATAGCGGCGATTCACTTGCGATTTGGAAAGACCCAGGAGTTCGCGAAGCTCGCCAATTAAGTTTTGTCGATCTTCACCCGTGAGCGACGGAGAGGTGAGCGACCGCATGGGCTCTTGACCGAAGACCTTTTCGTTCCACGGACAGACGGTTTGACAGAGGTCGCAACCGAAGAACCAGCCTTGAAACTGATCTCGCAAATTCTTGGGAGCGATGCTCTTGGATTCGATGGTCCAGTACGAGATACAGCGACGGGCGTCCAACACTCTCGGTTCGATGAGAGCCTGCGTCGGGCAGATCTCGATACAGCGCCTGCAGGTGCCACAGAAGTCTTTTGGAACTTGCAGCTCAGCTCTGGCGATCGCTTCCGGTGCTTCAAGTGAAGCGAGAATCTCAACGATGAAAAAGAGGCTTCCGCCCTCTCGATCGAGTACGCAGGTGTTCTTTCCAATCCAGCCCAAACCCGCGCGCACGGCGAGATCTCGCTCCATGAGCGGACTCGAATCGACACAAACTCGAAACGACTCTTGGGGAAATCGGGCGCGAAGAGCCTCGACGAGCGAAGACAGGCGACGGGGTAGGCTCTGATGGTAATCGACGCCTTGAGGCTCAGAACGCGCATAAAGCGCGGTGCGAAGTGCCGTTTGATTTTTGGCGGGAAAATACGGAAAGGCGAAGACGAAGGCGGATTTCGCCAAGGGGGCATAGCTTTGTGGGTTGGCTTTGAGATCGCGATGCTCAGCCAAGTAATGCATTTCGCCGTGGTGGCCCGCAGCCAGCCACGCATCATAATGTTTCAGGCTGAATGGCTCTTTCAAGCTCACCCAACCCCAGCGCAGATCAGCTGAGAGTTTTTCCTCGATGAGTGATTGGATTTCTGACCGATTCATCGAGCCTCCAGATCTCGCTTCATGGCTAGCATGCTTCGCGGTGGAAGGTGAACGGGGAATGTGTACGACGGTTCTCCGATGAGGTGGCGGCCCTCGAGATCGGTAAGAAAGCTAAAATCGACTTTGTCTTTGAAGGAAGGTCTTGAAATCATAATCCGATGAGTCTTTCCGAGCGCGCCACTGCCGAGCAGGTTCTTCGCCGATTCGCCCAGCATGCGGATTGGCCCGCAGTTCGTGATATTCTCACGAAGTTGCATCAAGGTGGATTTGAAGCTGTTATCGCGGGCGGTTCTGTTCGGGATGCGATTCTCGATCGCGATCTCAAGGACTTTGATGTCGCGACGTCCGCAACTCCCGATCAGGTCGAGCAGCTCTTTCCGAACTCGGTGGGTGTCGGCAAGGCCTTTGGCGTGATTCTGGTTCCCTTGGGGCCAGGACGGAGTGTGGAGATCGCCACGTTTCGCGAAGACTCCGACTATAGCGACGGCCGGCGACCTGATTCGATTCGCTTCGCGGATGCGGCAGCTGATGCCGCTCGACGAGATTTCACGGTGAATGCTTTGTTCTTCGATCCGTCGGGAATGCGAATTCTCGATTTTGTCCAAGGCCTTGCTGATTTGCAGCGAGGTCTGTTGCGCGCCGTGGGCGAGCCAGCCCGTCGTTTCAGCGAAGATCGACTGCGAACCTTACGCGCCGTCCGATTCGTTTCTCAACTGGGCTTTCAACTCGAGCCGGCCACCGCACAGGCAATTCGCGACCATCAAGACCCTCTGGGCGGCGTGAGCCGTGAGCGAGTGAAGGAAGAATTGGATCGATGGTTATCGGGTGAGTACTTTCGTCAGGGGCTCGCTTGCATGCAGGATCTGGGATTGTTGCAAGTGAGCTTGGGTGCGGCGGCTTCGCATCTTCATCCTCTGCATGATGAATTGGCCCGATGGATTCTCGCGACTCGAGGTGATCGGGACGTGCAGCGAGCGATCCTTTACTGGCCTTGGGCGAAGCGACAGTCGTCGCGTGAGATTGAGCTGCAGGGACGGGAATGGCGTTGGGGACGAGAGTTCATCGAAAAGCTGCAGTGGATGCGTAGGAACGAAGACCTGTTTCGAACTCGCGAGGCTCTGGATCCTCATCCCCCAACTGCGGACCACAAGACGGGACAAAAAAATTGGCCAAAAACCTGGGAAGAAGTTTTGGGAGCAGATCTTCGCGCCCCAGCGACCTGGGGAGAACGATTGGAGCTATGGACCTCGCTCGAGGCCGAGTTCGCCGCAAAGGTTTGGGACACGAAGGAGGGACGAGATGCCCTTCGTGACGAGATGTTGTTGCGTCGAGGGCTGCATCTGGGACAGCGCCCGGCACGTCTGCCGCGCGCTGCTGATTTTCCGAATTTGAAGGGCGCGATTCTCGGCGCGCAGCTCAAAGAAACCACGCGCGCCGTTTTGTACTGGACGCAGAATCCTTAGGCGAAACTCGCAACCGTCTGTTTCAACTCACTTCAAATGCTGCAAGATCAACTCTCGAAGCGCGGCCGGCTCAGTGGTCGGCGGAATATTTTTGATCTTCTGGCCATCGGGGCCGATGAGAAACTTGTGAAAGTTCCATTTGATCTCGCCGCCCTCAGGGTCTGTCGAAGTCAGCCAATTGTAGAGAGGGTGCTGATCCGATCCTTTAACAGAAATCTTTGAAAACATCGGGAAGCTCACTTTGTAATTGGTCGAGCAGAACTCGGCGATTTGCGCATCCGTGCCGGGCTCCTGAGCCAAAAAGTTGTTGGCGGGAAAACCCAAAACGGTGAAACCGCGACCAGCAAACTCCTCTTGCAGCTTCTGCAGGCCTTCGTACTGAGGTGTGAGCCCGCACTTACTCGCCACGTTGACCGCCAAAACCAATTGGCCTTTGTATGCCGAAAGAGATTGCGTCTCACCTTTGATCGTTCTCATCGAAAAGTCATGAAAGCTCTGCGCCATGCGATTATCCGCCCTTTAAGTTCGTACTGAATTTTAAAACGAGATCGAGCGCCAAGTCTCGATTTCAAGGCTCAACTTCGCCGCACTTTGCGATGGGGCGCAAGCTCTCGGCGCGAAGGTTCTGATGATCCTGAACAGGCATAGAGGTGGCACTCGCCGGGCACTTATTGGCAGCGAGCGCTTGTTGAATCGCCGCCGCTTCTTCGGCAGGGTACTCAAGTCCCCAGACGGCTTTGACCTTCATCCAAATATGCAAATACTTGCAGGTGAACCTGGTATCCGGTGGCAAATAACGCTCAGGTCCGGCATCGCCCTTGGACATGTTCTCGTGTCCGCTGACGGAGAGGAGGTGCGTGGGGTCATCCATGAAGTTCGCGTAGCGGCAACGGCGATTCTGGTTCCACGCATGAGCGCCTGAAAGGTAAGCGGCCTTTAAGGGAACGATGTGATCAACTTGAATCGCATTGGCGAGTTTAAACTGAGCACCCGAGAACGGGTCGATCCACTTTGCTTTGTAGACCATGCACTTGTTTCGAGAAGTGAATTGCACGGATTCATTGGGATCAGCATCGCGAAGCAAGACTTCAGCGCGTGTATTGTAGCAGTCAGCAGGGCTATCCTCGTTAATCCATCCACCAAACAATTCAACGCGATCATACTTAGGGAGCGCGCTGAGCAGATCCTCTCGGCTTCGCGGCGAAGTGTTTTGCTGCATATACTGGAGCAAGTCGAACAGGCCCTGAGTAGCTCGCAGACCCGTTTCGATCCACGCGTCCAACCAATCGAGGGGAGTGAAGAAAGCCGCGGTCGGTGGCGAGACAGCTGCTTCGCGGCTCACCTCATTGAGCGAGGAGGTCGTCCGATGGAACTCATGAGCTGATTCTTCAATTGTTGAATAAGACCATGCGTCCTGCGCATAAACCGAAGGACTTGCCAGGAGCAGTCCGAAGATGGCGACCAGAGGCCCGCTCTGGCGTCCGATCTGGCGGAAAACCTCAAAGCATTTCGCCACTTGTGATCGACTGATTTTTCGCAATCCGTGCGGAGTCGTCATGTTTGCGAGGGCCTTTTTGATGAAGTCGTTGAGGGGCTTCTTGAAAAACCAGTTCCGTTTCGGAACCAAGCCCACTCTCCCTAAGCGCCGGGCGAACTGCAAATTCAGACGCGCACGGCCACTGTAAGGCTTTCATTTGGACTAAGAGCGTCATCTGCCCAAGCCAAACAAAAGCGCTGAAGCCATCAGCATGCCGCGTCACGCCGGGAGTGATACTGCCTCACTGAGGTGCAGGCATGGCGTGAGGGACTCGGCGGAGCCTGACCCAGAATTGGATCCCACGCAGAATCCAGAGTGCGACCACTGCAGCTCCCCACGTGCCAAAAAACAAGAGATCAGCTTTCTCTATCAAAAGGGTGTGGGCCAATCCCAATGAGAAGGCCGGGTAGGACAAGCGATGCAGGCGACGCCAGCTTTTTCCCAAGCGCCTTTGCGCTAAATTATTGGAACTCAACGCCAGAGTCGCAAGGCACAGCCATCCCGCAAGTGCGAGTTGCAAGTAGAGAGCTTGAGCAAGGGCTTGTCCGGCCTCAATCCAACCCGCCTCCAAGACGATCAAGAGCATCGCGTGTGCTGTCAGCCAAAAGAAGCTGATGACACCGCTGTGACGACGAAGTTTTAGAAACTGCGGCCCGATCCCGTTCCAACCGCGAGCTTGTGTCAGCCGACGTAGACCCAACTCCCAAAGACTTCCCGCGATCAGATTGCCACACAAAATCAAGAAGCCGGCTTGTCCCCAATCGTGAAGCAGAAACTTGGCGGGCTCGGCCTGAGACTTGAGTTCAAGCAAAGTGAGAAGCGGATAGAGCATGCCGAGGATCAGTAGGACTCGAATCGCGCTTGCGAGTTGAGCCATTGTCGGGCCAGGTGAATTGTGTTGCGATGTCATAGCTGACCTTCAGCATGATGGGGGATGGAAATGAAGTCGAGACCCAGTTGGTGGATTTCGGAATCTGAAGTGACGCCCGAAGACACTTATGTGCATCGGCGTGAATTATTGCGCGGACTGGGGTTCATCGGGGCGAGCCAGCTTCTCAAGGAGATCGCCAACGAATCGGCTTGGGCCCAAGCGAAGGGCCCGAAAACTGGGCCAACTTCTGGGCCAGCGTCAGGGGCCTCTTCTCCATCGGCATCGGGGGGAGCTGCAATCTACCCGCGCGCCAAAAAATTCGACTTCAAAGATCCGGATCGCCCCGTGACGGAAGAGCGCTTGGTGACTTCGCATAATAATTTCTATGAATTCTCTCTGCAAAAGTCCGAAGTGGCACCGCTGGCCAAGAAGTGGACGCCGCCGAACCCTTGGAAAATTCAAGTGGCGGGACTTGTGGAGAAGCCGCTTGAGCTGGATCTCGACGACATCATGAAGCGTGTGAAGCTCGAAGAGCGTGTGTACCGCTTTCGTTGTGTGGAAGCCTGGTCCATGGTGGTGCCTTGGGGAGGTTTTGCGCTGAGGGATTTTTTGGCATTGTGTCGGCCCAAGGCCAATGCGAAGTACGTGAAGTTCGTGACTTACCAAGATGAGATCGCCATGCCCAATATCAAGGGCATGCCTCACTATCCTTGGCCTTACACGGAGGGCTTGAGCTTGGCAGAGGCCCAACACGAGCTGAGCTTTCTGGCGACCGCCATCTATGGAAAGCCCCTGCCTCAGCAAAACGGTGCTCCACTTCGATTGGTGGTGCCCTGGAAGTATGGTTTTAAGAGTATCAAGTCCATTCATCGGATTGAGTTCACCGACATCCAACCCAAGACACTCTGGGTTCAGCTTGCGCCTCAAGAGTACGGTTTTTTGGCGAATGTAAATCCCGATGTGGATCATCCACGCTGGACGCAAAAGCGAGAAACTCGCCTCGATGGAAGCTTCTTTCCAAAGAAAATTCCCACCCTCATGTTCAACGGCTACGCGAATGAGGTGGCAAATCTGTACAAGGGCGTTGATCTCAAAAAAAACTTTTGAGGCTCGGGCCGCCGCTTATTTTTTCGAATTTTGGCTTTGGCCTTCGACGATTTCTTGGCCCGAGTGTTTGCGCCAATCGTAGTCTTTGCTCGCTCGGAGACGATCGTCCCAAGCTTTCCACTTCTGCTCGCTGAACTTATGCAGCACACGGCCTTGGGCATCGAAGATCGCCGGGTCCTTGCCAAACAAGAAGTCGAATAAAAAGGCAAGCGGCCCGCCCACGCGTCGCCGGAACATGGCTCCCGAAAAGCCGACTCGCGAGTAAGTTCGGCTCTGCGCCGCCAACTGCGCGGCACCAAGTGGTGTTGCAGCCGTCGAACGGCCGTCGCCCAAAGGTTGATTCAACAAGTCGGGTCGATCATTGCGATCCATGTTCACTCCCTCTAAAGCTCTCGCAAACGCTAACATGGAGTCGATCGATGGAGAAGGGCTTTGGCGCGGGACAAATTGAGCTTAAACACTACGCAGAGTCAGTTTTCCGTCCCGTGGATTCGGCGCTGGAACGTATCGGGCAAAGTATTGCGAGCTCGGGACTTCCTCAAATTCAGGTCGGACCTATGGACGGGCGGCATTTAGAAGTCTTGTCCCGGGCCTTAGCGCCCTCGACGATTGTGGAGATCGGGACCCTGGGCGGCTACTCCGGCCTTTGTCTTATGCGCGGCATTCGGCCCGGGGGCGAGTTTCATGGCTACGAGAAGTCAGCGGCTCATGCCGAGCTGACAAGGCGGAATCTGCAGATCGCCAAAGAGCAAGAGGGACTTCAGGTCTCCATCCACATTCAAGAAGGCGAAGCCCTCAAGGCCCTAGCGCAATGGCCGAGAGACCGACGCGTCGATTTGGTGTTTATTGACGCGGACAAAGTCAGCTACTCCGCTTATCTCGATTGGGCGGCTCAGCATTTACGCGTGGGCGGGGTGGTCTTGGGTGATAACACGTTTGGGTGGGGTGACGTGGTTCGCGTGCCGGAGTTGATCGGCCAGGCTCGAGATACGGTCGGGGCCCTGGATCAGTTCAATAGAAAGTTGGCGGCTGATTCTCGATTTCTCAGCACAATCTGGCCCACGGCTGAGGGCCTCACGATGGGTGTTAAGGTTCGCGATTGAACGCTCACAAGGTGGGCCACTTGATTGTGCTCACGCGAACTCACTTCATGGCCCCAGTAGGTCCGGCGCTGTTTCGAGTCTCAAAAAAAGTAGTTTAAGTAAATAAAATCATTTGTGATTTAAACTTCCCAAGCACAATCAAAGGGCCCAGTTCGCAAAGGCCCTAGCGCAAATCGGTGTCGAGGCCGAAGACGGCGTAGAACATCCGCAGCGCAAAACCCAGAGAGGCAAGCCCGAATATAGCTCCGGCCATTTTCAGATCGGCGGCGACTTCACTGGCGAGACCAAGTTGTACTTGCATGTCGAAAGCACTGCCGAGGCCGATCAGTCCTGCGATCATGAGGGCGCAAGCGCCTATAAAAAAAGTGATTCGGCTAATGAGGTTCATGTCTGTACTCCCGGTTTGAATCTTGAATCTTGAATCTTGAGTCTTGAGTCTTGAATCTTGAGTCTTGAAGCGGAAGCTGAGCGTCTTTTTAAGTGAGGGTCTTGTTAATAGAGAGACTCAGGACTCACAACGTAAATTGGCGCAGGTGTCGATGATGTCGAGGCCCGAGGACTCGTCCGGAGATCGGCCTGTTTTGGATTGATGAAGACGTGAGTGGCGTTCGAAGCACTGTGTCGCGGCGTCTTCAAAAGCCGCATCCGCGGATCGGCCTTTACCGATGATTACGCCGACATCTGTCGTTTCAACGCGACAAGTGCTTTTGCCTCGCGCCGCTTGTGCGGGCGAAGCGCCCATCAGAATGACGGCCGTGCTGAAGAGAAGAGCGCCCAAAACCAAGGCTTTTGAGCTTGAAGTCTTGTTCATAGATTCATCCTCGCTTTTCAATGGGACATGGCGATCTATGCCTTTGAGCCCCTCATGTTGAGCCCATGATGTTGAGCTCATGCCCTTGAAACAGAGCAGGGCTCAGGCCATCCGAGAACGAAGTATTGCGATTTGACCGGGGCTTGGTTGAGGATGTGAACAAAGGAGGCCTAACAGGTGTCAAAGGCTTCGACAGTGGAGCATCGCGAACGTCCTCTGGAATTGGCTGAGGCCTATGGCGCTTACCCCCAGCTCTGGGCGCAGCGTCCGCATTGGCCTGAGGCCCTCAGTGATGATTTGAACCTGAACTGCAGCCATTGCCGCATGACGAAAGTTGCCGAGAGCCGGCAAGCGAGCCTCTCGGTTTGGCCGAGACGTGATTGGGGCCCCTTTCTGAACTCCGTCAAGTGCTGCGCGCATCAGCCTCACTGGCCGAATTTCCTGATCGGCGCTGCCATCGAAAGCTCGGCGGGCGAGGCTGCGATTCTTATTGAAAATCTACTCATCCGTTCTCAATTGTTCGTGTGGGGGGCTCGACCCTCCAGGGAACGTCGTTTAGCGGAAGCTCGGTCCGGGCAATGCGGTTATGGGCGTGCGGCGGCTTTGGCTTGCCCACTTCTGAGCTCAAGCGGGCAGTGTTCGGTATGGCAGTTTCGGCCAGGGACTTGTGTGACTTATGTGTGTCAGTCGGCGCGTGGCGCTCAGGGTTTGTCGGCTTGGCGCGAATACGAATTGAAGCTTGTGGCTTGGGAGTCGGAGCTGGCTCATCAACTCGCTTGGCAATTGGGTTACACCAACGATGACTTGGCTATGAAACTGACGTTCACCGAGGCCAGGGACTTCTATTTGAAGTGTCACGGACTTTTGAGCTCGGGTTGGCGGCCTGAGTTTGAAGTTGTATGAGCTTAAAGCGGAGTTGAACACTCGCACTGTCCCTTTGACCCATCAGGCTCAATCGTGAAACTCTCATGGCCATGAATAGTTCGGAGACCTCGGATTCTTCTCATCGGTCGGTGGCGGATCGCATGCGTGCGATGGTCGCTGAGTTCAGTCAGGACTCGGAATGGGAAGCGAAATACGCGCGAGTGATTCAAAAGGGAAAGGCCTTAGCCGAGCTCCCGGCCGCCTACCGAGACGAGAAATTCAAAGTTAAAGGTTGTCAGAGCCAGGTTTGGTTGCATGCCGAGCTTTCGCCTGAAGGGCGACTTCTTCTGCATGGCGATTCCGATGCCGTGATTGTTCGCGGTCTGGTGGCTTGCTTGATCGAAGTCTATAACCTGGCCACACCCAGTGAAGTACTGGCAAGCTCGCCGAATTTTTTAAAGGATGTTGGATTTGATTCGCACCTGAGTCCGAGTCGAGCCAACGGACTCCATGCGATGGTCAAACAGATCTATCTTTATGCGACGGCCTTTGATGCGATGGCTCGACTCAAGTCGCCGCGCTGATTTTCTGTTCCGCTCGGAGCCGAGCGTATTCAATCGCTCAAGCGCACTCGGCCCAAGTCAGCCTGTGATCAGATATCCCAGATGGAAGGTGTCGTCGGTCGAAACTCTTCGTTGGTGAGATTGAAACCACGCAGGTTGGGACAGAACGGCATCGAAAGGTGAATGTGCCGACGATGATTTCGATCTTCCCAAGCGATGCTTCCTACGGGTCGACCACTTCGGCGACGCGGACAGCCACGCTGTTTATGGAGCTGATCAAAACACTGTCGAAGACCTGAGTAGAATTTTCTCTCCCGACTAGATGAGGAGTTCACAGCCTTCAGGTAATCGAGTTGTACAGGTCGACCGCCAGCAGGGAACACCGTGAACTTCGCAATGTCGATGGCTCGACCCACAGCATGTAGGGATTCGCTGCCGTGGTTGGAGTCGGCCATCACGCCGCGGTGGATGAGACTCAGTTTGCTTGTGGAGCCAACGCCAATTCTTTGCAGACCTTGATTCACACAGCGAATGAGATTTCTCTGAAGAAAAGCGAGGAAATCAGCATTCATTCCTCGTGAGCTCACGCAATTCGCGCCTTCGTAGTTACCGCGGATTGTTCCGCTGCACTCGTTCCAGGACGTCGACATCACGGGCTCGCCTGAGGGTGTGGTGCCATAGGGCTGGAGTTGTTGGTAGGCCTCGGCTTCGGTCCTTTCACGATCTACGAATTCGACACTGATGACGTCCTGACCAATTTTAATCAACGGAATGTTTTCGATGAGTTGAATTTCTTCTTCGATCCCTTCCGCTTCGCGGTTCATCTCGTTTGAGAGGGGAGTCGAGGTGCCGGGAAAGGATCGGCCCGATGCCTCAATGGACACCATTGCCGCTTGGAAAATCGATACGAGCAGGGTGACCGTACAGAACTTATTAGTGAGGTTTTTCATGACTTCCACTCTCCATCAATTGGCTTCGAGTTTTTTGTTGCGCGATTGAGCTCGTTCGCAAGCCCGATCCGTTCTTTCCATTGAAACTTCGCTTCGCAGGATTTGAAAATCGGGCGAGGTTTTCGGCGATCAGAATCCGGCCAATTAGAATCCGGCCAATTAGAATCCGGGCGGAACGACCATGATTCCGGATCGGTACAATTCGATGTTTGTCCAACGGGGCGCGTAGCCGTGTTGGTTGGCCATGAGCGGGTTGAATTCACCCATCTCAATATTGTCGAAGCCGCCAAGGCGCCGCATGGAGTGCGCCTCAACCACGCGGCCGAAGCTTCCGGGAAACACATGGTAACCGAGATGGGCGATCGCCACGAAGAAGGGGATGTTCCTGAAACTTTGCGGCGGACGCGTTCCGAAGCCGACCAGAGTTTGTCGATCGTGAACAGGCACTGTGTAATACAAACCGCGCCGTACGACAGAGTTGTAAGTGGCCACGTGTTGGCCGCGTTTGGGATCATGGGGTTTCTCGGGCACGGTGCGCTGCCAGATCTCGTTTTCCTCGGCGTCCCACTGCGCATTCTGTCTTGGGTCGGGATTCCAATACAGGCTGCGCCAACCCAGATCGATGAGAGCGAGTTGGAGCTCGTGACCAAACCAGTTCACACTTCCGCCTGTGCGGGGATTCTTTCTTCCCACCCACGACTTGAGTTTGCTCCAGGTGCCCGCTTGACCCGTTTGTTGAAACGACTGCTCGAGACAACCGAGGACCATGGTGATGCAGGCTGTGCTCTCCATTTGAGGCGCGCCTTCATTTATCGCGCGCTGACTCAATTGAGGAAAGTTTTGTCGGAGAGTGGCTTTGCGAACATCGACGAGGTGATAGTTTTTCCCCGCATGTCGATTGCCGTAATACTTACTGAAGCCATAGCGGCGATGAAAGTTCACGTGTGTGGACCAAATGTTGTTGATGCATTGAGCGGTCAGCTGGGCTACTTGAGGTGCGGTTTGCTGGTGATATTGAATCTCTGCCTCGGTGAAATTGGCGCCGCTGACGGCCGCTTGGGCCGAGTTTGCGAATAAAGCTGCGATCCCGGTCATCGACCCAATTTTGAGCGCTTTGATCATGAGCCGAAACTCGCCGTGAAGTGATACTAAATTTTGAACTTTCATTGCCTCGCGCCTTTCGCAATCGGAATTCTTTCTTTAACTTCAACTCGTCAGTTTAATTTTGGAGTTCCTCGGCAGAGAGCGAAGTTCGCACCACGTTGAGAATTGCCTCAATTCGATTTGATCGACCTTGATTGGTAAATCGCGATTTGCTGAGCGGCCTTTTGTCGCAGGATTCGCATTTGCGAAACTTGAGCAAAAGACAAATATGAGGAGCGAGGAGGGTGGTCTGGGTCGATCGGCAGGACGTCTTGGTCTTCGACTCTTGGACAGGTCGAAACCCCGACGGGTGTCGAGGCGAGTTGGGTCAATTTCAGGCTCGTTCGTGAGGTGCTTTGACAAGAGCTCCTGGCATTTTAATTCTAGAAGGAGAGCAGATTCGAGGCCTCCACGCCTTGCGTTTGTCCGTCAACAAAACCCGTTGAGAAGCGAAACACATGAACTCTCGTCGACCTCAGTCAGAGAAGGAGACTTCGCAGGACAAGGTCGGGTCGCATTTGAAGCTCTCTGCGACGGGTTTCGAAAGTCTGCTGAATTCCAAAGATGAGATCGCTTTTCTCAAGTTCTACCTTGAAGTGGGTCGCGCTCAAGATGAGTCGGCTTCGGCGCTCGCCGCACGCGCGGGTTTTAAGTCGTCTGGGCATATCAGCGATTTGTTGGCGGGCCGGAGACAATTGACCTTAAAGAGCCTTGAACCTCTCTCACGCTCGCTCAGGCTTCCGGATTTGTACCAACAGTATTTCGTCATGCTGGCTCGTAAAACTCGTCCTCAGGTCCTCGGCGGCGGAGCAGAGATTTCCATTCTTGAGGCGGAACATCGGCGCTTACGCTCGCGACTTCGCGAGGATCTCGATGCGCCTCGAAAGGCCGAAGAGGGCGAGCAAATCGTATCCTCATTGGCGACCTTTGTTCTCTTTGCCGCGCTTGAGCCCAATCGGGGTCTGAGCCGAGATGAGCTACGGGGGCGCACGGGGCTGGAAGCCCGCATCCTCGAGAGCGAACTGAAGAAGCTGATGGATCTCAAGTTGACCTATGAGTTCGACGGCAAAGTGTTCTGTCAGCAAGAGCGCTTTCAGTTTATGGGCGAAAGCTTTTCTCGCTCCTTCAAAGCCTGTTTTGTCGAGGCGGGCGAATTGATGCTCAAAAGGGCCAAGGTGATGGAAGAGCATCCAACTGACTTGTTTATGTACACCTCGTTTTTGGTGCCCGGAAATATACGGAGGTCCCTGCAGAGCAAGATCCAGTCCCTCATTCTTGCAGAGTTGGACCGGGAGCAGCCAGATTCGGGTGATGAAGTGGCACATTTGATCTTTTCCGTCATGACCGCGAGGTCTCCCGAAAACGAGCCGAAGGAGAGCTGATTCATGAGCCAGAGTTCAAAAGCGCGTTCGCAAATCAAAGCGATTCCTCGAGTTCTTGTCTCCCTAGTTATACTCCTTTTGACGTTGGCAACCGCGAGCTTGCTGGGGGCACCTTCCGCCTCAGCGCGCAATCCCGAGGTGGTTTCCGGACCCGAGCGTAATCACCTGGTGCCGACGAGCCCTAGAGTTTCGCAATTTCCTCGGGAAGGGGAAATCCGCAGGGATGATCTTTTTCAAATCGTGAGGAACCTCGAGACTGTTACGGAGGCCGATCACCTTGGGAAATGTTCGAACTTCCTTATCCTCGAGCTTCGCGAGCGCATGGGTGAGTTTGAGCTGCAGCGCCAAGTTTTGAGAGACATTGAAGGCGTACTTCGTCAGCGCCAGAAAACGTATCGTTCTGAACAGTTTGTTCAGGAACGACATGTTCTGCTTGAGTTCAATAATGAGTTTACGCCTCAGCAGCGAGTCGAGGTCTTCGAGTTAATGCGAAAGAGGTATCGCAACTCGGTGACTCTAAAAAAGTGTGAGCCGCCACCGGATACAGTCAATCGCGGGACAGGATCGAATCAGCCGCCACCTTGATCCTGATCATCATTGAAAATGAAGAACCCAGCCACTTCGGCTGGGTTCTTCGTTTTGTCGTGGTCCACTTGTCTTCAAGATGTCTCGTCGGGTTCCGTCTCAAAGGTCCATCTCACAGATCCACCTTAAAGATCCGACTTAAAGATCTACAGTGACGTGAATTCGATGTGTGTCATCGTTGTCGTCGAGCAGAGCAATGAATTCCATGACTTCCTTTTTTTGCGCGTCCGAGAGTTCCGTATAATTCTTCGGTTTGTAGCTGAGTTCAGCCGTCGAAACTTTGAAGCCACGGGCGACCAAAGCGGTCTCGATGGTCTTCAAATCTTCGGGAGCACCGTAGAATCCGTACTTATCCTCACCCAAATTTTGAACGTCGCTGGCGCCAGCCTCAATTGCTTCTTCCTCGGGATCCTTGACGCCCGGCTTTGTACCTTCCAACAAGCAAACGCGATCAAACATCCAAGCCACGGAACCTTCGGCCCCGAGTGCGCCGCCATTTTTGTTGAATACATTTCGAATTTCGCTGGCGGTTCGATTGCGATTGTCGGTTTGGCACTCGACGATCACGCCCACCTTGTGGGGGCCATAGCCCTCATAGGCCAACTCTTCGATTTGCGAGGCGTCGTCCAAAAGGCCCGCGCCCTTTTTTATAGCGCGCTCAATGGTGTCCTTGGGGCAGGCCTTTTCTCGGGCCGCTTCAACGGCCATGCGAAGCCGAGAGTTGGCCGCGGGGTCAGGTCCGCCCAATTTGGCGGCGACCTGAATCTCGCGCGCGAGTTTTGTGAAGATGGCACCTTTTTTTGCGGCATTCGCCGCCATCATTGGATTCTTCCAGCTTTTACCCATGACCGCATCTTGACCTGAGGCCGCGAATCGAGCAACGAGGTAGGCGATGCTCAACACAACGCAAAACAACAGGGTTATGGTGGCCTCGCTCCAAGAGGATTCATCCGGTGCGTCGGCGACGGACCTCAGTTGGCCGGCGTGGTGGAGTCTGCCACCTGTCGAGAAGGCTCGGCGCCTCGCCGAGGTTCTCAAGGTCGAAGATCCTCGGGCACCGGAAGTTTGGCCACCAAGTTGGCCTCGTGGCTGCGAGGTCATGTCCACCAAAGACTTGGGCGCGAAGCCCGGCCTCCAGTCGCCTGAGGGGCAGGCCCGCCTGCTTCATGATCTGGGAAACATCGAACTTCAGGCCATGGAACTGGCGGTGCGGACTTTGGCGGAATACCCGGATGCGCCTCAAGACTTTCGCTCGGAGCTGATGAGCGTGGCCATCGAAGAGAGTCAGCACTTTTTGTTGTGTGTGAATCGTTTGGTGGAGCTTGGCTTTCATTGGGGTTTTCGACCCGTTCACCAGGCGCTTTGGGAAGCCGTCGGCGAACAAAGTTTGCTTGAGCGCGTGATGCTCGTGCATCGGCACATGGAGGCGACGGGGCTCGATGCCGGCGCATCAATTTTGAATCGCCTCACCGGGCTTCGGCAGCCGCCGGCGCGGGAGATCGTGGAGCGCATCGTGCGGGATGAAGTTGGGCATGTACAGTTTGGCTCGCGGTGGTTTCGGCGTTTGGCCTTGGCCTCAGGTCAAGATCCCGATGCCTGTTTCGCGGAACTCTTTCCGAACATGCTTCGTCGCGTGCCTCGCACCGAGAAACCGAAGCTTGAACTGCGGGCTCAGGCCGGCTTCAACGACTTTGAATTGCGGGTTATCGACGAAGTTTGGAGTGCGACGAACTTTAAAATTCCGCGGACCAATTGACTCCCGAGAGCCAGTCTAGATCGTCTCCTCGGGTCGCAAAAAACGCCAGCGGCCTTCCGGGAGATCGCCGAGCCGCAGTTTGCCAATTCGCACGCGCTTGAGTCCCACAACTTTCAATTCGACGAGCTCACACATGCGGCGAATTTGTCGCTTCTTGCCTTCTTGGAGAATCATTTTGAGCTGGGCTTCGTTGATGCGTTCGACGCGTGCGGGTTTCAAAGCTTGGCCGTCGAGTTCGAGTCCAAAGCGCAGTTGTTTGAGTTTGGTCTCCGTGATCTCGCCCGCGACGCGAACCAAATACTCTTTTTCGATCTCAGAATCCTCGCCGATCACTTGGCGAGCAATGCGTCCGTCTTGCGTAAAAAGAAGCAGTCCTTTGGAGTCAATATCGAGGCGTCCTGCGGGTGCGAGTCCATCGAAGTGCTGGGGTTTGAGCTGCGGCTCGCGTGTGGAGCTGCGATGCTGGTTGGCTGGGGTAATCAAGCGCACGGCCGGCTCATAGCCCGGCTCCGGTTGGCCCGAGACATAACCAATCGGTTTATTGAGAATGATGCTGACGAGCTCGGAGCGCTCGCGCCGGGCATCGGGTGAGATTTCAATGCGACAATCGGATCGGGCGCGTTGCCCGAGGCTTGCGATCTCGCCATCGACTTTGACCCATCCCTTTTCCAGCCACGCATCGGCCTCACGGCGCGAGCAAATTCCCCGCTGGGCCATGATTTTGGAGATACGATCTTCACGTGGCTCAGAGCCAGAGGGGGTTGGTTGATCAGATTTTGTGCTTCGCATGCTCAACGTCATAGCATGAGGTGTGCGGTGCGTCCACGTCCCGAGGTGAAAATGCGGGCCTTGAGCTTCGATCGCAATCCCCTGGGCTGTCGAGATCTGTTGCAGTTCGAATCGGTTCGTGCAGGACTGTAGCTCTTGATTTGGAGGACTTCAAAGTGACCCGACAATACGGCTTTCATATTGGTGCACGAAATTCCGCAGGATCTTTCCTTCTACGAGGCTTGGGTCGAAGCCTGCGTCTCCTTTTAGGCGGGACTTTGTTTATCGCGAGCTTCCTCGGTGAAGTGCAGCTGGTTCAGGCTCAGTCCTTGATCCCGAATTTCACAGCCAAAATCTCATCCTTAAAAAAGCGCGACCAGATGCTCTTCAGCATGAAGAATGAATACAGCATATCGGGCGATGAGAAAGTGTACGTGAGTACGTATTTGAGTCCCGAAGGGCACGAGCTCGTTCGCGAAACTTCGACGTTTCAGCTGAAGGAAGGCCGAGAAATCTTAAAAAAGTTTCGTGTTGAGCAGTTGCAGCTCAAAACGGACGGACACGTTGAGATTAAAGACGGCAAAGCTCACTTCCATCTGCTCAAAGATGGCAAAACTCAATCGGCCGAAGAAAAAGTCGGTGAGGACTTTATTGTGTCCTCAACTTTGATTGCCCATCTGCGCCAGCCCAAGAATTGGGAAAACCTCTTAAAAGGCGAGCGCGTCCGTGTGCGATTTGCAGTCATTGATCGTCGAGAAACTGTGGGCTTTGAGTTCTTCAAGGTGAAAGACATTGAAGTTCAGGGTCGCAAGGCCATTGCCGTGAAAATGAAGCCTTCGAGCCTGCTCATTTCGGCCATTGTTGACCCGCTCTATTTCTATATCGATCTTGAGAATGGGTTGTTGCTGGAGATGGAAGGCCGGAGCGCGGTCAAGACGGGTGAGGTCGGTCAGTGGAAGGACTTTGACGGCTATACGGTTTACACGCACACGGCAAAGTGACGACCGCTGGCATCGCTCAGAGAAAGCGGGGCTTTCCATCGCCCCGCGAGGCGCAGGGCGAGTTCTCCAGGAGACTCGCAATCTGCAGCGAGGACTTCGATCGCGGCATCCGCCACTTGTTCGTAAGACGCATTGGTTTCAATTTCGAGCGTGAGCTCGCGAGGTGAGGCCTCGGGGGCGAGTTGGACGTCGTAAATCCCTCGCTCAATGCGCTTTGCGTCCCAGGGCCGTAGACCAATCTCCACGCTTAAATCTGACATTTCATCAAGTCGCAAGAAGTGGGCATCTTGACCGTAAGCCTGGCGAAAAGCTTGCGCGAGGAAGGACGCGATGTTCTCCGTTGTCGGGATCCGGTCGCGAAAAGCCGGCGCATCAAGGGGTAGATGCTTGTAGTTGAGAAGAGCTGCGACTTGCTGGACCGCTGACTGAAACTTTGACCAGTCGGAGTCTTGCTGGGCATTCACCCAGATTTCGATGCGGTAGTTGTGACCGTGGCCATGTCGAGCTGTGAAACATGGGCCGAAGGCTTTCTCGTTCTGCTCATCGGTCCACTCCGTTCTATGGTAGTGGTGGGCGGCGGTGAACTCGCGTGAGAGACCCCAGTAAAGTTTGAATTCAGGGGAAAGGCTTTCGTCTTGGACACTAGACAAGATGAATTCCTCCATCGATGTTGAGCATCGCACCCGTCGTCCACTCTGAGCCTGAAGCGCAGAGGGCATAGGCGAGACTTGTCAGGTCTTCGGGGCGCCCCACGCGTCCTAAGGGCTGCAAATGACGCAGTTGTTCCAGCGTTTTCTCTTTGTCAGCAGCCTCGTGAAAACTATGAATAGGAGTATCGACGAGCCCGGGGCAGATGGTATTGACGCGCACGCCATCGCGGGCGGCTTGCACCGCAAAGGCTTGCGCCCAGTTGTTGAGAGCGGCTTTAGAAGCCGAGTAGGCCACTGTGTCCGCCGTGCCTTTGAGTCCCAGTGTCGACGAAATATTGAGAATGGCGCCTCGGCTCTGTCGCAGCAAAGGATAAAAGGCGCGTGTGAGGCGAAGCGGACCGAGAACATTCACTTCATAGAGGCGAGTCCAGTCCGCCAGATCTGCAGACAGAGTTTCGCCACGAACAAACTGACCCGCGTTATTGATCAGGGCATCGAGACTCTTGAGGTTGGTTTGATGAATCCAAGCCTCCGCTTTCGCTTGCGCGTCCTGAGTGCTCAAGTCGAGGGGACACATCATAATCGCACGTGAAGGGGCCTGATCTCGGCAGAGAGCCTCGGTCGCCTGCAAGGCGGAGGGCCGCCGGCCGATCAGCACCACCTGCCAGTTCTGTTTCGCAAAGTGCACGGCGAGGGCCTGGCCAATTCCTGAACCCGCCCCTGATATGGCCACTGTCTGGTGTGAAGTTGTGGTCTTTGCAGCCTGCATGTTTGGTGCTCCGATCGGGAGCGGGAGGCCCCTGAAGGTGAATCTGCTCAAGGCGCGGATCGTGACGGTGAAGTGAATGAAAGGGATTGAGTCGGGAAGAGAATCGGGCGCTTGGCGCCCGATCTTTCAGACTTCAATTAGAAGTCGTAGCCACGGACCGTCTTGCGACCGTTGTCCTTGCAACGACCCACAGCGGCCTTGATCATCTCGTGAATCTTGCCGCTCAGTGCGTCGACAACATCCGAAGAGACGTTGCAGCCCTGGCTGCGAATGGCGTCTTTCATCTTCGATGCGATCACCAAAACTTCACCTTTTTTTCCGCCTTTGGACTTCTTGGCCATAAACAACTCCTTTTCGAGATCAAACTCGTTGGGGAGATTTCAAAAGGAGGACCGACGCAAGTCAATAGCTGAGTTCGGGACATGCCCGAGGTGGCCCACGGCTCGGAAAGTCGGAACTTCGGAATCAGGCTCAAGCCGCCTGTTGTCCCTTCATGCCCAGTGCGACGCGCCAGACTTCGGCATCGCGGAAGATTTTGATCAGATCCAGATCGAGTTTTCCCGCGCGACCTTCCATGTGCAGAATTTCAAGCGCTCGCTCGGGAGAAATCGCGGGCTTGTAGGGGCGATCCATGGATGTCAGCGCATCGTAGATGTCGGCGATTGTCATCAGTTTGGATTGAAGGGGAATGTAGTCACTGAGCAGACCGCGCGGGTAACCGCTTCCGTCCATCTTTTCGTGATGAGAGTAGGCGATGTCGGGAACCCCACCCAAGTCCTCCGTCCAAGCGATTTGTCGGAGGAAGTGATAGGTGTGAGTGACATGTGACTCGATCTCCTTGCGTTCGGTATCGGTGAGGGAGCCCTTCGGCATTGAGAGCTTGACGATCTCCTCGGGCGTGAGCATCGCATGATCGATCTCTTGCGAAATCTGATTGATCCAAGTCATCAAGCCAATAATGTCAAAATCTCCGGCAACGACTTGCGGCGTATTAGCTTTGATGATGCTGACTCGAACTTGTTGGAGTCGTTTGGCGAAGTCGTCGATCCGATTCATGACTTTGTCGATATACTGCCGTGGAGAATCGGCCAGGCTTCGGCCCTTTTCGAGTGTTTCGAGGAGCTCGCTGGTGGCATGTTTCCATGTCAGCATTTCTTGCTTCGCGCTGGCGGCTTCCAGACGGCTCATGATGGTGTCGATTTCGTGAGGATACAGCTTCAGCTGCTTGGAGAGCACAGATTCGCGAACGCCGATCTTTCCGAAGTCATGCAAAAGAGCGGCGTAACGAAGTTCGCGCATCTGGGCGTCGTTGAACTCGACATCTTTATAAATGCCATCGCCGCACAGGTGCACGGCGCGGGCGAATTCGACAGTGTAGACCGCCACGCGATCTGAGTGACCAGAGGTGGAGGGGTCTCGCGATTCGATGGCGGTCACTGAAGCGCGGATGAAACTTTCAAAGAGATTTTCGATGTCATTGTTGAGCTTCGCGTTTTCGATTGCCACCGACGCTTGTGACGCGAAGGCTTGCATTAAGTCGACATCTTCTTCAGAGAAAGGCTCGACATCGTCGGTCGTCAGTGCGCGGTGGTGATCGAGGTCACCCGGGCTTCCGGGCTTGAGTTTGTTGATGATTTGCAGAACGCCGCGGACCTTGGAATTGGCACTGGTCATCGGTACAGCCAACATCGAAACCGTTCGATATCCTGTTTCATGATCGATCTGCGGATTGAATTTGTAGTCGAGGTTCTCCGGCATGTTGTAGCAATCGTCGATACGAAGGGGTTTGCCTTCAATCGCGACCCAGCCGGCGATGGAGCTTTTGTCGAGTTCCAAAATCTTGTTTTGATAGGTCATGCCCGTCCGTCGATTGGTCGATCGGTGGAACCTGAGCACGGTAATGTATTTAGCCTGTTTGTTGGCGATCGAGTCGATCTTGATGTTTTCAGTTAAGAAAATAGAAGCGGCATCGGCCTGTGTCGCATCGAGAGCTCGATCGATAATCAAATCCAAAATTCGCGAAATATCTTTCTCGGCAGTCAGGGCGACACCGGTTTCAACCAGTGAGCGATATCGGTTCATGGAGCGGCGATCGTGGAAGTGAGAATCCGACGAGGCCTTCGAGCGCGGGCGCGCTTTTTTCTTTCCGTTCCCGCGCGATGCTCCGTGACCTGACATGCCCATGCCTCCTCAGCGAGTTCTTTCAGCTTCGATCCTTGAGTGTGATTCGTTCAGCGTCGAAATCGCGAGCGACTTCACGCAACGATGGGGATCGACCTGCTGGATGCTTATCGACAGCTTGGCGAATTCGTTTGAGAAAATCCCACTCAGCTCAGGGGTTACCCGCTTCGGCCGACTTGGATGTGGACTCTGGTCGGGAGGGAATCTTCGACGGCGACCATCTCAGTCGACTGAGGTCGAGTTGATTGAGTGGATTCAAAGTCCAGCCCGTCCACTCAGGCTGCACGAGAATTGTGAAGTGGATGCGTCCCATCGGGATGATGGCGTAGTCGTTCATCAGGTGCTGGATGCCCTCGCTGCAAAGCTGACGCGCTTTTTGGCTGGCGCGCGTTCGGGAAGAAGGTGGATTGTCCTTCATGAATTCGAGAGCCGTCAGCTTCAGAGTGGCCAGTGCTCTTTCTGACTTGGGATTGTCATATCCAATGAAGTTTTCAGGATCTTGGGGCGAAAAAATCTCGAGGGCGGCGGAACAAGTCGCGCGATCTGGTCCCACGCCTTTGCGAAACAGCGCGGGCGTTTTATCGCGAAGTTGTTGCAAGTAAACTCCTTGCTCAACCGGTTGAAGATCAATTTTGACATTGAGGTGACGTTTCCACTGGGCCTGCATCCACTCCATGCCTTTTTGAATATCGTCGCCGCCGAGTTTCGAAAAGTGCAGCGTCCATCGGCGCTCTTTCAATTCAACAGGGACCTTTTTCCACGCCGCCTGAGCTTTCGTCAGGTCGAAGGCATGGCAATGAACATCCGTCTGCCATTCGAGCGGAAGGCCTGGGCAGCCGGGGCGGCCAAGGGCATCATAAATAACTCGCAATTCTTCATAATTGAGCGAGTGAGCGAGGGCGCGCCGAAATTCAGGATGAGCTTTGAGTTCGGGTCCGAAGCCGATGTAATCGAATCTGAAGACAGGAATTTGATGGAAGTCCGGACGACCTTTGTAGCGAGGAATATAGGAGGTGGGAAGTCGGCGTAGAAAACTGAGCTCCCCGCTTCGGTAGAGATTCAGGGCGGTCTCATCGTCGTCAATGAACAGCACCTCGACGAAAGGAGCGCTCCCCGCTGTGCCAGGTTTCGAAGCGGACTGCGATGCGGGTGAGGATCGTGGCGCTAAGCGAAGGCGTTGTCCGGGAATCCAGGCTTGCACGGTGTACGCGCCTGAAGTGGCGGCGCCGACCGCATGGGCTCGATCCAAGCGGACCGTCGATTTTGTGATCGACAGAGCGGGGTGCGTGAGTCGAGAGAGGAACTCAGGGTCCGCAGCCGGCGGAGCTTCGAAGAGAATTTCGAGTTCACGATCGCTGCGAGACTTGAGTCCGAGGGCCTCGACGCTGAGATCACCACGGTGTACGGCGCGCGCGTTTTTAACTCCGTATAGCAGACTCGCACCTAGACCTTTGGAGTTCTTGGCAAATAGTCGACGCCAGCTTTCGATCACATCTTGGCTGCGAATCTTTGTGCCGTCCGTGAAGCTGGCACTCGCTCGAATTCGACAGCGCAGAGCGGGCTGTGTCGACTGTGGCGAGCTGTGCCAGCGACAGGACTCGGCGATTCGCGGCTCAGGTCGCCCCTCGGCATTGAGTCGGTAGAGTCCGTCAAAGAGACTCAAAAGAAGATAGGCGGATTCGCTATTGGTCACCTGTGCCGGGTCAATTCCACTGGGCTCGCTGAAGAGGTGATAGCGGAAACGAGGTACAGATTCCGAGAGATCACCTGCTGCGGCCTCGCCCAAAGGCCAAGCTACCAATACGTGTGAGACCACAAACCAAAGAGCTGCGACGCAGTGGCGGATCGGGCGAGTTGGACCTAAAACTTGACTCATCTTGAGACACTTGTCCCATATCGATACGGATCTGGACAAGTCTTGCGCAAAATCTCCCCAAATCTCGGAGGTTTATTCTAAACTGTGAGAAAGGGCGGGGCGCTTTTGATGAGCAGTCATCCATCTCAAGACAAGTCGCTGGAACGGACGAAAGTTTCCGACGATCAATCGGTGACGCCGCTCGTTTGTCCCGCGGCTCAGAAGCTCTCCGTGCGTGAGGCTGATCAACGGCGCTTATCCGGCCAGGTTCGAAGTTTGCCGATTTGGCTGACCGGCCTCTTGGTTGGCGTTCTCGTCTTTGCGTTTCAAAACTGTGGTGGCTACCAAGCCATGACCAACCCTCTTTATGATCGAGAAATTCTCGCGAGTTGTTTGGGTCCAAGCTGTGGTCGCGACGCCAACTACATCATGATCTTCGTCGCCAATAATGACCCGATTTCTGTGCCATCCAAGACAGCTCCCGAAACCAACACAATTGACCTGGGTGGCTATTGCGATACAGGTGGTTTCCCGGATTCCGCGATTTATTTGGAAGTGAAACAGGGAGCGACGACGATCGTGCCGATGTTTCGATCGACGGCAAAGTGCGATGAGTTGGGTCGCTTCCGAGCGCAAGTGACATTGCCGAGCGCGGGAGCGACCGCGTACAATTACGCTTTGGCGGGCGAGGTCGTCGTCATCTTACGGGCTGTGGATGAGAATTTTGTCGAACACAATCATCCCTTCGAGAACAACATCCGCCGCCTGGCGATTACAACGATGCCCTAAGCTTCGAACTCTTTTTATTCCGCATGATCTTCGTGTGTGTGGCCCTCGTGCTCGTGAGAGGGTTCACTGCTTTCAGGCGATGCGCTTCGATTTGTTTTGGATGGATCTCGGTTTTCATCGAAAGCTTGCAAGACCTCATCACTCGGCATCTCAAGTTCGAGGAGCGAAACGCTGCGAAACGCTGCTGGATCAAAGTCCTTGTTCCACTTCTCGAGATCTTCAATTTCTCGTTTCTTGTCTTCGCTCCACCTGAAAGTGCTACGGCCAGGTGAGGCTTGAACGAGCGCAACGAGCAGCGAAGGGCTTTCATCCACGAGCGCCTTGGTGAGCTTGCGAACACCCTCCCATTGCCCGCCCTCAAGCGCGACAAGCGAAAGGACCCATAGAGTCCTCTTTTGGTCTTTGAGGTTGGTTATGGAAGTTGATGATAGGGCTTTCGACAGGGATGTGGCCCAAAGGGGTACGGGGGCCGCACTCTGGACTTCGAGGAAACCCCAAAACAGTGGTAAACCTGTCCGCAGATCTCGGCCGTCGGGAAGAATGCGAAAATCGGGGGCGATAACGATCGGAGAACGGGCCAGTCCTGTGCGCTGCTGTCCTGATGCCGAAGGGCCAGCAAATAGAGGGTCGAGACGCCTTTCGTGGCGGAGTGGCCGAAGCTGATAGTGAAAGAGGAGTGCAGCATCGTAAGTGCCGGGCGCGGACCGCAGCGCCTTCAACAGAAGTTGCAGATTAGTCTCTGCTGACTCGATTTGGAGATCGAGCCCCACCTCGCTCCGAATTCGAGTTTTGAAGTTATAAAAGGCGGGGCCATTGAGATCCAAGAACTGCGGAGGCGCGATGATTTTGAGTTGGGTTTCAACAGGCCTGCGTCCCAATTCAGCTTCGCGCTTTTGGACAAGATAAATGCCGTAACCTGATCCGAAAAGGAAAGAAGCCCCGATCACCAGGATCAAGGGCCACTTCCAGAAATTCCCCTTTGAGGTTGTTGGGACGCTGCGGATCTCTTGGCTCATGCTCCTTCGTATTCTAGCGATGGATTAGCGAAGAGCAATAGGATCATAAGTGACGCGAATCTGAGCGCCTGCGGGCGGCACGGCCGTTCCATGGAAGGTCACGGAGTTTGTGTTGGCGTTGTAAGAGTACCCGTTGTTGGCATCTTCAATGATCTCCACGTTATTGACGAAGATCCGTAGTGTGGCCGGAGCCGGCGCACGATTTAAGTAGAACTGCGTAGAAAGTTCGATGATTTTATTGGAGATCGAAGCGAGGGTTGTTCCGAAGTTGTCACATAAACTTCCGAGGCGACCATTTGTGAGTTCCGTTAGAGCGCGATATCGATTGGCCACCGGGCGACCGCCGAGCGCGTTCCCGCAGGTCGAGTCGATCACGGCAATGCTGCTCACGTTGTAACGTCGATTCTGGGCTGTCGAGCCTGTTTTCCCATCGAGGTAAGTAACATAAGACTCGGGAGTGTGAAGCCGGGGGTCATTCGTCGTGTACCCAATCGCCGCTGACCCATCCCAAGAGCTATCATCTTCATCCGAAACTACAATGATGGCGAGGAAGGCATCCCTGCGCGGAAAACCGCCGTTGAACGGGTTGTTGAGTGCGCTTCGAATACTTTGAAACGCACGTTCGTCGCCTGACCCATTGATCCCTTGTTTGGCATTCATCACGAAGACATTCTGTTTGTCGGGCGTTGCAGGCGTGATGATTTTGTATCCCGAATCGCTTGTTCCGGGAACACCGGAGCGGAACTCACTCAAGTTGGTCGAATTGAATTCGTCTTTGTAGCCGTCCGTCACGGTGACGGCGATTTGGTAGTCAAAACCATTTGCATCGAAACGATTGATGAAGCTTTGAAAGTTGTCGACCAGAGCCTGCTGGCTTGTGGCCATCGAACCCGAATTGTCGATGACCCAAAGGACGTCGATTTTGCCGTTCACTTCCGCAGCACTCTGACTGAAGGTCGCATCTTCGGCGAGCAAGTCGAAACTTGCGCTCTTGCTACCACAGGCCATGAGCAGGGAAGTGAGGCCCACCAGGCTCATGCTCAAGAGTGACTTCGATTTCGATCGGGTCATTTGCACGTTGGACTGGACAGAGTGCATCGTGCAAGCTGTGCGAGTCTTGAACTGAGGGAGCTTCGCGGTTCTCATAACAGGTCCTCCTTGTCGAACTGCGGGGTCGAACTGCGGTCTGAGACGCCGATCGAGCGACGATCTCAAGACCTTCATCGGGTTCGCAAAGGGTTGCGGTGAGATAAAAATGTGAAGCAAAACTCATGTTTCAAATTGAGAAATCGTCTTTAACATACTGAAATTCAATGCGAATTTCTTGCTTGGATCTTCGTAGGGCGTCATCGAGTTCGACACTTCATTCGACATTGATCGACAGGATTTGAGATTTGAATTTAACAGGCGGCCCTAAGGTGGCGAAGTCTTTGACAGGCCGTGGAGTGGGCTCGACTTGTGGTTCAGTTGGAAACATCCGAACAGACCACATGCTGCAAATTCATGGCGAACGAGAGAGTCGGCAAGCGAAGAGAACCAAGGACTTGGGACGCGGTGGGCGAGAGAGCCTTCGGCTTCTTCAATTGATCGGCGGCGCTGCCTTTCTCTTTTCGGTAGGCTGTGCGAGCACAAACCCGGCGCCACAGTCGACGGCTTGTCTGTCGTCATCGACCGTGGCGCTTGGAACAGCGGGCGAGCCGAGCCCTGAGCGATCACCCGCGGCTGTCTTGACCTGCGAGAGATTGTTTGAAGCTCATGGGCCGCGCGTTGTGGTTCCCAACCGCTCAACCGTGGGGTCGCGAGCGAATATCATGAGAATTGCCAATTACAATGTACTGAACTTGGCGATTCAGGTTGGTAAATTCGAAAGAGATTCGCGAGGTCAGATGCGTCCCGTCGCAGATCCTAACGCGACAGGGCCGCATCTGAAATCAGATTGGGCGCTGGCGGAGATTCGGCGACAAGTGAATGATGAAAGTCCGGATGTGTTGGTTCTCCAAGAAGTTGAAAGTCGAGCGGCGCTCGAAATCTTCAGTAATAACTTGCTCACGAAATACGAAATTATTCAGGTGCCAGGAAATGACACCCGCGGCATTGATGTCGCGGTACTCGTCAAAGATGGCTTGGCTTTTGAAGTGCGAGCTCAAAGTCATCGGGCGCATCGACATGAGTATATGGGCGAACCCAGCCTTCTCTATTCTCGGGATCTTCTCACTTTGACCTTTCATGAGTACGGGCGACAAGAACCTCTATTTGTCTTGGCCGCGACCCACAATAAGTCCCAAAGATCAACGGACCTTGACCCTGACTCGAACATGAAGCGCGGCGCTCAAGTTGAGGGTGCCTTGCGACTCTTGGAGCAATCTCATCAGCCTCGAGCGCGAATCTACATGGGAGACCTCAACGCGGATGTACGTTCGGCTCCAGAATTCCAACCGCTCAAGCAGGCGGGATACCGAGAGGGCATGGAGATTTTGGGTGTTCCCGAGGCCGAGCGCGTCACACATCACTTCTTTAGAGGTGCAAGCTCGCCACCGAAGTCATCACAACTGGATGCGATTTTCTTTTCTCCCGTCTGGAGCGAAGCCAGGGCTCTTCGGCGAAGTCGCGTTGTGCCGCATCGGGACCGCCTCGGGAACTTATTGAAGGCTCCCAAGACCAAGGAGGAGCGAAAGCGTCAGGCCTCAGATCACAACATGTATTGGGTGGAAGTTAACCTCGAGGCGCTTCGTCAGTACTTGGATGAATCAACGACCCCGAGTCCACAGACACAGCCTCCGCCACCTCGTCCGTCAGGACCCTAAGGTCATCCTGCATGGCGAGGGGGATCGCAAGATCGTCAAGTCCCCAGGCCACTCGTCGCTGACGAAAGGGCGCTAGCGTTGTCTCAAAGCTCTGGCGTAACTCGAGCTGGTCTTGAAGCCAAAGTTGTCGCGACCATCGGTCCTCGTTGTCGCTTGGAAACGGAAACTCTGGCCAGTTTTCAACTCCACTCAAAAAAGCCCAAGTCAATTCGCGAAGCCCTGAGTTGAAGGCTCGGCGCTCTTCATCCTGCTCGCCCGCAAGGGTCTCTGAAACATCGCGATCCTCAAAGAGGCCGAGCATGGATGAGGGGCCTTTGAGTAGGGAAACGGGGAGTTTGGAGATTTGAAACTCGCCCGAAGTTAAACCGATGACTTGCCTCAAAAGTGCACCGTGCACTTTCATGCAGCGACCTACATTTCGGAAAGCGCCGACCTCGTGACGGCGTTGCTCGTAATCACTGTCTGTGCTCTTGGAAGAAGTTGTGTCCGACGAGTTGACTTCGGGCAGTTGAAAAACGAGTTCCAAACGCCACGATCTCGGCATTTCGCGAATGATCCAGGACGCGCTTTTGTGGGTTTGCGTTCCCACTCGATTGCAAGGTGGCTTAAGAATTCGCAGAAGCTCGTTCTCGCAGATCAGCGCGGACTTTTCGTTCGGCGTTTCGCGGTAGCGGATTTCGGCCGTGGCGAGAAGAACGCGCATGAGGCGGTTGGAGACATCTTGGACCTTCGCGGATCGGTAAGAGCTCAGACGCGCCTTCAGATCCTTCCCTTTGCCGACGTAAAGCAACTGACCTTTATCATCGAGCATCCAATAGACACCCGGCGAACGAGGGATTCCTCTGAGAAACTCGCGATCCAATCGACGTTTAAGCGGGTTTTCAACTTGAAAGAGTCGCAGTTGCTCTCCGGACTTTTCCATCTCGGATTCCAACTCGGGCTGGATTTGATTTTCTGTCTCAGATCGCGCGGGTTCGGAAGAGGCCTTTAGAGGTGCTTGATTCGCCTGACCGACGGGTAGCGCCATGAATTCAATTTCTGCCGTTGGCTCATGCAATGAGGCTGTTCTTGCCACGGCTTCTACCCCTTGGGTGTTGGAGCTTGAGAGCGAACGGTCAGGTTGGCGTTCCATTTCTAGAAGAAGCGTGGCACGAATACATTATGCAGTCTATTTTGAATCTCATAGGTGGCGAGTGGAAGCCGTCCCAAGACGGCCTAACTTTCGTGCAGCGGTCCCTCGGTGAGTCTACGGACGAGGCTTTGGTGTCTGACTCGAAGCTTCTCGATGTTGTCCAAGCGATTGCGTCGATCAATCGCAGCAATGTCAGTTGGCTCAAGGAACCCGAAGAAGCTCGGCGCGAAAGATGGCTGCGCAGTTTTCAGGTGTTTGTGGAGTGGATGGATCGCCATCGCGTGCTCATCATGGAGGCTCAGCGAGCCGATACCGGTCAGAGCCAGCGAAGCGCGGAAATTTCATTTTTGTCGACGATCATTTGTCTCAAGCAAATCGAACCCCTGCTTCACCGCGCGAGCTTACCCGTCGGCACAGTCGGCGTCATTCTTGGCGCCACGGACCCTATGTTTCATCTGTGTCGACGCGTTTGGGTAGCCTTGGCTGCCGGGAATGCGGTCGTCGTAAAGCCCAGCTCACAAACGCCCCGAATTGCCCGAGTTTTAGCTGAAGGATTTCAGCATTGTCTGCAAGCCGGTGGAGTTCCGCCCGCCTTGGTCGCCGTCCTCTTTGGTCGAGGCCAGGCTCCCACCGGCGATGCTGTCGGCGAAAGCATGGTCCGACATCCCGGTATCAACACGATTGTCTTTATTGGTTCCACAGAAGTCGCCATGCGTATATCTCCTTTGGTCGCGGAATCGGGAAAGCGTTTTCATTTCTCGGGGAGTGGTCGAAATCCGTTGGTGATTTTTGATGGCTTCGATGCGCAGGAGTTGGCGAAGAAGTTGTCGCCCCTCTTGCTCGATTTCCAAAACCTCGGCCCCTTCCGGCCCTCGAGACTTTTTATTCAAGAGACATCTTACAAGCCACTCTTAGATGCTCTGGCGAAGTGCTTTGAAGAGGATCGCGAAGTTCGAGTGATGCGTCCCCGCCTACGCGAGCAATTTTATCTTCAGCTTCATATGGCTCTTTCGGAAACGGGCAGATTGGTGACGGGGACCGGAGATCGTCAGATCGCTGTCCAGCCGACGCTGATTCGCGATCTTACGAATTGCTCGACTCTTCAACAGGAAGAGCTCGCCGGCCCTTGGGTCACGGCCGCTTCGTTTAAGTATCAGCACGAGGCCTTGAAGTATGCGAATACATCGCCCTTAGCTTTGGCGGGATATGTCCTGCATCCTGATCTCTCACGGGCTCGTCGGGTGGCAGAAAAAATCGAGGCCGCGCGGTGGGTGAGTTGGTCTCATCCTTCACAGATTGAGCATCGCAGTGTTTGGCCCGCTCTTGCCTTGATGGAGGCCCCTGGACTGAAGCAGAGCGGGCATGCGGGCGATGGAATCGAACAAGTTTGGCGAGCGCTTTCAAGAAGTGGAGTGCATTTGTCGACGCACTCGGCAGAATCCATCAGCGCCAACCCTCGTTAGAGCCGGTCTGCTCAGGCTATATGGCGCGAGCTGTCGGTCCGAAGCTTCACTCGGGTGAACAGGGGGCCTCAATCTCGGCCGAATCCACCATCATGAGTCTGACCAGATCCGACTGATGCGGCTGGCGACATTGAAGAGATGCTCGTCCATTCCGGGTGCGGCCGTCAGCATGATCCCGCATCCTAAAGCGTAGGTTTTGGGTGCAGGGATCACCAGACTGGGTGCTTGAAGAATAGGTGAAATGATATGCAGAGCTCTAAGTCGGTCCGCATAATCTCGCATTTGCAAGGAAGCGGCGAGCTTCGGTGTCTGAAAGGGGAGGGCGGGCTGGATGAGAATTCGGCCGTCACGGAGTCGGTCCGGATGCAGCGAGGATAGAAAGTTCGTCGCGAGCTTTTCTCGGTGGAGTCGGTGCTTTTCAAACCAAGCGAGCCAGGCTGATCGATCGGGAAGATCGAGCTTCAGCTCCTTCTTGAACTGCTGGAGCCCGGTATCAGCGCACCGTCTAAAGAAATGCGCCCTCGAGATGGTCGATAGCCGTAAAGGCCGCACATTGCCGCGGGAATCCGAATTGACCCGCCTGTGTCGGTCGCCAATCCAATCGGACAAATGCCGGCCGCCACCGAAGCCGCCGCGCCTCCGCTTGACCCACCGAGAGCCAATTTCAGATTCAATGGATGCCTGGTCCAGCCCAAATTCGCTGACTCCGTATGGTAGCCCAGCGCAAGCTCTGTCATGTTGGTGAATGGTAAAGGAATGCCGCCGGCGATTTTCAGGCGCGAGACCGCCCAACTGTCCTGAGTGCGAATCTTTCGCTGAAAGTGCATTTCACCCAACCGAGTCCCAGCTGATTTGGCAAAGCCAATCACGTCCAGATTATCCTTAACGCTGAAGGGACTCGGAGTTAGCGGAACTCGGGGGTTGAGCCCGCGTTTGGGCTGCTAGTTTGAGTGGCTTACCAGGAGGCGTTGGATAGGTGCCGACGAAGTTGATCCTCTGGAATATCGACGAAGATTTCAAGGGCCTGTCGATGGCTTCGCATGAGGCGCAGGATTTCATGAATGAAGGACGACTCGTCGAGTTCAGCTGAGTCTTTTATGAAATTCTCAACTGAGTGATGGGCGAGCGGACCATCGACAAGAAAGCTGACACCCGACTCACGGAGTTTAGTTTTGTAAATCCAAGCGCCCCCGCCGATCACGGCGGCAGTTCCCAGGGCATAAGTCAAAAGATCGCGAAGGCTGATTTGCGACACAACTCAGATTGCAATGCATTGGTTCCAGAAGCGCAAGCCGCGGGTGATGGGGGTGCATGGAAAAACCTTCGCGAATCGGAAAGAAGGGCCCAACACGATGAGATGCCGGTGACCAAGGATTTCAAGGCAACCCTGAAGTTCGCGCCAATTTATGGGAACTTCGCTAGGTCCTCCCGAAGCGACGCGAAGGCGCATAAGGATTCCGGGGATTCCCCCATTGAATCTTTGTTCGCTGTAGGTCGTTTGCTCAACATGACCCCATCGAGGAGCCCAAGAATGTTTCACTTTTTAACGAGCGCTCGAATCCCAAGAACCAAGATGCGCTCTTCCCGACCGGCCGTTAGAGATCGAGCGAAAGCCCTCTTGACCCTCATCGCCATGTGTTTTGCTGAGACGAGCCAGGCGGCCGTCTGGGATGCCACTGAACAGTGGAGTTCCGCTTGGGAGACAAGATTTCAACAGTGGGTGGAGTCAGACTGGAACAAGGACATCTTCGTCGGTCCTGGCCCCTTGCAGGGCGTGAAGCTGGATTGTGCCGACGCCGTGTACATGATGCGAATGTACTTCTCCTACCTCCATAAGCTGCCCTTTGCCATGAAGGACTCCACAAGTTCACGAGGTCAACTGGTGACGCAGTCGATGACTCGTTGGGATCACTTACCTGAGGCCCAACGAGTTCGACAGTTTGCATTTTTAATTTTCAATATTGGCAGCACGGCTTCGCTGCCTCAAGACACCTATCCCGTAGCGGTCAACCGGCAAGCCTTGGCGTCGGGAAGCTTGCTCTTAACGGATCGAAGCAGTCACCATTCGTGGACGATCAAGTACTTCTCGAACACCGGAATCCCATTCCTCGTCTTCGCTTCTCGTCCGGCTCGTACTCTGATGTACGAGCGATTCGAGTACCCGACCTTTGGCTTTACCTTCCCCAATGGCCTACGTCCTGAGACCAACGCAGGCTTCCGAGCCTTCCGACAGCCGAGTGACATTCTTAAACCTGTGCATCAGGTTCCGGGATTTTCACTCGAGCAATACTCAATCGCACCAGCGACTTGGGCTCGAACGCTCCAGCGGCGCATGCAGACGACTCAAGAAACGGCCGAGCAAAAAGTGACGCGTATTTATAATGAAGCTTGTCGAGCTGCGCGCGAGCGAGTGGAGGCCGTGCGCGATGGCGTGGCCTACAATGCGAGAATTGGTTCTCGCTGCATGAACTCCACGGAGTATGATGATTATTCGACGCCCAGCCGTGATAAGCGATTGCAAGGGACTTTTGACGATCTGATGCAGGCATTTCAAGAGGCCGGTGCGGCTCAACCAGGTTCAGGCCTCAGCCAGAGGCTTCGCGATCAGTTCGCTCTCATGCAGAATTCGCTTCAACCCAATCTAGGAACCGATGCCTGCCCAGTCGAAATTCGCCCCGGACAAAGCCTGACTTTGGGTCAAGTCTACCGATCCAGTGTCGCTCAGCGCTTGAGCAATAACCCTCACGATACCTTGGAAATGCGTTGGGGAATACAAGCAGGCCCTTCAGCAAAAGCGGCGAATTGTCCGGTGTATTAATTCGATTCTGGCGATCTGATTCTTGTTCGCTTGTTTGATTGTAGGCTGGCGCGTTTCATCGGTACCAAATTCGAGAAGGGACGCCCGCCCGTGCCCATCTCAGAAGGTAAAGTGCGACCACGCCAGACGTCTCGCCAGATGTTCGAGGCGTGGGACTCGACACCTCCCCAACATCGTCGCACAATGATGAAAACCCGACCCGGCGTGAGGGGAGGGATCGACGGTGCGTCGAGGAGACGAAATTGGCGGACGAAGAGGATATTCGCAATCGCGAGAAGATTGAAGAGTTCAAGCGCATGCGCATGGAGAAACGCGAAATGCGCCGCCTGCGACGCCTTCAAAACGATTGGCCACTCCTGCGCCGAATTCTCGGGATGTTGGTGATTGTTGGCGTGCTGCTTTACGGGTGGAAGAGCCTCGATCGCCGAGCCGAACAAGAGCGAAAGCGACTGGCTGAACTCGGGCTTCTCAGTTCACCTCAGCCTACGCCGATCCCCGGCGAAGATGACTGGACCCAACCGCCTCTGGAGCTTCGCGATCGAATCCCTGAGCAGGTTGCGGAAGTGCCGATATCAAAAGAGGCTCGACAGATTATTTCTCAGTGTACGCAAGGCGATGATGCCTTCCGCTTGTTGGATTTGAAGTCCGAGCTTGTGACGATGGAGTCGGCCTGGGCGGCGGTTCTACCTCTTGAGTTGGCTCAGCAAAAAGCGTCGCGGATCCGTCGTCAGCTCAGTCTCGTCAACGTTTCGATTCGACGATCTGGAGAAGAATGGCGCCTGCAAGCGGCTCCCGAAGGCGAGCGGGGAGTTCTAAAACCCAAGCTCTTTAAGGTTAATCCACGAGATCGCTTGCCCGAGGTGATGCCCTTTCCGAAGGGTCTTCAGTCTTTAGAGGGAGTCGAAATCACCGCGGAGGGATTGGAGCTGTTCCAGTCTCAAGGCGAGATGATCGAAGAAGAACTCCATGAGCGTTGGAGTTTTGCCTCAGGGGCTGGAGTTCAAATCTTGCGCCGAAATGGACTCATCTTTGACTTACAAGCTTATCCTAAAGGATCTTTTCTGGCTTGCTCTCGTCGAGATTCTGGAGAGATCCAGTGCACCTGCTTGGCGCGTCCCTGACCGCAAACCTCGGATCGGGGGTCGCCTCAGATCCCTAGCGATTTTTCCAATCGAGGTAAAATTCACCCTCATGCATCCCATGAGTTCGCACCACGTCGATTTGAGCTGAGCGCGAACTTTGAATGGCGAGGCGTCGGTCACATAACAACCACGAATCTGTGGGTGCCGCTCTCGAAGCTGATTGTCCCACCTCATGGTGCGCGTGGGCACAAGCATTCGCGGGATCGATCTTGGGGTCGATCTCTTGGAGATGTCATGTTTTTGCGAGAAGTGTCTTTACAAAACAGATCCCGGGAAAGTGCGGTTCGGCCTTCGGTTCGTCGACCCCTTCGCGGATGGATGTCTGGTATCATCCTTGGAGCAGTCTTGGTTGGTCCAAGCCTGACTTCAGCACAAACCCCCAAACGAGCGGTTCGCCCAGCAACACCGACCGCACGACCGATCTTTCAAGGCACACTTGGCTCACCCGTTCAGTCGTTCGCCACCCCAGGTGCGTTCTCAACCGCCTGCGACTCACGTGACTCGGTGATTTTGAGTTTTGTCGGTGATGTGCTCTTGCACGAGCCGCTCCTGCGGCAAGGTTTTTCCGAACCTTCGGGTTTCCGCTCGCTATGGAGAGATATCGAAGAGGCGATTACCGGTCCGGAGATTGATATCTCCTATGCAAATCTCGAAGGACCCATTGCTCCCGGTGTGACACGATCCGGACAGGTGCAACGCCAGTTTCGTCAAGAGTATGATGGCGAAGTGTTTTCTGACTTCCCATTGTTTAACTACCCATCACGTCTTGCCGATGACTTAAAAGACTCGGGCTTCGATATCGTATCGACATCCAACAACCACTCTTTAGATCGAAGTGCCATCGGTGCAGATTTGACAATTCGCGAGTTGGACCGCGTGGGACTGCCGTTCACAGGTACGCGAGAATCTGTGGGCGCAACGCGCCCTTGGCATCGCATCGTAACATCGAAGGGCTTACGCATCGCCTATGTGGGTTGCGCTGAGATGACCAACGGTGTCCCTAATCGACGCTCTCAGGTTTTGCATTGCTTTAGTCGAGGGGGACAATTGAGCGGGGAATTGAGCCGTGAGCTTCAAACTCTGCGTGCAGACTCGAGCGTTGATCTGATCGTCGTGACTCCACATTGGGGCGAGGAATACGAACACTCGCCGCGAGCACATCAAGTCATGGGCGCGCGACGTATGGTCGATGCGGGCGCCGATGTGGTCGTCGGCGCACATCCACATGTCGTTCAGCCTTGGCAAAAGTTGACGGCTGCTGATGGGCGCGAAGCGCTTGTTTTGTATTCGCTCGGAAACTTTGTAAGCGGCCAAGGAATTCTTGAACGTCGAGCGAGTATTTCGCTCCACGTCGCTGTAGGTCGAGGTGCAAGTGGTCGAGCTGTGGTTCAAGCGGTTTCTGCAACACCTTTGGCGATGCGAACGCGCTGGGAGCGAGGCCTGCGAGGCTTGAGTTTTGTTGAGGCAGCCCAAACACCCCGAGCCAAGCACCGCGATGTGGGTGAGGTGTTGGAATCTGTGTTCGATCGAAGCGGACTTCGATATCCGGGTCAAAGTGTGCGCCAGTCTTTGGGTTGTCGCTGAACTTTGTCGCGAGCGTGTTGGGGTGAAATGGTCAGATTCGAACTCAGATTAATGAGGTTCGATCTGACCGATCTTCTCCAAGAAAGACCCAGCAAATAACAACATAATATTACTTATCAGCAGGCATCGAAAGCCGATCTGAATTTGCCTCTCAGAGCTTCAAATAGAGCCAGCTTCGAACACCACCCTCGGGAAATCCTGGCAGCTGGCCGAGCATTTGAAATCCGAGTTTGAGATAAAACTCTTGGGCATCAAAAGTGTCGACATAGATTCCCGCCAAATTCTCTTCTCGAGCTCGGGAGATGAGTTCTTGAATGAGTCTTTGTGCGAACCCCTGTTTCCGAGCCTCAGGTGCAGTCCAAAGATGGGTCAAGTAAAACCAATTCCAGTGCCGAACTCCTTTGAGTCCAGCCAAAAATTTTCCTGAAGCTTTATCTGTGCCGGAATTTTTGTCTTTGGTTGAGGTCTGATTTTGTTCGACCGTCATAACCCATGTTTCGAGTGTCGAATCCGGCCAACGCTCAAGAATCTCGGCTCTTAAGAGATTATGAAGCAATTCAGCTCGTGAAAGCCCCTCGCTGGGGGCGGATTCAATCGCAGCACGAGTTGGAGATTTGATTTTTTCCCAATGTATCGAATGCGAATCTCTCACCATGGACTTAAGTGTTGGTGAAGTTATTGGGAATGTCGAGCAACTGCCGGCGCGCCTCGACCTGAGATCTCTCGAACAAATGGTAAGGGTGAGATAATCTGTCGGTATGAGCTGGGGTTTTCTTAAAGTGTTGGCATTTGTTTTATGGATTTTGATTTTGCCTGCGCAACTCGTCTTGGCACAGAGTGAAGACTCGAGCTCTCACCAACCTAGCCAACTGACACAAGGTCGACAAAATCCAATCCAAAGTAGACTTCCTTCGACTTCTCATCTGGCGACAAATTCTTCGCCTACAGATGCTTCGATGTTTCCTAGGTTGAATCCTCCGCATGCGAATTCGCATTTTGGTTTGTTGCCGCAAGCCCATGGGCACGGAGGTGAACGACTCAGCCAACCTCATCGGCGCTCTATCGCCACGACGGAATCCATAAGGGGGCAAGAACAAGCTTCCTGCTTCGGCCCCTTCCCGCCTTCCCTCCCTGGACGTCTGGAGTCGTATCGAGGTGTATCGGCGATTTGCGAAGGAGCTGATCATGTTCGACGAATTGCGCTGCGAAGTTTAGAGACGCAAGGACGGCGGTATCTGCTCACTGTTCACCCGGTAACTTTGACGACTCAATTTGAGTTGGAAGCTTGTTTGCGGTGCCAATCGGCGATGCGGAACATGTGGCGCAATACTCCCTATGGACAGGCACTTGAAACTTCGCTGTCGGTCGGTGATCGACATCAGGGGCGATTAAATCTCGGTTTGACACGAAGTCTGGTTGCGGTACGCGGAAGTTTCTTAACAGCGGATCTTTGTCCCTCACGAGCACCTTTCGATCGAGAAGCTATTCAACGCATCATCAACGAGGCAGGTCAGCTGCCCATCAGAATGGGATTGGCTTACTCAGGCTTATGGTTGCAAAGACATCCAAATGAGTTCCGATGGCTTCGTCTGTTGGAGCTACAGGGACGCTTGCAAATCGAATGGATCAATCATTCCTATTCACATCCCTATCGCCGTGGCGTGGATCTTAGGGAAAACTTCTTACTCACTGAGGGTGTGGATCTTTATCGAGAAATCTTTCTTGCCGAGAAGCAGTTGATCGAAATGGGTGGAAGACCCTCGGTGTTTTTCCGTTTTCCAGGTTTGGTCGGCGATGCCCAACTTCTTCAGCGGATCGGGGACTACGGGTTGATCGCGTTGGGGAGCGAGGCTTGGCTTGCAAAAGGACAGCGACCACGTGACGGCAGTTTGATCTTATTGCATGCCAACGGGAACGAACCCGCGGGCTGGAGGGCCTTTGATCGACTCTGGCGAGCCCAAGCGATCCCGCTCCCCTTTCGAGACCTACGCGAGCTCGTTCACCCGTCACACAACGAATGAGACCGAAGACGTTTATCTGAATCCTCGATTGTGGAGTTGCTGCTTCGATCGATGTTTTGTCTTAAGTGGAGACGTTTCCCGACCGATAAGACTTTGTGCTGGTTTCCATCAACTATCTCAATTTGAGACAGTGGAGGGCCTGGGCCTTTTGGCGTTTCACGCGGGCCTGGCTCGTGTTCTGGCTTGTTTGCAGCTCATCACTCACTATGTTCGCCAACGCGAATCCCGTCGCTTCGGTCCCAGATCCCACGCTTCTCACCTACTCGGAGCTATCACGCCTCTCGCCGCAGCGTCAGGTTGAGTATATCGAGGGTGTTCGCTCACTACTCCTTGAGCTTTCGCAGATGAAAGATTCACGTCTCAGCGATTTAGGCACAGGCCAGGATCGCGAATCTCGAATCACTATGATGGCGCGCCTTGAGCAGTGGCTGAAACAGGTCTCACGTTTTCCTGAGGCATATGCCAGCGAAAACTTGAACAGAGCCCTTCAAACGATCGAGAGATGTGTGCCGAGCTCCGGACCAGCACGAGTCGCTGAATTCGTGCCTCACGTCGGAAACTTTTCGTGCACTCTATCGATCGAGGTTCGGAGTGAAGAAGAGCGTCAAACCCTCCGTAATTTTCAAAGGAATCGAATCATCGACTACTATCGCAACATTGAGACTCTTCAGCGAGACGTGGTCGAGGGCCGACGAACAGAAGACGTCGTCGTCGATTACAGCACTCGCTTTGAAGGAAGCTTCTTTAGAACTCAGCGTCGGCTGACCAATCCAGGCACGGATCGAACAGCTCAAGCAAATGGCGATCTGACAGCTGAGGAAGGCCGAGCACGCGCTTGGCGACAGCTCGCCTTGGAGGCCGGAACTAGAGCGCAACCTGCTGCACAACCTACAACGGCGCTTGGCCTTCCCCCCGTATCTCTTGTAGCTCCGCGCGTGGCGGTTCCAGCTACAATGCCGCCTCCGCCACAACCTGCGCCAGCCTCGGCACCTCCGCCAATTGCTGCTGCAACTCTGCAGCCACCAGTCGCGGCAGTTTCAACTTCTCCGCCTCGAGAACCCGCACCCGTTGCTCCTCCTGCGCCGATTATCACGGCCCCTGTGCCACAGCCTGTGGTCGAGGTGGCGCCGATCCCTCCACCTGCTCGCCCTGCTTCTCTTGCAACTGCGACGATTGCTCAAGGGCCATCTGCTGTGACCGCTGTGCCCACCGACGTCAATCGACCACTCACCGAGGCCGAGCGTGCGCGACGCCAACGAGCTTGGCCAGAGGGCGTTTTTGGTCCGTTCTCAAGCATGGAAATTCAGCGCGGCGCTTGCGGAGAGAATGGTCGCTTGGCCCACCACGATGAGGCCAGTGGTGTTTGGTTTTGTTTGACGGAGGATGCGCAAAGAAAAGTGCAGACGGGAGAGATTGAGCTCCCTCAGCTTCGCTCGAGTCAATTACCTGTGGATCGCTGTGCGCCTGTGCCCATGGTTTGTGAACCCAAGGCGGAACTCCGACGGCAATTCTGGGGTACGCAGGGCGTGAAGTGCTTGATTGCCGGCGTGGTCAGTGAACTCGAACCTGTTCCAGGCCGACCAGACGATAAACGATGCCGTGTGCCCGGAGAATTCTCTGTCGGAGAAAGACGATTCCGTTGTGGACCTCATCAGAGCATTTGCAATCCTCTCCTCTTCGGTTCTGTGAATGAACAGACCCCGGTCTGTATGGGACGCGGAAGCGATGTGACGGCTCGCTGTGCTCGAGTCTCTACAGCCCATGACGCTCATCGCTTCTTGAGTCGTCATACGCCGGGGATTCAAGAAACGTGGGACCAATTACGCAACGGACTTCGCGAAGTTTGTGCGCCGAGTTCCGTCTCGGGGCGCTTTCATTGTGAGGAGTGCAATCTCATTCGGCAGCGACTCTTTGAGTTGAATGCAAAAATTGTCGGTCGCGAGCGCGCTTGCGAAAATGCGGATCACCTTGATCGCATTCGCGAAAATTTACCGCTGAATGCGACAACTCGACAGGCGCCGCCGCGAAGTGCTCCGGCTCGAGCTCCACGCACGAGCCAATAAAAATCTGAATTTGAGTGGTCACTCGTTTTCGACGAGTAAAGCTTGGTCTCTTTCGACCCCCATCAATTGATAGCGTCGGCCCTTGTATTCAAAGGTAGCGCTCATATGCTGAGTGGCTTCATCAGTTTCTGTTGTGTCAAACATCAGGCGAGCCTGGCCGCGATCATCCTCAGGGAAGTGACCGGTCAGTAAGCCCGAGTTGACCTCGGCTCGCGATTTAGTCAGCACAACGGAAGTGATCCGACCTTGGCCAAAATCCACAGCGAAACTTTTGGTTTCCCCGGGTTTGAGAGCATAAAGCTCAGACCAATTGATACGCACTTTCTGAGCTGAGCGAACACGGATGCCCACTTGCTTTTGCGCAAGTGTCGACGAGATCGGCGCTTCAACGAGAAACAAGGGCGAAGAACGAATTGCGCCGCCTCCTGAGAGGCCAGCAGGTGTCCGGGCAGGATCTCGACGCATGGGCGACGAGGCGAACATCGCCAAAGCCACAACCAGCATAGTTCCAATCACCATGCCGATGACTCGGGCTGGATTTGCGGGCGGGCGTCCAGGGGCGTGCGGCGTCTCTCTCATACAACTTCAGTTTAGACCGATTGGTCGACTTCGAGAGCAGAAATTTTTGAAAGAAGCCGAATCTTCAGGTCAAGCCGAGTCACCCGTGGACCAGTTCGCCCATCGGCGAGATGGTTGTGCGAATGCTTAACCCTTTTTCTGCTCCTGCTTGGCTTTCGTAATGGCCGAAGCTCTAGATCGCATACGATCAAACTGCGTTGTCGACGTCACCGACTTCGGTCCAGCCTGAGTCGAGCCTGCCATTTCATTCATTTGTGCGACACGTTCGCGGCTTGGCGGGTGTGTCGACAGAGCGTCAGCGAAAGATCCCAAGATACTTTGGCCACCCTTCTGTCGCTCCTCTTCCATCTTTTGGAGTTTGTTGTAGAAGGCGCCAACGGCGGCTGGGTTATATCCAGCTTGCACCGCTGTCTTAAAGCCTATGCGATCGGCCTCCATCTCATCTTCCCGAGAGTTGGCCATGAACTTATATTTTTGCACCAGCAAGCCGCCGCCGGCACCTGCAACCGCACCGAGTTGCGCGGCTTTGGTGATGCAATCGTTGTCTTTAGGTGGGCACAACAACTTGCCCAAACCGAATCCCGCAGCCCCCCCGAGTAAGCCTCCGCCAACGGCGTACATCCAGCTGGTCTTATCCTTCTGCTGGGCATCGATTCGTTCAGCTGCATGTCGAGCCTTCACATGGCCAATCTCATGGCCGATGACGCCCACGAGCTCCGCTTCGGTGTCCGCCATAGCGATCAGAGGTGTCGTCACAAAGATCGTTCCCGCAGGAAGCGCAAAGGCGTTGACGTAGGCCACATCGACGACGGTGAAGTTGTAATTGTAGGGACGACCTTCGAGTTGATTGGCCGCCACCACCTTCTGCCCAAGACCCGCAACATAGGCTTGAAGGTCCGGATCTTTGACGGGCGGATAGTCTTTGCGCATTTCGACCAGCGCCTCTTGGGTCATGCGCTTTTCCTCTTCGACGGAAATTGAAATCTGCTGATCGGCATTGCTGCCCTCGCGGTAGCGAGTCTTCTCACCTGTTGCGCAAGCCGATATCAAAAGTGGCAGAGCCGCTAAGAAGTGTCGACGCCCGACGGGAGTGGCCGTCAACTGCTGTAAAAGGCGATCGAGCTCCAGCATGGCCTGATGAGAATCGGTCAAGTTGTGACCCTGCGAACTGTCCATTTTTTGATCCAGCTTCATGATTCACTCCTCCAGTCGACGAAAGCCCCGCTCTTCAGCTTGCTTGAGGGCCTGACGGTCGATTTCATAGACGTTGATCATTCCCGAAGGTGAGCCACAGAGTTGAATGCGGGCTAGGCCATCGGGCTTCTTTTCCTGATTGTAAACGCTAATCCCCGCGAGTTCGCGCTGCATGACCTCGACACTCATGCCGGGCTTACGGTCGCACTGACGGCTTCCGTCCGCCTTAAAGACACGTACGCGAGCCGGCAGGTGACTGAGATCATCCGTCGAGGGCGCCACGACGGCCACCGTCGAGGCTTCTCCAGGACGTTTGGTTTGATCGAGCTCTGGGGCACGAGGTTCACGACACGGGCGCTGCACGCAGGCCACACTCGCCGTGAAAACGAAAAGCAAAGCCAAACCGAGATGCCAAGATCTGGCTTGGAAGTTTCGGGGTTCGAAATTTAGGGCTTGCGAGTTCGCGACCATGGAAACCTCTCCGCGACTTTCTTGTGGTTCAGCTTGAGAGCAAGAAGATTCCCACCAAGGCTCATCACCCAAATCTGCTGTCGTTGACGATCAAACACAGGCTCCCCGACCACGCCCTCACCCGTCGCGTAGCTGGCGACGCCCTGAAAGTTCTCAAGATTCACCAGCTGAATCCGCCCTTCACTTTCGCCAAACACCATCAAGTTGCCTGTCGGCGAAATGGCCGGACGTGTTGCCATTCCGCGCTTCAGTTTGAGTTCGCGCAAGACTTTGCCGGAGGACTCGTCGAGCTCAACCAATCGCCCATCATGCGTTGAGAAGTAGAGCTTGCTTTCGGCCTCATGCAATCGAACCGGCGTGTAGCCCCCCAGATCCACCTGCCAAGAGACCTCACCACTTTCGAGGTTGAGCGCGACGAGACTGCCGTCGAAGCTTGCGGTGAAGAGGCGTTGGCCTCGAATCACGGGCGTGGCATCGACGTCGCGAAAGCGTGAGGCTTTGCCAAGCTTTCTTTCCCACTGCATGGCCCCATCTCGTGCGCGCAGCGAGACCACAAAGCCGTCAGCAAAGCCCGCATAGACGCGATCTTGATGGACGGTCGGCTGCGAGGTCGAACGAATCGAAAGGTTGCCGGTCATCTGACGATTGTAAAGCCACGCCAACTTACCCGACTCGCGCTCCAGCGCCACGACCACATCGGCGCCTGTCTGCAAATAGACGCGATCGCCGGAGACACTCGGCGCGGAGAGAATATCCGCACGAGCTGCGAAACGCCACAGCTCTTTGCCTGTCCTTAGATCTACAGCCAAGACATTGCCATCGCCGCCGCCAAAGTAGACTCTCTCCTCGGCCACGCTGACGCCGCCTTCGACGCCACCATCCACTTTGAATCGCCAGATTTCTCTTCCCGTGTTGGCGTCGTATTTCACGACGCCATCGATGGCATTGGCGATGATCACGGCATCTCCGACAAGCCAAGGCGTCGCGCGATGCATACGACGATAGCCAAAGAACTCTTGTTCGCCTGTGAAGCGAGTGAGACGAGGTTCAAGTTGGAACTCGCGCGCACCACCCGAGGGCAACACGTGGCTCAAACTGAGTTTTTCAGAGAGGCTGGAGCAACCGAGACTGGAGCCTAAGGCCAGCCCACCCAAACCCATAACGATGCCTTTGGCCCAGCGTGAATTAATAAAGTTCACGCGCCGATCTCCAGAGCTCGAAGCAGCGTACGAGCCCGCTCGACCACGCCGCCGCGCTCTTTAAGCTCAATCGTTTTTTTGTACATTTCAATCGCGCGATCTTTCTGCCCCATCTTCTCAAAGCAAAGTCCGGCGCGCAGCTGGGCTTCACCTTGGAGATGCGTGTGGGGAGCCTTGCTGTCGCCCGCAGCGAGGAGCTTCTGATAGCTCGCCAGAGCACCTTCACACTGCCCAGCTTCCGCCATCACATTACCGTGAGCGAGAAGGACGAGCCCGCCCCACAAAGTTTGAGCGCGCACACTTCCAACGACGCCGCTCAGAAGCTTCTGAGCTTCGTCGGTTTTGCCATACTTCAGATATGTTTCACTGGCCATGAGGGCCGCATGAGCGCCCGCTGTCGTCTTGGAGTGCTCGTTGGCGAACTTCGCGAGATCGTCGACGAGCTGACCATAGTCCTTGCTCAAATCACCTGAAGCTTTGCTGCCTTCTGCCTTTGCCCCGTTCATTTGCGGAGCCTCGGCCTGCTCAAAGGCATCGCGCTTTTGTTGGTAGGCCGACTCGATGGGATACAAAGCTTCAAAGGCTGCTTTTTCGGAGCGATCGAGAAACTTTTGGTAGCCGACAAAGCCAAGTCCCGCCAGCAGGGCGAGTCCAACCAGAACTTTAGCGGCATAAGAATTTTTTCCGAGCCACTCGGCGGCGCGAAGCGCTACCTCTTGGAAGCGATCGCGATCGTTCATGCCCGCCAATTCGCCTTCGAGTTTGGAGTTGTCGAACTTCGCCGAGGTCTTGGGTGTTGCAGGCATGGTGTTGCTGGAATTAGTCGAGCTGGGCGTTCTCTCCACGATGTATCTCCTCAGTAAGTTCCCTGGTCGCTGGTCTTTGTTCCCGGGTCTCGGGTCCCGGGTTCCGAGTGTCTGGTTCCCTTGAACATGAGGACCCGCCATCCATTGATTGAGGCCCCTTGCGGCCTATCCAATCATCAAAACAAAAGGCTCGCGGGTGAGGCGAGCCCTGTCAACGAGGAGCATTGCGGCAAATGCCGCAAACAACTCATCTTATCGGTTTTTGATCTCGCGCAGAGTGGCGAAGGGGCGATGCGAAAGCCCCATATGGGACTGCTTCACTTTTCCGAGGGTCTGAATGCGCTCCTCGGCCATTCGATCCGCCGCTGTGTGCGTGCCAATCTGGTCGCGTTTCGCGATGGTGAATACACGCATCAGGTTGTCGTAGACCTGCGTGGTCTTATCCAAAGCTCGGTCCGGGCTGTAGCCTTCAAGCTCGACAAACACGTTCATCAAACCGCCGGCATTGGCGACATAATCAGGCGCATAAAGAATGCCGAGTTCGCGAAGCGCATCGCCATGGCGAGCTTCAGCCAACTGATTGTTCGCACCACCGCAAATGATTTGTGTCTTGAACTTCGTGAGGCTTTGATCGTTCACCACCGCACCCAGCGCGCAAGGTGCAAAAACATCGCACTCAGCCGAAGCAATCTGATCCGGCGGGACAACTTGAGCCTTGTAGATGTCGGCCACCCGCTTCACTTTGTCCTGATCGATATCGGAAATGACCAGTTGGCATTGTTCCTTGGCGAGATATTCAACCAAATGAAAGCCGACGTTGCCGAGGCCCTGGACTGCAATTCTTAAGCCCTTAAGGCTATCGGTGCCGAGCTTCTCCTTCACGGAAGCCTTGATGCCCATCAACACGCCGTGGGCTGTGTAAGGACTGGGATCACCCGAGCCGCCGATGGCCTTGGGAATGCCGGTCACCCAAGGGGTTTCAGCGAACACATACTCCATCTCGCGAACCGTGGTACCGACATCTTCAGCTGTGATGTAGCGACCATTTAGCGAATTGACGAAGCGACCGAAGGCTCGGAAGAGACCTTCGGTTTTCTGCGTCTTTGAGTCACCGATGATCACGGCCTTGCCGCCGCCGAGATTCAAGCCCGCTGTCGCCGCCTTGTAGGTCATGCCTTTGGAAAGACGAAGCACGTCGATCAGGGCCTCTTCTTCAGTTTTGTAAGCCCACATACGCGTGCCGCCGAGAGCTGGGCCCAAGGTGGTGTTGTGGATCGCGATGATGGCCTTGAGACCCACATCCTTATTGTGACAAAAGACAACCTGCTCGTGTTCACCGTGTTGCGAGATGAGTTCGAAACCGCCCTTGAAGCCTGTGCTCGACATATGCGCACTCCCCGTTTTGGAGGACAATTTGTTAAGGTGTCGAAACAATAAAGGCGTCGCCCCTTAGGGGCAACACAAGTTCGAGTAAATGCTCTGGAAAGCCTAGGCTTTGAACAAATCTTGATCGATTCTGCTGCGTGGCAGAGGGCGGGCCGCTTGAGCGGACCCCTCTTCGATCACGGGTCGACCCAAAGAGTCGTGGAGCCGGTCCACGAAGATCCACTGTCGAAGTTGACACTATAAGACGCGCCCGATGAATACGGTTTGTAGTAGATGACCTGACTTCTTTGGCCCGCGGTCGTGGCGACTGAGGTCACAGGGGCTCCCGAACATCGGTTGTTACTGAACCAATGCCCATAAGATGTGTCGAAAGTCAGTGTGTCCGACGCGAAAGGCCTAGCGTAGCCGTAGGAGTTTCGAGCGTAAATCAGCATCGGCACACAGGAACCACCTTTGACCCGAGGTAGAGCAACCAACTGGTAGCCTGATGCGGCAGTGCCCGTTAAATTCGCCGAGGATTCCGTTGTAACTATCGGTGACGCGCTTGAGCCCGTCACAACGAAATTGCCCGAAGCATCCGAGATCATGATGGGCGCCCATGTCATTGTCGAAGATCCAGTCAAATACACCACCTTGTCAGATTCACCTGGGGCGTAGCTGATACTGCTGAGTAATACTGTACAGTCCTGGTTCTGATAGACCGAAACTGAGCCCGCAGAAAATGTCGTTGAGGTCGCTCCGGCTGATGGTCCTGTATACCTTGCACCTGTTCCGCCGTCCCAAATTCCAAGCGGCGCCAGCACAGGTTGGCATGTTGCAGAAGTACCATCGAGGGCCACGGATGAAGCCGTCACAAACGTACGTTCGAAGCCCGTTGAAAGTGATGTGTCGATCCCGACATTTCCCCCGCTATTGTACGCCCAATTGAAGGGCGAGCCGCTTCCACCGGTTATAATCATAAAACTGGTGGCGATTGTTGAGCTGCTCAAGGTTTCGCTGATCGTGCAGTTTATATTCGCCATGCCTCCCGACCACGTTGGAGTCGAGCAGCCCGTCAATGATCCTCCGGTAGAAGAGTTCGTACGTAAACCAATCCCGCCGGAACTCAACGACAGGTTCGTAATGTTGAAGTCTGTCACCAGGTTATTGCTAGCAGTGACGGCTTTGAGTTGGAGTGAAATCTGTGAGTTGTTCGCATAGTTTCCGATGTTGCCTTGATACCAGGCACAACTACCCGATACTGTAGGTGTTTGTCCCGCGACATAAGCGAGTACGTAGGCCGCTGAGGCTCCCGAGATCGTAAAGTTGTAGGGGCTCGCCGAAACTCCAGCTGGCAACCCGGAAATGTTGACGGTGAGTGAACCGCTGGAGCCCGTAAACTTGAAACTTCTTCGCATTCGAGACTCAGAGGGACTAAAGCTCAACATCAAAGTCGCAGAGCTCGAAGTACAAGTGCTATCCCAGGTCGGATAAAATCCATCTGCACTCGATCCGCTTCGCGACAATGTGAAGGTCGGAGAAAAACTCGATCCCGAAATCGTTGGTCTTCCCGAACTATCGACCAAAAGAAGTTCACTGAATTGGCAAGACTCGGATGGTATGTTGCTCGCGATACTGAATTGGAAAAAGGACGGTGCTCCGGGTTGCGCCACGTTGAAGGTGAGATTGGATTGCGCAGGCAAGTTGGAGCCTGAGGAGTTCGAGAAGACCAGAGTTTCAGATCCCGAGGACGCTGTGCCGGTGTACTTCATGTAGAGATGCGTGGTGGTCATCGGAGTTCCCGAGCCTCCACTTCCATAGAGATAGACACTCGACATAGGCGAGCCGCTTGTGCAACTCGGATCACTCCACCATTGGACCGGTTGGCTGGACGCCGTCAAGGTTGGAAGAAAAATAGATTCGGAACCTGCGGAGGACATCGTCGCATAGTTGTTCGCCGAGGAGTAAGTCTGTACGGCGACCGGATAACAACTGTGAGCGTAGATCGTTGAATCGGTAGGACCATGGACTCGGTACTGATCGGGGGTGTCGGAGCCCGAAGTATGTGCGATGTAAAGAGACGAACCCGTAACCGCGCTTGAGCCGGTTGAAGCTGTGACCGTTCCGGAGCCCACGGACGAGAAAGAATGAACATAGAAATAGCCGATGGATTGATTCGGATAAACGCTCAAAGACGCGCCCGATCCCATGCAGTTCGATGAATTGGAAAGCAGTAATCCACTGGACGCGGTTAAGTTCACTGAGCTGTAAAGAGACCCAGGCTGGCCGCCAGCAGTTTCGGCCTTCAACCAAACGCCCACGCAGGTGTTGTCTCGCAAAGCCAAGGGAGCTGATGCCGACGTGGTGGTGTGATCGGCTCGCGTTAACTTAATCTGCGTCGCTTGCGGCAAACAGAACTGACAGCCGCCGCCACTGCCGCCTTCATTGAACTTGTTGGTGATCGGTCCCGGCAGATACCCCGCCACATTGTCGTTGTAAGGGCACAGTGCAATTTCTAAATCATCTGAGCTAGCTGCGGCTTGCTCAGCGGCATTCAGGGTAACGGAAATCGACTCCGTTGGTGTTGTGTCTGACCCAGCCGGAATCGTTGTCCGCTCTTGGAATCCGACCTCGATGAGTTCGCCACAGGTTGGTGTGTGGGAGTATGAGATTGAGTTGGCATCATTGATTCGACTGAGGAGGCGAACACCACTCAGGCCTTCTAGAGGTTGTGCGGCAGGTGCGACAACTCCGGGCAAATAGTTCCAACTGATCGTCGCGGAGGCGCCACTCACGGTGATATCCAAAATCGATCCTGAAGTGGCGGTGGTCGTTTGAAATGCACCGTAATAGGGTGCTGAGTCGCCGATTCGATCTTTGTTCAAAGTGAACTTCGTCACATTCTCGCTAAACGATGTGCAACTTCCTGAGGCTCGTCCACCGCGGATAATTCGAGCATGCGTTGACGTCGTCGAGTTGGGACTCCAGGTGATCGCTGTGGTTCCGCCCGAGTCGAGATAGCGGTAGCTGATCGATCCTGTGTTCGAGTCATAACAAGCTCTATGAGTCGCACTCGTCGCTCCGGGGCCGAAGAATCCGGTAATCGCGTGTGTTTCAAGCGCGATGCCGAGCCCACCACCCTCTTTCGTGCGATAGCCCTGCGGCACAAAGGCGTAGAGAGTTTGGTCTTGTCCAACTGCCGAGAGGCTCGCTGAAGTCGCATTCACATCTTCGAAAAGCGTAAATCCCGCATCGGGGCCTCGAAAGATTCGATAAGAGAAGTTCGAACTCGCGGTGATGAAGCTCTGAAAATAACCATTATAAATTGGCGTGGTGTCCAGGACCATTTCGGGTTTGCCGTCCGGTGGTCGGTAATGAATACCGAGTTCGCCGGAGGGGCCCGTACCATCGCTAAAGAGGTAGCGACCGTAAATGCGACCTTCACTTTGAAAGCCACCGCCAATTGTGTTCACGGTGATGTTCACATCTTCCGTCGAGTTGGTGAATGTCTTGAGTTGATCGCCGTAGTAAATGGACATTCCCCCGCCATCTGCAGGCTCAACGATGATCATGACTTGGGTCAAGACGCTGACGCCCTTTGCGACAGCAAATTCGAATGACTCGGGTGGAGTCAAACCCGTTCGATCATGGGCATCCCAAACCTTGATGATTTTCGATGGTAGTCCGGCGCCGCTCATGTTGATCATGACGCGCGTCACTTGCATGTCGGCAGTCAAAGCCGCGGCCAAACTTTGCGCGCTCAAATCCGACTTGGTGGCCGCACTTTTCCCTGCTTTGGGAGATGTTCCTTGAGTTGACTTTTCAAGGGCTTGTTTCTGATGCGCCACGAATTGTTCGGCGGACTTTGTTTGCAACTCCTGCCAATTGGGAAGGTCAATACGAACCTTAGATTCATCGCCCTTTTTTGCCGTACAGCCGCTTACGGTGATCCCGAGAAGCATCGCGGCCATCAGATGCGAAGCCGCCACAGCCTTGAGCGATGTTCTCACGCAAGCTTGAAAGTCACACGCCAATTGCTTTGAATTCGTCGAGAACTTGATGGATTTCGACACTGAACACCTCAATCCCGCAAACGTACCCAAAATAGCAAAAATCCCAAACCCAAAGTCGAGTCACTCGTAGGAAGTTTGAGA